>CAYZPF010000027.1:0-21892 GCA_964479995.1 uncultured Muribaculaceae bacterium | reverse complement strand
ATTATCTCTTGTGATTCCCGACAGATTTACAAAGAGATGAAGATAGGTACAGCGCCCCCGACACCTGAGCAGCTATCTATCGTTAAACACTACTTTATTCATACCAACTCAATAGACGATTACTATACGGCAGGCAGATATGAAGAGGAAGCTCTATCCCTTATGAATGAGCTGTTTAAAGAGAGAAAAGCACTTGTCATGGTGGGAGGATCCGGGCTATATGCAGATGCTGTTTGTTATGGACTCGATTACTTTCCGGAGCCTGATCTTCAACTCAGGGAGTCACTGGTCAGAAGAGTTCGTAGCGAAGGAGTTGAATCATTAAGAAGAGAACTTAAGATTCTTGATCCGGAATCGTACGATAATATAGATATCTCAAATCCGCAAAGAGTAGTAAGGGCTTTGGAGGTGATACTTTCATCCGGAGAGAAGTTCTCGTCATTCAAGAGATACAGAAAAAGAGAGAGGAGTTTTGAGATTGAACGAATCTATATAGAAAAAGAGAGGGATGAGCTATATAATAGGATAAATCAAAGGGTAGATATGATGATTAAGGCCGGGCTCATTGACGAGGCGCAGAGACTCTACCCGTTCAGAGAGAGGACGGCATTGAAAACTGTAGGATACAGAGAGCTGTTTGACTATTTTGATGGGAAAATAACTATAGAAGAGGCTGTCGGATTGATTAAAAGGAATACGAGAAGATATGCCAAACGCCAAATTACCTGGTTCAAAAGGGCTTTTTAAAAAAGGCCATCTCAAATTCTATTTTGAGATAGCCTTTATACTGGAAATATGCAATTTACTATTTCACTACTGCTCTGAAAACTTTAATAAGTTCTACTTCAAAAATAAGGGTAGAACCGGGAGCTATCACACCCATGTTTTGATTACCATAAGCAAGCTCAGAAGGGATATACAGCTCTATTTTACCGCCTTCACTTACTTTCTGAACACCTTCAACCCATCCAGTAATAAATTGGTTAAGAGCAAGCTTAGCTGTCTGGCCTCTGTTGTGAGAAGAGTCAAATACTTTTCCGTCTATCAACATACCTTTATAATGAACTTCAACAGTATCTTCCGGAGCAGGATACACATCGTTACCCTCTGTAATTAATTTGTATTGCAATCCGCTTTCCAACTCTATAACCCCTTCATTCTCTTTGTTCTTTTCAAGATATTTTTTACCTTCTTCAACATTAAATGTAGCAAGAGCTTCTTGTCTCTTTGACATATAATGGGTTATAATTTCATTGGTTTGCTCCAGACCGATTTTCAAAGAGTCGCCTTTAAGAAAGTGATCCAATGCTTTGTGCACCTCTCTTAGATTTATGTTGCCAAAATCAGCCTGTTGCACCATTGAGCCAAGCGATACTCCAATCGCATAACTTACAGAGTCTACCATACCTGCTGTTATTCCCGGCATTTTTGCTACCTTCTTATTACAAGAGGTAATTATTAGTAATGCTACTAATACTAATGATGCTGTTTTAATAATACTTTTCATCTTTTAAAATTTATTAATTGTTGTTAATTGATAGTTATTGTGATTTATTATAAGCTCTGATTTTTTTTATACTTGACCTTTGGCTCGGCTTTTCCGAACAATAATCTCAGGACTATCAATCCGGTAATGGCTGCTACAATTGAGGTAATTAAAATTGCAGCTTTACCCTCATTTATGATTGCAGTATCTGTAAAGGCCAGACTATCTATAAATATTGACATGGTGAACCCAATTCCTGCAATAATTCCTACCGCGAAAATATGAGACCATTTGATACCACCGGGAAGCTCTGCAATTTTGAGTTTGCAGGCGATAAATGAGAATAAAGTTATACCAACCGGCTTACCGAAAAGGAGTCCAAAGAATATCCCTTTTGACACTGCATTTATTGTCCCTTGCTCAAACATTGCGCTAAACTCAATGCCCGCATTTGCAAGTGCAAAGATTGGCATGATTGAGAAGGTTACCCAAGGATTAATCTTGTGCTCAAATCTGTTTATCATAGGATTAACCTTTCTTATGTTTGAGTGCAGCTTATGGATAAGACCAAGTTGTTCGGTATTGGCCAATATATCTACCTCTCCATGGCTCTTATCCTTGAATTTTTCAAGATAGAACTTACTCCTCACATAGAATCTTACCTCATTAATCGGACTCTTCGAAGGTATGCACATGGCGAGAATAACTCCGGCAACTGTGGCATGTATCCCCGATTGTAAGACGAAATACCAAAGTATTACTCCGGGAATAAGGTAGAGGGAAATATTGTTTACATTGAGTCGGTTGAAGAGGATTAAAATGGAGATTATTATCCCTGCATATATGAGAAATTCCGGATGTATCTCGTGACTGGGATAGAAAAGAGCCAGAACAATAATAGCCCCAATATCGTCCACAATAGCCAATGCCGTTAGAAATATCTTAAGAGAGACTGGAACAGTCCTGCCTAACAGCGAGATCACTCCAAGAGAGAACGCTATATCTGTTGCCATTGGTATGCCCCATCCATTTTCACTTGGAGTACCGATATTGAATACGGAATAGATAAGTGAAGGTACCAACATTCCCCCTATTGCTGCAAGTATCGGAAGAGACGCTCTTTTAAAAGAAGAGAGCTGGCCTACGACCATTTCCCGTTTAATCTCAAGGCCTACAACAAAGAAAAAGATAGCCATTAATGCGTCATTGACCCAGTAAAGGAGAGACATCTCCAATTTGAAATTTCCAAATGTGAAACTTGATTTTATATCCCAGAAATCATGAAAACCTTTGAGAAAATCGAAGTTAGCAGCAATTAATGCAAATATTGAAGACAACAGCAGAATAACGCCTCCTGCAAAATTGTTGTTAACAAATATTCCAAAAACATTGCGAATCTCTTTTCGCCTTTCTACTTGCTTCCTATAAAAATGGCTTGACATTTATAGTGGTAATACCCTTTTAATTTATTGTTGTTTTTTATGATTAAATCCGGTATAGACAGCTAATTTGTACAATATCCGGGCGCCCACATTTGCGTCCCATTCATTCTCTCCGCCCGGTGCAACCTCACAAAGGTCGAATCCGATAATCTTTTTCCCGGATGTTGCCAGTAACCAAAGCAGATAATCTGCTTCCCTAAACTCCAACCCTCCCGGAACGGGTGTGCCGGTATTTGGGCAAAGATGGGGAGATAGTCCGTCTATATCAAAAGATATGTATACATTTTTTGGTAAGGTGGCAATAATCTCTTCACATTTCTTTTTCCAATCCTTACCTTCAAAAAGATCTCTTTTTAGCTCAAAATCTGTAAAGCATCTTATTCTGGGATCGGTATTTATAAAATCTGCTTCATCTTGGCAAAAGTCTCTTACTGCTACTTGGGTTAGCTGTGATATCTGACTGAAATCGTTAAGTGCGTTAAACATTATTGAAGCGTGAGAATATTTAAAACCCTCATATGCTGCTCTAAGGTCGGCGTGAGCATCTATATGTAAAATTCCGAAATCTTCATATTTTTCTGCCAGAGCCTTGATGTTACCGTAAGGGGTACTATGATCTCCACCAATAACGGCAGGTATTTTACCTGCATTCAAATAACCTCTGCAAATCTCACAAATATACTCATTTAACTCTTCAGATCCTGAATTTACAACAGCGATTCTTTCATCAACCTCCGAAAGCTCTCCTCCCTCTTCTAAGTGCTTTATTATCTGTTCTGCAATTTTTCTGTATTTTCTGCTCTTCCTGATAAGAGATTCATCAATTGGATGAGTTCCGATTCTGGTCATCCAGGCATTGAGAATCATGGCATCATACAGATCTACCTGTAGCGAGGCCTCAATTATTGCTTTGGGACCGTTGCTGCTTCCGGATCCGTATGAAGTGGTAACATCCCACGGGGCAGATACAAATACTATTTCTGAATCTTCGACATCGTAAGGAAGGGCAAAATAGTTGCCATTTGCTATTCCGGGATTGCTAGGATTAAAGTTTATCATACTATTCCCTCCCTAATTATGTCATGGATATGTACCAGCCCTATATATTTTCCTTTTTCAGAAACAACAACAGAGGTAATTTTGTTCTTTTCCATAATGTTAAAGGCCATAACAGCCAGTTCCGACGACTCTATTATTTTAGGGTGCGCAGACATAATATCCCCGGCTACTAAAGAGTCAATATCAACTCCCTTCTCCAGCATCCTTCTTACATCCCCATCTGTAATAATACCTGCAATGGTATCATCTTCATTCATGACAACCGTTGCCCCAAGTCTATTGGCGGAGATGTTCAAAATAGTATTTTTAATACTCTCTTTTGGCGAAACACAGGGACAACGTTTTTTGTCCACGAGATCGGAAACTCTTGTATAAAGCCGTTTACCCAGGGAGCCGCCCGGATGGAGTTTTGCAAAATCCTTTGGACTGAACCCCCTTAGTTTCAGAAGTACTATTGCAAGTGCGTCTCCCATAACCAGTTGTGTCGTGGTGCTTGAAGTAGGAGCCAGGTTATTGGGGCAAGCTTCGTGGGTAACTGTGGTTTTGATTATATGGTTCGCCTGTTGGGCAAGATATGAATCTGTATTTGATACCATTGCTATTATGGTATTACCCATTTTTTTAACAAGAGGTATAAGTAATTTTAGCTCCGGTGTATTGCCGCTCTTTGATATGAACAATACAATGTCATTCGGTTGAATTATACCGAGGTCTCCATGGATTGCATCGGCCGCATGCATAAATATTGATGGAGTACCGGTTGAATTGAGTGTTGAAACAATTTTATTCCCAATGATTGCACTTTTACCGATTCCGGTAATAATAAGTCTTCCCTTAGAGTTGAAAATTAATAACGATATTTCTGCAAAGCTGCTATCTATATAGTTTTTAAGATTATCAACCGCAGAAGCCTCTTTGTTTATCACATTTTTAGCTAAATTTATGATCCCCTCACTTGAATTATACATAAAAATATTTTGCAATAACAAAACTATTAGATAACTTAGATTCGCAAAGGTAAATAATTTTCATAAACTTTCTGAGAATTTCAGCTAATAAAGCTATGGAGGTCAAATCGGAGTTCCTGCATTCAGAACTGAAGCGATATTTTGGGTTTAGTACTTTTAAAGGAGAACAGGAAGAGATAATTCAGCATCTCTTAAAAGGGAATGATACTTTCGTCCTAATGCCTACAGGAGGAGGTAAGTCGTTGTGCTATCAGCTTCCGGCGCTTCTGTTGGAAGGGACTGCTATCATCATCTCTCCATTGATAGCTCTTATGAAAAACCAGGTAGATGCTATAAGAGGCTTTATGATAGAGAGCGAGGGAATAGCGCATTTTTTAAACTCTTCACTGAACAAAAGCCAAATTCAGGAGGTTAAAAACGATCTCCTTTCGGGAAAAACAAAATTACTCTATGTTGCACCCGAATCTTTGACAAAAGATGAGAACATAGCTCTTTTAAAGCAAATTAAAGTCTCTTTTTATGCGGTTGATGAGGCTCATTGTATTTCGGAATGGGGGCATGATTTCAGACCGGAATACAGGAGGATTAACCCTATAGTCAATGAAATAGGAAAAGCTCCTATCATTGCACTAACAGCTACGGCAACGCCAAAGGTTCAGAGTGATATACAAAAAAATCTGGGGATGTTACATGCCAAAAGCTTTAAAGCTTCATTTAACAGGCCAAATCTCTATTATGAAGTAAGACCAAAGGTAAACATTGATAAAGAGATTATTAAGTTTATTAAGAACAATGATGGTAAATCGGGGATTATCTATTGTCTAAGCAGAAAAAAGGTAGAGGAGATAGCAGAACTTTTAAACGTTAATGGTATTAAGGCCCTTCCTTATCATGCAGGTCTCGACTCAAATACAAGAGCAGCCAACCAGGATAGCTTTCTTATGGAGGAGGTTGATGTTATTGTAGCAACCATAGCTTTTGGGATGGGTATTGACAAGCCGGACGTAAGATTTGTTATCCATTACGACATGCCCAAAAGCCTTGAGGGTTATTATCAGGAGACCGGTCGTTCCGGTAGGGATTCGGGGGAGGGGCAGTGTATCTCCTTCTATTCATATAAAGATATTCAGAAGCTTGAGAAGTTTATGCAGGGTAAACCAATTGCAGAACAAGAGATTGGTAAGCAGTTACTATTGGAAACTGTTGCTTATGCCGAATCCAATCTTTGCAGGAGAGTAATTCTTTTAAGTTATTTTGGAGAAGATTACAAAGAGGCGAATTGCGGATCCTGTGACAATTGTCTCTTCCCTAAAAAAACATTTGACGGCAAGGATGAAGTTGCTGCTGTATTAGAATTGATTGACGGCATGCAAGAGAATTTTAAAGCCGAACATATTGCTAACATACTTGCCGGAGTAAGCAATTCCATAATTAAGTCTTACAACCATCATAATCATGAACTGTTTGGAATAGGTATGTCAAAAGGGGTTAAATTCTGGATGGCGGTAATAAGGCAGTGTATCATTAGACATCTCCTTGAAAAAGAGATTGAAAGGTATGGTCTGCTTTATATTACCGAAAAAGGAAAAGCTTTTTTGAAAAATCCGCAAACTTTAATACTTACAGAAGAGAGGGAGTTCCAGGAAGAGGATGATGAAGATGATACTGCGCTACCCGGAATAAAAGCTGTGGGAGGAGGGGGTGATCCTATACTTATGGCTATGCTGAAAGATTTAAGGCATTCCATGTCAAAGAGGATAAAGCTACCGCCTTTTGTAATATTTAATGATACCTCTCTTGAGGATATGACTATTCATTACCCCATAACATATGATGAGCTCAAAAACTGCCAGGGTGTAGGAGAAGGAAAGGCCAGAAGATATGGAAAAGAATATTTGGAACTTATCTCCAGATACGTTTCAGAAAATGAGATAGAGCGCCCGTCGGATATGGTTATCAAATCGGTGGCAAACAAGTCCCTAAACAAAGTTTATATAATAACAGGGATTGACAGAAAGCTGCCTTTGGAAGATATTGCAGAATCTAAAGGAATGGAAATAGACGAACTTCTGACAGAAATTGAAGCTATTGTTAATTCCGGTACCAAGTTAAATTTAGATTACTATATAAGACAAACTATTGACGATGATAAAGTAGACGATATATACGAATATTTTAAAACAGATGCCTCTACTGACTCTCTTAAAGAGGCTGTTGATGAGCTTGGTAAAGGATACACAGAAGAGGAGATAAGATTAGTCAGGATAAAATTTATGTCAGAAATGGGTATTTAATTATGGAAGGATTTTTTACTTTTGTATTCATATTAATCCTTCTCTTTTGGATTTTGATAAGACTTTTACCTTTTTTATTAAGATGGTGGGTTAAGCGGGGTTTACGCAATTTTGAATCAGGATTTCATCATAATAACAAAGAGCGAAAAAAAGAGAACATAAAAGAGGGAGAGGTTACAATTGAAGTGAATGAAGCTAAACATAAAGTTGTTGATAACTCTATTGGAGAATATGTAGATTATGAGGAGACTAAGTAGGCTATGAATATTTTTTTAAAGTTACTGGCTTTTGCCAGGCCACACAGGAAATTTTGGCCACGTTATCTATTGGTATCCATCTTTTCAGTCTTTTTTGGAATAGCATACTTTGCGCTGCTTGATCCTCTTCTGACAGTGCTCTTTGAACCGGATTCAATAGATCTTTCCCTTGCTCTTCCTCAATTTGAACTTTCAATTGAGTATTTAAAACTGATTTTCAGATATTATCTTGCCGGCTTTATGCGTGAATACGGTCCGCTTGTCGGGCTGCTTTATGTGTCATTGTTTTTAATCGCTATCTCATTCATTTCGAATTTACTTAGATATCTTTCACAAAGAGTTCTTGTAAGTATGAGGACTCATATCATGAGAAATATCAGAAGAGAGCTTTTTAAGAAGATTACCAATCTTCATATAGGCTATTTTAATACCCGTAGAAAAGGCGATATTCTCTCAAGCATATCAAATGATGTTACCGAAGTTCAAAACGGAGTGGCCAATAGTTTTCACATCCTCTTCAGGGAGCCCCTTCTAATAATTGGCTATGTTGCCATGCTTTTTTATATTTCGCCGAAACTTACCATTGTAACACTTTTAACCTTCCCCATAACAATTTTCTTTATAGGTAGATTGAGCAGAAAACTTAAAAGATCTGCATCTGATGCACAAACAATGATGGGGAGAATTATCAGCCATTTCGAAGAGGCGCTTTCAGGAGCGAGGATAATTAAAGCATTTAATGCTCAGGACTATGTGAGCAAAAACTTTAACAAGAGTAATGAGAAACATCGTTTAATATCAAAAAGGATGTTTAACAGGCAAGAGTTGGCCTCCCCGCTTGCGGAGTTTCTTGGAGTAACCGTTACGGCAGCTGTATTGTTTTATGGCGGTTACCTTCAGCTAAGAGGTGAGTTAGGAATGGATATGCCTGCTTTTGTTGTGTACATTACGTTTTATTATAAGGTTCTCGAACCAGGCAAAACAATTTCAAATGCCTATGCAAACCTGCAGAGAGGATTAGCTTCAGGCGAGAGACTTTTTGCAATTTTAGATATTGAGCCGGCTATTAAAAAAAGTCCACATCCGGTAAAAATTAGTGAGTTTAAAGACAGAATAGAATTTAACAATGTCTATTTTAAGTATTTGAATGAACCTGTTCTCAAAGATATAAATCTTACTATTCCCAAGGGGAAGACAGTTGCTTTGGTAGGGCCTTCCGGTGCAGGTAAAAGCACAATGGCCGATCTTATCCCCCGATTTTATGACATTACCTCGGGATCCATTACTCTGGATGGTACGGATATCAGGGAGTATGACCCTAAAGAGCTGATTGCACTTATGGGTATTGTAACACAAGAGGCGATCCTCTTTAACGATACGGTATTCAATAACATCACATTCGGAATGGAGGGCGCCACAACAGAAGAGGTAATCCGGGCAGCAAAGATTGCCAATGCACATGAGTTTATTATAAATTTGCAGGAAGGTTACGATACAAATATAGGTGACAGAGGAGCAACTCTTTCCGGAGGACAAAGACAGCGGCTGGCAATAGCAAGGGCGGTCTTAAAAAATCCTCCGATACTTATACTGGACGAAGCAACATCGGCGCTTGATACTGAGAGCGAAAAGCTGGTCCAGGAGGCTTTAACCAATCTTATGAAAAACAGGACCTCTGTTGTTATTGCCCATCGCCTGTCAACCATACAGCATGCAGATACCATTATTGTTGTTAAAGAGGGGACAATAGTCGAGTCTGGTGTTCATAAAGAGCTTATTAAACAAAAGGGACTATACTCTCATCTCTGTAGCCTTCAAATGTTCTCATAATAATATTTTTTGATAAAGATTACTAATTGGCATTTAAATTTTAACTTAGCAGGCTAATTTTATATTTTATTATGAGCAAAGAAAAACAGAGACAGTTTGATAAGAGTTATCTTGATATGGCAGAGGTGTGGTCAAAAAACTCTTATTGCAAAAGAAGACAAGTTGGCGCACTGCTTGTCAGGGAGCGCATGATTATCTCTGATGGCTACAATGGTACTCCTGTAGGGTTTGATAATATATGTGAAGATGAAGAGGGTAATACCTTTCCTTATGTTTTACATGCAGAGGCTAATGCAATTACAAAAGTTGCTAAATCGGGAAATAGCAGCCAGGGAGCGACAATGTATGTTACCACGGCTCCCTGTCTTGAGTGTGCTAAATTGATAATACAGTCGGGTATTATCAGATTGGTTTATAGAGATAATTATCGCAAAAGCGACGGGATTGACCTTCTCATAAAAGCAGGAGTAGAAGTAATAAATTTTAATGATTAAGAAATTGGTTATGAGTAAATTCAGAGATAGATTTCAAACAAATCCATGGTTGATAGTTGCCATCGTTTTTTTGATGGGAGCTCTCTCTTTCAGATTGTATCAGGAAATAAGAGATTCAAAACAACAAAAGATAAAATCTGCACGATGGGATAAATTAATGCTGGTATTGTCGCAAGTTGACGCAAACTATGTAGATAAGGTAAACTACGAAGATTTAACAGAGGAGACAATACCTTTTATTCTCCAGAAACTTGATCCCCACTCAGTATACCTGCCTCCTAAAGAGCTTAAAAGTGCAGATGAACAACTGCAAGGCAATTTTGACGGGATTGGAATTCATTTTAATGTCCCTAACGATACTGCTGTAGTGATAAGTGTTATCTCCGGAGGTCCATCGGAAAGAGCCGGATTGCTTTCAGGAGACAGACTTGTAAAAATTAATGATGAGACTGTTGCCGGAGTTAAGATGGACCAGGATTCTCTTGTCTCAAGACTTAGAGGAAAATCAGGATCAATAGTAAATGTTGAAATAAAAAGGGTAGGAGTAAAGAATCTCATCTCCTTTGATATTAAGCGGGATAAAATCCCGGTTAAGAGCCTTGATGTCGCTTATATGGTGAACGATACAACCGGTTATGTTAAACTTTCAAGATTTACAAAAAACAGCTATAACGAATTTATTTCTGCTTTAACCATGCTGAGAAAAGAGGGGATGGAATCTTTGATATTTGATTTAAGAGGTAATTCAGGCGGTTATTTTGATCAGGCTCTTTTGATGTGTAATGAGTTTCTGGACAGAGGTGACCTTATTGTCTATATGCAAGGCAGAAGCAGAGCAAGACAGGATTTCCATGCGGACAATAATGGGAAATTCAGAGATATTCCTATTAAAATCTTAATAGATGAAGGATCGGCCTCTTCGAGCGAGATCTTAGCAGGAGCCATTCAAGATAACGACCGTGGCACCATTATCGGAAGACGCTCTTTTGGAAAGGGACTTGTTCAGGAACCTATCTATTTCTCGGATAACTCCGGTATCAGGCTTACTGTAGCCCGATTCTATACTCCAACAGGAAGATCAATCCAAAAACCTTATGGCAGTAACTACAGAGAAGATATTCTGGAGAGATTCCGGCACGGGGAGATGCTTAATGCAGATAGTATAAAAGTAAATGATTCATTAAAATTTATAACCCCTAAAGGTAAAGTTGTATATGGGGGAGGAGGAATAATACCCGATATTTTCGTTCCAATTGATACGGCAGGAATAGGTTCTCTTTTTGTTAAAGTTACCAATGCAGGGCTGACATTCCGTTTTAGTGCTTTAATGGCAGATGAATACAGAGAGATGCTCAATAAAATCTCTTCATTGTCTCAGCTCAACCATTTTTATTCTACCGTAAATTTTGATAATCGCTTCATCGAATACGCTATAAAAAACGGGATAGAATCGGCCAGAGAAGGGTGGCAGGAGAGTAGAGATTTAATTTTAAGCCATATTAAGGCATTCATAGGCAGATATACCCCTCTGGATGATAATGCATATTATCCTATACTTCTTGAGAATGATAATGCACTAAAAAAAGCTATTGAGCAATAAAGAGGTAGATAATTTCTCCGGTTTGCCTCTCCGGAGCCGTTGCAGAAGCGGTAAACCGGGATGATTTAGCTGCTCTTATTGCATAGTCGCTTATACATTTGTCATTAGAAGACTTTTCTGTTACAATAGTTGCCGAGACAACATATCCTTTACGGTTTACAACTATTGAGACAACTACCTCTCCTCCGGCAACACATTTATATACAGGTATTGGCAGAGATATGGCTTTTCTGTTTTCCAGGAAATATGAGAGTACGGAAGGGCCTTTGTAGCTCTCTTTTGTAATCTCCTCTTTTTTCTCGGGATTAGCAGCATTATCAGCCCCTCTGTAAGCCTCTGCCTCCCTTCTTGCTGCATCAAGACGCCTCTGTAACTCTTTGGCTTCATTATAAACCTGAGAAGGATCGCGAAAACGGTCGTCTTTTAACTGCCCCTCCTTTCGCGAAGATTGATCCACAATAACATTGCGCACATTATTAGCCCCGCTAAGAATAGCATCAAGCTCCTTGCTGATCTCTTCCTTAAGCTGTTCTCTCTTCTCTATTTCTCTTATAAGCTCTTCTTTAGTGAAATCTAATATAAAAGAGCTCTCCTCACTAAGCAGATAGTGTATCTTTGAGGCTAAAAGAATGATCAGCAGCAGAAGATGGAATGCTACTGTAAGATATAGTCCTGCTTTATTCTCTTTTTTAAACATTCTTAACCTTGAAGAGCCTTCTCAATAGTAGCAAGAAGTATACCTATTGCAACTTGATTGTGCCCTCCCTGCGGAATAATTATATCAGCATACCTCTTACTTGGTTCAATGAACTGGAGATGCATGGGTTTAACCGTCTTCTCATACCTTTCCAATACCTTTTCAATTGTTCTTCCTCTCTCTATATTATCTCTGGTTATTACTCTGCAAAGACGGTCGTCGGCATCTGCATCGACAAAAACCTTTATATCCATGCAATCTCTAAGCTCTTTGCAGGTAAAAATAAGAATTCCTTCAATTATTATTACACGTGACGGTTTAACTTTAATCTTTTCTGTCAAAGACCTTGAACAGGTGAGGTAGGAGTAAACAGGTTGGTCAACCTCTTTTCCGTTCCTAAGCTCGTTAATCTGATTGACCAGAAGTTCAAAGTCTATTGAATCCGGATGGTCAAAATTCTGTTCAAGCCTCTCCTCCAGAGGGAGGTAGCTTTTATCTTTGTAATAAGAGTCTTGAGGTATCACAACAACCTCATTCTTACCAAAGACCTTGGCAATCTTATCTACAACAGTAGTTTTTCCCGAACCGGTACCTCCGGCGATTCCAATAACAAGCATAATACTATGTTAAAATTCTACACTCTTAGGATACCGTGGGAACGGTATTACATCACGAATATTTGACATTCCTGTGATAAAGAGCAATAATCTTTCAAATCCAAGTCCAAAACCGGAGTGGGGCACCGATCCGAATTTTCGGGTCTCCAGATACCACCATAATCCGGAGAGATCCATATCAAGGTCATGTATGCACTTCTTAAGCTTTTCATATGAAGCCTCTCTCTCCGACCCTCCGATTATCTCTCCAATCTTTGGGAAAAGCACGTCCATTGCCCTTACTGTTTTTCCATCCTCATTAAGCTTCATATAGAAAGCTTTAATATCTTTAGGGTAGTCGGTAAGAATTACCGGCTTTTTAAAGTGTTTTTCAACAAGATATCTTTCATGCTCACTTTGTAAATCTACACCCCAATAGATTGGATACTCAAATTGTTGACCGGATTTTTCCAGAATATCCACACCTTCGGTATATGTAATCCTTACAAAGCTCTCTTCAACTACTCCTTGCAATCTTTCCAGCAAACCTTTATCGAACATATCATTAAGGAACTGTAAGTCTTCGCTACAATTTTCAAGTGCATACTTCACGAGATATTTGATAAAATCTTCTGCCAGATCCATATTATCTTCAATTTCATAAAAAGCCATTTCGGGCTCTATCATCCAAAATTCAGATAAGTGGCGGGGAGTATTTGAATTCTCCGCTCTAAAAGTTGGTCCAAATGTATAGATTTCCCCCAAAGCTAATGCACCCAATTCTCCTTCAAGCTGTCCGCTGACCGTGAGATTTGCCGGTTTACCAAAAAAGTCCCGGGTAAAGTCAACAGAACCATCGGGATTTTTGGGAACATTGTTAAGATCGAGAGTGGTAACCTGGAACATTGCTCCGGCACCCTCTGCGTCAGAAGCTGTAATTATTGGCGTATGAAGATAGTAAAAACCTTTATCATTAAAATATTTATGTATGGCATAAGCCATAGCGTGCCTTATTCTGAATATGCAACCGAAAGTATTTGTTCTGGGTCTGAGGTGTCCTATTTCCCTTAAAAACTCCATACTGTGTCCTTTCTTTTGCAAAGGGTAAGTTGCGGGGTCGCATTCCCCGTAAATAACAAGGGTTTCTGCACCAATCTCCACACTTTGTCCGGTACCGGGAGATTTGATTAATATGCCGGTAACCCCGATTGAGGCCCCTGTTGTAACAGCCTTAAGCTGCTCTTCGCTAAATTTCGTCCCATCAAATACGATCTGAATACTCTTCACTGTGGAACCATCATTTAGTGCGATGAAAGTTACATTTTTGTTACCGCGTTTTGTCCTTACCCACCCTTTTACCAAAACTGCTGACCCGGGTTTCATCTTAAGCAGCTCGGAGACTTTAACTCTTTTTAGGTTTTCCATTGTATGATTAAATAGTATGCTACGATATTACAATTCGCTAAAGGAATTCCGGCGAATTTAGTAAAAATGGCAATAACTTAAAAAGAAATTTAAAACTCTAAACCCATAAGTCTTACAATTCTTTTAGGTATATCGGTATTATCCATTCGCCCCATAAACAGTCTGCTGCCGGCGCCGGTTGCAAAAACAGGGACAGCAATACCTGTATGTGATGAAGTGGTCCAGCCCACATTTGCTTTTTCATTCAATTCTGTAATATAAGAGAGGTTATCTTTATCCTCTTCCGCAGATTTTATTTGAGGGGCAAGTTCATTGAGGTTCAATACATATCCCTTTTCTCTACCTAAAGACATACCTCCGGTTTCATGATCGGCTGTCACTATGATTAATGTTTCATTCGGGTACTTTTTTGCAAAGCCAACAGCAACATCTATTGCATCGGCAAAATCGAGTGTTTCAAGTATATTTGTCTTTGCATCATTACCATGTCCTGCCCAGTCTATTTTTCCACCTTCAGCCATTATGAAGAATCCTTTAGGCCCATAAAGATGATCAATTGCCGCTGCCACAATAAGTTTAAGAGAGAGATCTTTAGGGCTCCTGTCTATAGCATACATAAGGTTTGCTTTATCCTCATCATCCTGGACCATTACAATCTTTTTTGAACCTTTTTTGTCCAGGTATCCCTGGAATCCTTTTGCAACAGCATAGCCTCCCTCTTCAAGTATTGCATAAATACTCTTCTGGTCTTTCTCCTTTCCCGTAGGGTAGATAAAACCTCCTCCACCAAAAAATTCAAATTCGGTTTGCGGAATTTGAACAGCAATATCGTAATAGTTTTTTCTATCGGGAGTGGTTGCATAAAAAGCACCCGGCGTTGCATGATCAAGTGAGACGCTGGTAACTATTCCGATAGGTATTCCTGCCTCTTTGAGTTTGTATGTTATACTCATTAATTTATTAGTGTCGGGATCCATGCCTAACATTCCGTTTTTTGTCTTATAGCCGGTAGATAGGGCAGTACCTGCTGCTGCAGAGCATGTGATATATGAGTTTGCAGAGTATGTGGTTGCAAATCCTGTAACAGGAAACTGTGTGAATGATAGAGGGGTATTTGAAATTTCACCTTTTTGGGAAGAGAGATATGCCTCTGCTGCAGAGACCTGAGCTAATCCCATTCCGTCTCCAATAAAAAGAAAAACAAATTTTGGCCTCTCCATAGTTCTTCTTTGAACTTGAGCTAAGGTTGTTGAAACAACAAGAGAGAGGATTAACGATAGAGAAAAAAATAACTTCTTCATATAATATCTTTTTAAAGTAATACTATTATATACAATAAAGGGTGCGCTTCAGTTTAATAAAGCCACCCTTTTTAATCTTAAAAGCAAAAAACTTAGTCGTGAAGAGGCGGCGCTGCGCGTCTTGCATTGTACATTATCTTTAGAGCAGATGTTCTTCTAAGCTCCTGTTTGATATCTGTAATAATACCCATCCTCACATTTTCGTCTGCCTTAATGGAAACTGTCATAAACTGACGATCTGCTTCGCTTTTAGTCTCCCGTTCAGCAGCAATAAAGTCCCGAATGTCTGCTATGGTTTTAAATGAATCATTAAGCTGAATACGGGCATCGGTACCATACTGAGCCTGGCGGCTTGGTATTGGAGTACCAATATATATATAAGCTGCGAGATCTTTTCTCTCAAGTTTTGCTATTTCGGTAGCCTCCGGAGTCTTTACAATAACTAATCTTTCTGTTTGACGCATACTGGTAGAGACCATAAAGAAAAATAAAATCATAAAGACAATATCGGGGAGTGAAGCCGTACTTAAAGCCGGCATATTTTTACCCCCTTTTTTAAGAAATTTTGCCATTGTTTTTAATTTTTTTTATCGTTTTTTACTACCTGTGTCTTTAGGTTCTGCCTCAGATATAGTCTGAGGTATTGCATCTCTTGTTATCTTTTGTCTCTCCTCATCAAGTGCAAGGTACTTTTTGCCAAAATGCTTTATTGCAAACTCATCACGAATCTCATTGACAGCTTTAACCAGCTCGTTCTGAACTTCAATATATGCATTATAACTTGTACCGCGGTCATTTTGAAGAGAGATAACACCTTCGGATACGGCATAAACACCAAAACCCTCTATTTCTTTGTTCTTTTTCGTAGAGAGATTATCTTTTTCATAAGGATTCAGCAGGAACTCCTTTGCCTTGTCTTTAAGCATGGAGATGTCAAGAACCTCGCTACCTGCAAAAAGGTTATCCTGGGCATTAATACGAACAATAAAGATATTTCTTCTGTTAATCTGTTGTTCGTCTTGCTTTTGATTCTCATCAGGCATAGGCGGCAGACGGCGCTGAAGACCCGCTTCCACATCCATTGTTGTTACCATCAGAAAGAATATGAGAAGCAAAAAGGCAATATCGGCCATTGATCCTGCGTTGATTTCCTGTACTGGTCTTGCCATATTGTGTAATTATTATCGTTTTTTTAACAAGTTTAACATGCCCCCTCCAACAATTGCAACAATAGCCGCAATAAATAAAAAGTAGGTTATAATAAGGCCTGTATCGGTCATCTTCAATGTAGAAGAGGTAGTCTCAATATTCAGATTTCCCGGGAGCGGATCTCCTGATGCCAGAAAATAGGCAATCACTACTACCGCTATTACAATCAGAATATTTTTAAGCATCTTCTTCAAAGCTTTGGGATTTCTAAGCATTTGAATGAAGGGCAGACCAACAGCAGTCAAAATGGCGACTCCGAGAAGAATGTATGCATATCCTAAAAAGGTATCCAACATACCTTCTTTATTAAGGAAGAATGCCACAGTAATAATTGCTGCGAGTCCAAATAGAATGTATGATAAATATTTAATTAATTTTGACATAATTATCTATTTTTTAGCCTTAACTAAAATATCTATAAGTGAGATTGATGCATCTTCCATAGATACAACTATTGAGTCAATTTTTGATACCAGATAATTGTAGAAGAGCTGAAGGATAATAGCAACAATCAAACCACCTACAGTTGTAATCAAAGCTACTTTAATACCTCCTGCCACAACGTTCGGCGAAATATCTCCGGCAGCTTGAATTGCATCAAAAGCATCTATCATACCGATAACTGTACCAAGGAATCCTAACATCGGAGCGATCGAAATAAACAGCTGAATCCAGGAGAGCCCGCTCTCAAGTTGACTCATTTGGATAGAACCATAAGAGACAACAGATTTCTCAACAACTTCAATACCCTCGTCTATACGTAGAAGTCCCTGATAAAAAATACTGGCTACCGGGCCTCTGGTATTGCGGCATAAGTCTTTTGCCTGCTCTACTCCTCCCGTATTAAATGCTTCTTCCAGCTTCTTAAGGAGCTTTTCGGTATTGGTAGTTGCTAAATTCAGATAGATAATTCTTTCAATAGCAATGGCTAATCCAAATATAAGACACAATAGGATTGAGGCCATAAATCCTGCTCCACCCTCAATAAATTTGGTTTTAAGCTGTTGGTGGATAGGTGTCTCCTGTTGTACTGTCTGATCTGTTGGAGCCTGAACCTGAGCAGTAGCATACTGTGCAGAGATGGTAATGAAACCAATTACTGCCAAAAACATGAAAAATTTTTTCATAAATTTTTGAATGATTAAAGTATTAAACAATGTAATTTAAATAGTTATCTTATTTTTGACAAAACTCAATTTTGTGCAATTTATAAAGAAATTTTCAATTAACACTAATTGATTGTTACTTCACCTCTCATGTTTTGCTTTAAGTAGTCTTTAATTATCTCTTTATCACGTGTTTGACCTAATAAAAAAAATAACTTGGTTATTGCGGCTTCGGTAGTAGAGTCGTATCCCCCTACAACGCCAATTTCTTTTAATAATATTCCCGTAGAGTAAGCCTCCATATTCACGCTACCGGCTATACATTGAGTGATATTCAATACGATTAACCCTTTGTCTATTGCTTCCCGAAGCATATCAATAAACCAATCCTTGGTTGGTGCATTACCCGATCCGTAAGTTTCGAGTATCAAAGCTTTTAGATCTTTTACATTTAACATACTTCTTACTACATCTGATGAGATTCCGGGATAAATTTTTAGAATAGCGACATCTGTATTAAGCTTAGTGTTGATTTCCAGTCTTTTCCCCCATATCTCCGGATATCTGATAAATGGAGTATTGTACTTTATATGTATTCCGGCTTCGGCTAGAGAAGGGTAGTTAGCTGAGCGAAAAGCTCTGAAGTTCTCGGCAATGATTTTCGTAGTTCTGTTGCCTCTGTAAAGTTGGCTTTCAAAATAGATGGAAACTTCGGGCACCATAGCTTCACCCAGCTCATTTTTTGCAGCTGCAATCTCAATGGAGGATATAAGATTTTCTTTACCATCTGTTCTCAGCATGCCGATTGGGAGCTGACTCCCTGTGAAAACAACCGGTTTTTCAAGATTCTCCAGCATAAAACTGAGAGCCGAGGCGGAATAAGACATTGTGTCGGTTCCGTGCAAAACGACAAACCCATCATAATCATTATATTTTCGTTCGATGAGTGTTGCTATATCCACCCAAAATCTTATTTCGATGTCAGATGAATCGATGGGAGGGTCAAAAGAGTGAATGTCAATTGTATGTACTATTTTTTTTAATTCAGGAACCTCATCCAGAATTTGGGAAAAATTGAATGGGGTAAGGGCCATGGTAACGGGGTCCTGTTTCATTCCGATAGTCCCTCCTGTGTAGATTAAGAGAATCTTGGATTTCATATCTTAGTTTGCATTTAAATTGAATATTCTTCTTGCATTAAGAGATGTTTGAACTGCCACCTCTTCTATACTGCAACCCTTTATTTCTGCAATTTTTTGCGCTATTAATGTAATATATGAGGGTTCATTCCTTTTGCCCCTGTATGGTACCGGAGTCAGCCAGGGAGAGTCTGTCTCAAGTACAATCATATTAAGAGGCACCTTTTCAATTATCTTAACTAAAGAGCTGTTTTTGTAGGTTATAACTCCTCCAATCCCGATTAAAAAATCTCCGTATGTCCGAATTCGTTCAAAAGTTTCCAGGCTTCCTGAATAAGCGTGAAATATACCGTAAAGAGAAAGAGAACGCACCTTGTTTAGAGTATTGAAAATCTCTTCGGTTGCCTCCCTGGAGTGGATAATTACAGGTAGAGATTTTGTCGAAGAGAGCCTTAGCTGCTCTTCAAAAACAGCTCTCTGCTCATTTATGTATTCAACCGACCAGTAACGGTCAATCCCCACCTCTCCTATAGCGATATACTCCTCTCTTTCCGCATTCTCCAACACAAAATCTAATTCCTCTTTCCAATTCTCTTTAACAGAAGTGGGATGCAACCCTATGGCAGAGTGTGTAAAACCAGGTAACGACCTCTCAATATCTGCCATTTGTTCATGATGAGCCATGTCAATTGCCGGTAAGATAATATTGGTTATACCACTTCTTTTAGCTCTTTCAACTACATCTGATAAATCGGGTTTAAATTGAGAAACATAAAGATGAGAGTGCGTATCTATAAATTCCGGCATTGTATAACAAATTTATAAAATATTGGTAAACAGTTTAAACCTTCTTCTTGTAAGAGGTTTAATCATACCTTCAAGTTCCAGTTCAAGCAACAATGAAGATATTCTTGAAATGGAGATTCCCGTTGCCTTTGAAAGCTGGTCAATATCCAGATCCTGATCTGAGCCCAAAGCTAATAATATTTTTTCTTTCTCTTTGCTTTCTCCTTTGAATAGTGGCTCCCGGTTACGTTTAAACTCATTACGTCCAATATTCCAGCCAATAGACTCTATTAAACTTAATGTACTAATGTATATCGAAGCTATATTTCTTGAAATAAGCAGGTTGCATCCGGTTGAAAATTCATCGCCAACTCTTCCGGGCAGAGCAAAAACCTCTCTGGAATAGGAGGCGGCAAGTGAAGCTGTAATCATTGCGCCACCGTTCTCTCCCGATTCAACCACTATTGTTGCATCGCTTATTCCGGCTATAATTCTGTTTCGTTGCAGAAAATTTGCTTTAAGAGATTCGCTTCCTCTTGGATACTCAGAAATAAGAGCTCCTTTTCTTATAATTCTGTTGGCTGTATGTGTATGCGAAACTGGATAAATCTTATCTAAACCCGAAGCAAGTACAGCTACGGTAGGGATATCATTATCTATAGCTGCCTTATGGGCCTCGATATCTATTCCATAGGCGAGCCCACTGACTATTATGGCATCAATACAATAATCTGCTAACTCTTCGACAATCCTTCTGCAGTTGATTAATCCATGTGGAGTTGCCCTTCTTGTTCCAACAATTGAGAGTATTTTTTTATTCTCCGGAATAAGCTCCCCTTTTACGTATAAGATAAGCGGATAGTCAGGGCATTCTCTTAATTTTGCAGGATATTTACCCTCCTTGTCAAAGGCACACAAAATTTTGATATCGTTTTCTTGGGCCCATGAAATCTCCTTTTCTGCCTCTCTGTAATTATTCTCATTCCGGAGAGCTTCAAAAAAGCTATACCTTTTACAAAACAGCTCTTTAAGCTCCTTAGTATTGAGGCCAAATACTTTTTTGGCAGAGCCCGCTATCTCAATAAGTTCCCTCGCCGCACGACTGTTGTACCTTAGTGTCCTGTTGAGCGCTACTGTATAGATCAATTCCTCTTTTTCCATTTTTCAAAAATAAAAAACAGAGAGTACTCTCTGTTTTAAAAATGGATATATAATTTTTAGAAAAGGATATTTGTGATTTTGATCTTTTCTGTCGGCTTAAATTATTAACAAAGCGTCTCCGTAGGTGCCAAATTTATAACCCTCTTTAAGCGCTACCTGGTAAGCTTTCATTACGTTTTCATATCCTCCGAACGCGGCAGCTGTCATAAGCATTGTGCTTTGAGGCAACTGGAAGTTGGTTATAAGCGCATCGGCTATTGAAAAAGAATAGGGAGGATAGATAAACTTATTTGTCCAACCATCATAAGGTTTAAGCTGATTATTTGTAGTTACCGATGTTTCAATTGCCTTGATAACAGATGTGCCAACTGCAAATACCTTTTTATTGCCGGCTTTGGTACGGTTAATAAAACCGGCGCTATCTGCAGATATAATAACCTGTTCCGAATCGGTTTTATGTTTGGAAAGATCTTCAACGTCAACATTTCTAAAGTTGCCGAGTCCAACGTGAAGAGTTATGCATGTTGAGTTGACTCCTTTAATCTCAAGTCTTTTTAGTAGTTCCCTGCTAAAATGCAATCCTGCCGCAGGGACTGCTACAGCTCCCAAATGTTCTGCATAGATTGTCTGGTATCTCTCTGTGTCAATGGGCTCTGCTTTTGGCCTGATCCATCTTGGAATAGGTAACTCTCCAAGCTTAAAAAGTGTTGTGCGAAACTCTTCGTGCGAACCGTCAAAGAGAAATCGCAAGGTTCTGCCTCTTGAGGTTGTATTATCAATAACCTCTGCGACAAGATTGTCATTATCTCCAAAATAGAGTTTGTTTCCTATTCTTATTTTACGGGCCGGATCTACGATAACATCCCAGAGTCTCTGTTCTTTATTGAGCTCTCTTAATAAAAAGACCTCTATTTCCGCCCCTGTTTTCTCCTTATTTCCATAGAGCCTGGCCGGGAAAACTTTGGTATTATTGAAGACGAAGATGTCATCTTCATTACAGTAATCCAGAATCTCCTTGAAGATTTTGTGTTTAATCTCTCCG
>CAYZPF010000026.1:0-21968 GCA_964479995.1 uncultured Muribaculaceae bacterium | reverse complement strand
TGTCAGTCAATACCTGAACAACATCCGCAACTACAAAATACCATTTTTGGTCGCTCTCATTCCAAACAGTTCTTATTTGCTTGCTCTCAAATAGTTTGATATTGCTCATAGTATTTCAGCCATTTTCTACAAAAATAGCTTTTACATTTTTTATTTCATAATCACGGTGCAATTTAAATATTTTTGAATTATTTACCTGAATGTCTATCTGTTCTGTCAAGCTTGCAAGTAACGGCTGTCCGTCTAATAACCTTTGTTTAGAATCAAAGGTTCTATAATAATACTCAGCTAAATTAGCAAATATATTTGATTTAATGATAGGTGTTTTCAGGATAGATATTTTTGTATGATAATCCTGGATTCGGTAAAGGAGATCTATTGAAGCGAAAAGGGGTGTTAATGGGACTAAAAAATAAGAGAGATACCTTCCGAATGCCTCTGTTCCAATAATATTCAACAATCTACGTAAATTGTAGCATGTGAAGATAAATTCTATATCTGCCAAGGCCCGTTTAATCAAAATGCCTCGCTACCCTAACAGTGGCTTGAAATACCCTGCGGATGGCTTTTGGATTGTCCCTACGAAAATTGCTAATCGTGTTGTGATCGGGAACCAACCCTTTAAGAAGCCACATAACCTCGATATTTCTTTTACACTCTTTCTCCAATCCCCTGGATGAACGTATCCGGTTAAGATAGCCATAAATGTAAAGTTTCAATAAATCCCTGGGATGATGTGCAGGCTGGCCGTTCTCGCTAAAATCAACACTGAAATCCATGCCTGCAATATCTAAACTATCTACAAATAAATCAATAATTCTAACTTCATTCTCTGCCTCAATCGCTTATTCCAGTGAAACGGGAAACATAGCTATTTGATTCCTATCTTGCCCAACGATGAATTTCATATCTTAATAAGTATTAAGCATACTGTAAACACACTAATATTCAATGAATTAATTAAAAAACATGAACTCTTTATTAACAATCAGATGAGCTGATATTAACAAATATTTGGGGTTTTTAGATAGATTGACGGACGGGGCTTGCATTTCGCGCAATAGCATGAATGCAAGCTAATGTTATCACCTGTTTTGTAGCTTAATCATAATGAAATCTACATTTTGCAATGAATATATCTTCATCTTTGACCTGATATATTAGCCGATGCTCTCCTGATATTCTACGAGACCAAAAGCCTTTATATTTAAATTTCAAAGGTTCCGGTTTACCAATGCCAGTAAAAGGAGTTCGTGAAATATCTTTTAAAAGATTATTAATCTTTGATAAAATCTTTTTATCTGTATTTTGCCAATGCAAATAATCTTCCCACGATTCATCTACAAAAATATATCTCATTTTTTAGAAATCTCTTTTGGAAATGTATCTCCTCTCATTAGCTTTTCTATGGCAGAATCTAATCTATTCTCATTTATTTTTGAAGAAAGCTCGTGCTGAGTTGCTTTTAGTGAATTGTATTCCTCTAAGGAAATGATTACCACTCCTGTATCTTTACCTCGATTAATGATTAGTGTATCCATATTCATTGTCACTTTATCGAAATATGACTTAATATCCCTTCTAAAATCTGATAGTGTTGTTGTTAGCATAATGACCTCCTTGTAAATAATAAATTATGTACAAATATATGTACATTTAATGGAATAGCAAAATTCTCAATAGGTGATAACGGCAGGTTGTCTAAAAACTATATTTTTATGACTATGAGCTGGTCTAGAAAAACTGGACAGATAAATTTATTTTTTAATTTTATGTCCTATGAAACAGAATCGAAGAAAATTTAGTTCGGCCTTCAAAGCCCAGGTAGCCCTTGAAGCGGTCAAAGGCTTAAAAACCGTGTCGGAAATTGCTCGACAGTATGAGCTTCATCCTGCGCAGATTACATAATGGAAGAAAGAGTTTTTATCCCATTCGGCGGATGTTTTTGAAAGAGATCAGAAGCGTGATGAGGAGATGGAACGCCTTTGCCGGTTGAACAGAGACGGAACATGATTGATGAAAGCGATACTGTGAGTATCGCCAGACAATGTGATTTATTGGATCTCAAACACAAGACATCGTCTGAGTACCTTTTAATTAGTATTTTTTTAATTAATCCAATGATTGCCAAGACACCATCTTTGAACCCTGGGTACTGTGCTGTAAGCTATCTCTCTTAAATTATCTTACGGTGACGCTGCAGGTGGTCGGCATACATTAGCATAGCTACTCCGGCAGCCAGTAATATGATGTACCAGATATGAAAGGGCCATTGGATAATTTCTGATATGGTTTGTTTAAGTATGGTAACTGTTGATTCTCTTATGGCAATTATTTGAGTTGTGACCGATGTTGCACTATTGGATAATCCAGTTATCCAGCCGGTAATCTGTATATTTAATTTTAAGAAAGCACTCTGAAGTCCACTGAAATCTCCAATGGGAGTTTGGGGCAGGAGCACAAGAGTTGCCAATCCTATAAGTAATAGGCAGAGGGCTGCAGCAATCCATCTGTACATATGTTTTTTCTGCCGGATGGCTTGCTCTTCTGCAATCTTTATAACTATAGTTGCTCCCAATGGTGGCATACTAGCTGCCTCGGCTTCTCGCTTATCTCGCTCTTTTTTAAAAAGCTTGGCATAGTCATATCTGGTGTAGCCAGAGGATTGACTATTTTCTGTAAAACCGATCTCTTTTTTCATAGCTTCTCTTTTGTGTTTTTTGTTGTTTCCCCTCTCTCCACCTCTTCTTTTTCTCTCTCCATAGCTGCTTTTAGCTTTTGACGAATTCTAAACAGACTCACTTTTGCGTTGGATGGTGTAAGTGAACATATATGTGCTATCTCTTCTATTTTAAGATCTTTGTAATAGTAGAGCTCTATAAGCAGGCGCTCATTTGGCGGCAGGGAATCTATCAATATCATAAGTTTTTTGTGGCACTCCTCTTCGTTGTCGTCTTGCTCCTCTTGGACGGATGTTGTGGTGTGCAGAGTGTGCGACCGGTAGTTTTGTGCATGTCGATCCTTGCTTTGCTCCTTTCTTACATGGCTTATAGCGGTATTATAGGCAATTCGGTATAGCCATGTTTTAAATGAGGCAGCCCCTCTAAAGGTGTGCAGCTGATTGTATGCCCGCAGGAATATATCTTGAGTCACCTCCTGTGCCTCTTGTGCGTTGTGGCAAATGCTGCGCACCAAAACAAAAACCATGCTTTGGTACTTATCCACCAGAGCTGCATAGGCATTCATATCTCCTGCTCTGATTTTTGCTATGTGGTGGGCATCCTGATTCAATTCGTTCTGCTCTTTATATTTTTTGACGCAAATTTCCCAAAAGGGTTACGGATACTGTAACTAAAAAACAGACTTTGCGTCAAATAATCAAAACCTCTCAAAGGGGATAAAAATAAATTAATAACCTTTAAAAATAGTAATAAAATGGAACTAACTCCTGTATTAATTGTAGCCACTATTTTTTATTCTATCTATGCCATTTGGGCACGCATAGCAACTAAAAAAGAGCGATTGACTTTTTTAAATATTATGTCAACAATGGATCCTGCAACCCTTCAAGCGTATAAAGATATAATCCCAAAATGGGAGATTATCATAAAAAAAGAGCCAAGCTCTGCATTAAGGTATGCATGTTTGTTTCTGGGGCTGGGAGTGGGGCTGCTGTTTGTTTGGATGGGTCTCTCGTTTTGGTACCCAGGCTCATTTGAATATGTCCTGCATGACGGTGTAAATGGATTCCTGATCTTAGGCAGCCCTCTGTTTTTCGCAGGAATCGGTTTGCTGGTTTCATATCTGATTGAAAGGCGCATTATGAGATCAAGGGACTAATGGCAGTAATAGCGGTACAGACAAGTTGAGTAGAATACCTTTGCAAAAATAATAAGAGGTATGTTGCAACTGAACAGATTATAGGAATAGGGAACTACGTATAAGAGTAAACATCACCAAATTTGACGAAGAACCATTCAAAATTACCGATATTTGGCATTATAATTTCTTCTTTTGTTTTCTATAAAATGATTCACAAAAGTAGTATTAAAGAGAATAGGGATTTTTCTCAATCTGTAGTTAAAAGGATTAAAAATTTAACCAAATGGTTAATAGCAAATTACTTTTTATTTCTATTATTATTAGCAATTATTCTTTACTCATTTTTTGAAGATATTGACAAAAGTGCAGGAAATGGATTTGTAATTATGTTTATTACACAAATTTTAGCTACCATAGGTATTTTATCGACAAAACGGGAATTAAAAAAAGGGGACCATAAAAACGGATAGAAGGCACTGTTCATAATTTTGGGTAAACGATAATTGAGTCTTCATAATTACAATAAAATTCTTTTATCAAATATAAAATAAACGTTATTATCTTAAATTTTATAATATCTTCGCAACTTTTAAAGTTTAGGAATGATTTTTGCTAAAAGTTTTAGGGTATTTCAGTATTAAATTGTATATAAATTATAATCTATTGTTAATGATGAGAAGACTGCTTTTATTTACACTACTAGTCGCATCTGCGCTTTTTAGCTATACAGGCTTATCGGCTCAGATGACTGCTCAGCCGCTCAATTGGAGCACAAAAATTGTCACTTTGGAGAATAATACTTATGAGATTCAGATAATCGGAATCTTTGATGAGGGCAAAAGTGAGTGGCATATTTATGATTTAGGTCCTTATGAAGATGGTCCTACCCCTACAGCTCTAACTTTTGAACTGACCAAAGGGGTTGAATTGGTTGGTAAACCATATATGTTAACTAAGTCCAAGAAGCAGTTTGACGACCTGTTTGGAATGGAGATCGGGATTTGTGAAGATAAGGCTGTCTTTGCGCAAAAGGTAAAAGTATCTGCTACCGACTCAGTGTCATTTCTTGCAATTATTGAGTGGCAGGCCTGTGACGATCAATCCTGTTTGCCCCCAACCGATAAAGAATTTAAGATCAAGCTACCCGGAGCAAAAAAAGGTAGTACACCGGCAGTGACTAAAACCGGCTCAAAAGATGAACCTAAAACAGAGCCTGCGACAGAGGTAAGGCCTGCTGTCAATACCATAAAAGAGGGGCAGCCGGAGGCAACCGATATCGGTAAGGTGGAAACAGCAACTGAAGAATCAAAAGAGGAGGCAATTGTCTCCTCTTCTTCTGATAGCCTGGTAACAAAACAAGAACCGGATGACTCATCAGCTAAAAAATCTATCTGGGGAGTAATAATTGAGGCAATAATATGGGGTTTTGTTGCCCTTCTGACTCCTTGTGTATTTCCTATGGTTCCAATGACTGTCTCTTTCTTTTTGAAGAATAATCAGGATGATATAGAAGCCGAGGGTGCGAATAAGGAGAAAAAATCTTCCAAAGGTAAATTTATGGCTCTATTCTTTGGAGCGTCAATCATCCTTTTATATACCCTTCCAATAGCCGCAATCATTCTTATTACATATTTTGCCGGAGGAGAAGCCGTTACAGCCGATATTTTTAATTGGCTGGCAACACACTGGTTGCCTAATATACTCTTCTTCCTGATCTTTATAATATTTGCTGCATCGTTCTTTGGTGCTTTCGAAATTGTACTTCCAAGCTGGTTAGTTAATAAAACTGATTCGAAATCAGATAAGGGCGGATATATCGGGATATTCTTTATGGCTCTTACTTTAGTACTTGTATCATTCTCATGTACTGGCCCAATTGTGGGGACTATTCTTATTAAATCAACCCAGGGAGAAATCTGGGAGCCCATTATTACTATGTTTGCTTTCTCTGTAGCCTTTGCACTTCCGTTTACAATCTTCGCATTTGCCCCTTCATTGTTGAAAGACTTGCCAAAATCGGGCGGATGGCTTAACTCTGTTAAGGTTGTTCTCGGATTTATTGAGGTAGCACTTGGTTTTAAATTTTTAAGTGTAGCTGACCAGACTTACCACTGGGGTATTTTGGATAGGGAGGTCTATTTGGCTATCTGGATTGTGACCTTCTCATTGATGGGATTATATCTTTTGGGTAAATTGAGATTTGCTAATGATACGCCTGAGGAGTATATAACTGTTAAGAGACTGGCTATGTCAATAATCACTTTCTCTTTTGTGGTTTACTTGATACCCGGTATGTGGGGTGCGCCACTTAAAGCCCTATCGGGATATTTACCTCCAATATCCACTCAGGATTTTAAAACAGCGCAATTTGAAGACTTCAGAGGGATGAGCTTTAATAATGGAGGTGGAACAGAAAATTCCGGAGGGGATTCAAGAACTCTGGATTTAGGTTTTGCTCCTAAGTACAGTGATTTCCTGAAACTTCCGCATAATTTGCAGGGTTTTTTCCAATATGATGAGGCTGTTGAGTATGCTAAAAAAATAGGTAAACCCCTTTTCGTGGACTTTACCGGTCACGGATGCGTAAACTGTCGCGAGATGGAACAGCGGGTGTGGTCAGATCCTAGGGTTCTTAAACTGTTTAGAGAACGTTTTGTAATGCTGGCTCTTTATGCAGACGATAAAAAAGAGGCTAATAAAGAGGATTGGCTTACTACTGAGAGTGGCAGAGTCTTAAAAAGTATTGGAAAAATTAATTCGCATATTGCGATGACAAAATATAATGTTAATGCACAGCCCTATTACGCTATTCTTGATCCTGACACAGAGGAGCACTTGGTTGCTTCCAGAGGTTATAATTTGGATATAGAGTTGTTTTTAAAATTCCTGGAAGATGCATTAGCAAATTACGATAAAAAATAGCTTAGGTTGTCTGTTTGCCTACCGGGTTGTTTTTAGAGAGATGAGGCGATTGATTTGTGAAGAGAGAAGAGGGGTATAGTTAGTGGTTAATAGTTAAGTGAAAAGAGGGGCCAAAAATTGCTTTTTGGACACCCTCTTTTTTTTGAGGTACCCAGCAGAATCGAACTGCTGTCCACGGTTTTGCAGACCGTTGCCTAACCACTCGGCCAGGGTACCGATTTGAGTTTGCAAAGATAGTTAATTTTTTTAATTGGCAAAAAGATGGCCCGACTGCTGAAGTACTTTAAGACGGAGCATAGGATGAAGATTGCTACTTTTATCCAGGAAATCTTTCACTGTTTTACTTGCTTCTCCTGCACTGTGTCCGCTTAAAAGAGATTTGAGCCAGTTGCTTGGGAAGAAAATATCTCCTGTTCTTTGAATTTCGTCTAATATTTCGAGTGCCGGTTTAATATATTCAAGAGATTCTCCTGCTTTTAATCTATGGTTAAGATAGCCTAAGGCAGCAGCAGCCCATGGTTCAACTTCCCTGTTTTTACTCTTTAGCAGAGAATTGAATACCGAATCTCTGATTATTTTTTTTGAAGATACTGAAGGAAAAATATATTCAAATTCTCTTTTTCTATCTTTGCTCGTGAGATTCGAGAGTTGTACGTATTTGATTTGCTGATACAATTCCGGTTTTCTAAGAGCTACCTCATAGGAGAGCCTCATAAGCTCTCTTTCTCCAAGATTTACACTTTTAAAAAGATGGGGAGCCTTCCATATTTCAAATAGCTTCTCTGTGGATTGAGAGGATGTTGCAATCCCAATATAGTTGCTAAAGGCCATTGTTCTTAATTGAGCCTCCTCTCCTTCCTCTATAAGATACCATAGAGTATTCTCCAGGTTTATAAACTCATCTCTTAATTTTGGGGAGTTTAGATATCCCATAATTCTGGAATAGATGAGAGGGTTCTTTTCGTAGTTTAAAACAGCCGTGATTGTGTTTAAATACTCTTTTGGAGTTATGTAACCGGCTTCAAGATTTTCGTAGATATTTATAATAGCCGAAAGCCTCTCAGATTCATTTGCTATTTTATTATTTGTCAATAGTGACAGAACTTTCTCTTTTATTTCATCTTTTAAAATAAAGAGACCATATCCCATTCCGTCTGAATCTGGAGTAAGACCGGAGGCTATCTCCTGCTCCCAGATAATATCCCTGTTGAGGGGATCTTGTTGACTGTAGTTATATTTAATCCCATCATATTTAATACTAATATGTGGCATTCCTTTCTCTTTAATCCAGACATTGCTCCATTTTTTCAAGTCATAATCGGATAATGCATCGAGTATCTCTATAAACTGATCCCAGGTAGCATTGGAGTAGGCATATTTTGCCAGGTACTCTCTTATACCCTCTTTGAATTTATTTTCTCCAATTATTCTTACCAGTTTCTCCATTATTATTGGAGCTTTGTTATAGATGATGTTACCGTAAACCAGTCCGGCTCTGTTTAAGTTATCCAGCTCCTGTTGTACCGGATTTGACCCTGCTGTTCTATCTTCGGCATAGGATGGGGGGAAGTAGGTGTTAAGGAAGTTTAATTGGTGATCTATCCCAGGGTAGAGAGGAGTTATCATTCTGGAGGCAAACCAGTTGGCAAATACCTCTTTTATCCACACATCGCTGAACCAGGACATTGTTACATAGTCTCCAAACCACATATGCGCTGTTTCGTGTGCGATTAGTTTGGCACGCGCAAGCTCTTCGTTTATAGTTGCATTTTTATCTAAGAACATTGTTCTGTCTGAATAGAGTGTTGCTCCCATGTGTTCCATTCCTCCGTATTGGAATCCCGGTATAATTGCAATATCATATTTGGTAAAGGGATACTCAATCGAAGTGTACTCTTCCAACCATTCCAAAGAGCTGTATATCTGATCAAAAATTGTTGAAATCTGAGCCAGCCTTCCTGGCTCTTTTTCTCTGTGGTAGATATTTATCTCTCTGCCATTACGACTCTCTTTTACAGACTTAAACACTCCTGCCACAAATGAAAAGAGATAGGTTGAGATTGGTTCGGTAGGGGAAAAGGTGAATTTGACACTGTTATCCAGAGTGTCGATAGAGACTGCTTTACCGTTGGCAACAGCTTTCCACTCTTTTGGTACCTCTAGTTTCAACTTATATTTTGCCTTTAAATCGGGCTGGTCAAAACATGGAAAGAGTGTTCTTGCTCTATCAGGAACAAGGAGGGTATAGAGAAGCTTTTCTCGTCTGTTGAGTGACTGCTCTCCTGCTCTGAAATCTATAACAACACTGTTTGAACCCCTGTTAAGTGCTTTCCTGGGTAGGATTATATGTTCATTATTAACCTCCAGCAACTCTTTTTTACCATTTACTATACCGTGTATTGCGCCTTTTTGTGAGAGATTATAGGAGGGCTTGAAATCCAGAAGCATATACACCTTGTTTCTGAGATTGAAGTTAATGGTTACTTTAGCAGCTATTGCAGATTCTTTTGAGTGTGGTATGCTAAAGTCAATATCGTAAACGATATCGGTTACATTATTTTTTCGATATTCAGCCAGTTCTCTGGTTATGCCCCCGGCAGTAAGCCGTGAAAAACCGGATTGATTGCAGGATAATAAGAGTAGCAGTGCCGGCAGTAGGATTGATATAGTCTTTATCCTAAGCATAGTATATGGTATTTTAGTGAATTATCGGTAAAATAGCTTTTAGTAGGAGCAATCCTCCCAAAAGCTGTTAGTTAGAAGCGCCTCGAGAAATAAGGCATCTGTTTCATCAAAAGTTTCTATCCCGGTACTATCTATATCCAGCACTGCCACTACCTCTCCGTTTATGACTACAGGGACGACAATTTCTGATCTTGAAAGCGCACTACAGGCAATATGTCCGGGGAAGTGATCTACATTGGGGACTATTATTGTATTTTTATCTTTCCATGCCGTGCCGCACACCCCTTTGCCATACTCTATGCGGGTACACGCCACCGGCCCTTGAAATGGTCCAAGCACCAATGATTTGCCATACTGAGAATTATCGCTTTTTACCAGATAAAAACCTATCCAAAAATGGTTAAAGGTCTCTTTCAAAGCCGCAGTAATATTGGCCAGATTTGCGTATAAATCATACTCTCCATTAATTAATGAGAGTATTTGCGGTGTTATTGACTCGTAAATTTCAGACTTTGTTATACCTGAAACTTTAATTTCCTCCATCGTATACAGTAAGTTTTGGCTTAGGTGTACTTAATAACTTAAGGTACATTTTCTGACATACCCATGCGTCAATTGCTGCATAGTTTATTTGTGCAAGTGTAAGTTCGGCAGATTCCCAGTTTGATAATTGTTGTGTTTTAGACACTCTTTGTCCTAAAATGATTGCGGCCAACTTGCGAACGCTCTTCTCTTCTATACCCCAATCAGAGACTATGGATTGTAAATCGATGAACCCTTTGGCTTCAAATAGGCTATGGTACTGAAGGGATCTTATGTCCTCATATATTGCTGCTCCAACTTTTATGATAAATGGATTGGTGAGGATTTCGATCATTTGAAATGTGAGACCTATGGCGTGAAGACGATAAATATAGGCTCTCTCTTTACCCGAAAGCTGCAGTAGCGCCACCAGATTCTTTTTTGAATTGGCTGTGAATGTCGGCCTTGTTTCGGTATCAAAACCTATAATCTTTTGATTTTTAAGATAATCTATAGATTGATAAAACCTATTATCAATACTGTCTATCACAACTATCTCTCCCGGGAACTCTGCCTGCGGGAGCAGTTCAATCTCTTCTGAAGTAATAGTCGGTCTGAAAATCATCACTTTTTTATTTGGTACTATTTTTCATAAATAAACTCTCCATACTCTGTTTTTAGTGTAACCTGAGTCTTTTCTGTTTTGATTACCCTTCCAATTATCTTTGCCTCTACATCAAAACTATTTGATATTTCAATCAAATCATCCGCTATCTCTCTATTTACATATAATTCGAGTCTGTGTCCCATGTTAAAAACTTTATACATCTCTTCCCAGGGAGTGTCAGACTCACTTTGTATGTGCCTAAAAAGGGGCGGTATAGGAAAAAGATTGTCTTTCAAGACTGTAAGATGATCTATGAAACCTAAAACCTTAGTTTGTGCACCGCCTGAGCAGTGAATGATTCCATGGATACTTCTCTTGTGTTTGTCTATCATCTCTTTTACAATAGGAGCATAGGTTCTGGTTGGTGATAACAGAAGCTTACCAAAGGTTATCCCGGTTTCGGGTTCAATCTCATTCAATGCTCTTTTCCCGGTATAGATCAGATTAGCAGGTATTTGTGTGTCATAACTTTCGGGATATTTTTTTGCCAGAGAATTATTAAAAAGTTCATGCCTGGCTGAGGTGAGCCCATTACTGCCGGTACCTCCGTTGTATTCCTCTTCATAAACAGCTTTACCATATGAGGATAACCCAATTATTACATCACTATCACATATGCCCGCGTTGTCAATTACATCCTCTCTTCTCATTCTGGCACATACGGTACTGTCAACAATTACTGTTCTCACAAGATCTCCTACATCTGCAGTCTCTCCGCCTGTTAATTCGATGTTGATGCCGTATCTGGCCATCTTTGCAATAAAGCTTTGTGTGCCGCCAATTATTCTTGATATTACCTCTCCCGGAATCAAATTTTTGTTACGCCCTATAGTGGAGGAGAGAAGTATATTATTATAAGCTCCTACGCAAATCAGATCATCGGTGTTCATTACAATTGCGTCTTGGGCTATGCCATCCCACACACTAATATCTCCTGTCTCTTTCCAGTAGATGTAGGCTAATGAAGATTTTGTGCCTGCACCGTCTGCATGCATCACAATGCAGTAATTGGGATCTCCGGTTAAATAATCGGGAATTATTTTACAGAATGCTTTGGGAAAAAGCCCTTTATCCAGGTTGGAGATCGCTTTATGTACCTCATCTTTTGATGAGGAGACGCCCCTTAGTGCATATTTTTGTGCTTCTGTGCTCTTAGTATTCATAGTTGCCGCCCAATATAATCAATCTCTACCTTAAAAATAATAATTCTCTGTATTTTGGCAAAGGCCATAGCTCGTCGTCCACCAGCATCTCAAGTTTATCTGTTACTTTCCTTATTCTATCAATATAGGGGAATACATTTTGCGAATAGCTTGCTGCTCTCTCTGAATAAAACGGCATTTTATTGGCCTCTTTTCTTGCATTTACAATTAAGCGGGCCTCCTCCCTCAACTGTTCAACATAGCCGGAAATTTTCTTTATAGTTGCAAGTTGCCTTTCTGCCAGTAATTTATATTCCTCTTCGGGAAAGAGCTCTTTTAGACCGAGTGCGTTTTCTATAAGGGTATTCTGGAATTTAATGGCTGTTGGTATGATATGGTTGACAGTGAGATCTCCGATAACCCTGGCCTCTATCTGTAATTTTTTAATGTATATCTCATTCATCACCTCATATCTGGCCTCAATCTCCCTTGTGCATAGCACGCCTGTCTCTCTCATAAGCCTGAGACTCTTTTCTTCCAGAAAAACTTTAAATGCAGATGGTATATCGGTTATCCCTTTTAATCCTCTTCTTGTAGCCTCTTCATGCCACTCGCTGCTATAACCGTTTCCTTCAAATCTGATATCCTTGGACTCCATAATAAACTGCCGGATGATCTTAAGTACTGCCTCTTCTTTTGAGACTCCTTTTGACATCTCTTCATCTGCAAGTGATTTGAACCTGGCAAACTGTTGAGCAACAGCCGCATTTAATATGAACATAGAAGAGGCTACATTTACAGAAGAACCTATTGCTCTAAATTCAAATCTATTGCCTGTAAAGGCAAAAGGAGATGTTCTATTCCGATCGGTGTTATCCGGTAGTATTTCCGGTATCTTTTTTACTATATCCAGCCTTATAGATTTATTTTCTGTAGAGTTGTGATTCATTGTCAGATTCTCAATTGAGTCGAGAATCTGAGTGAGAGTGGCTCCGCAAAATACCGACATTATTGCCGGAGGGGCCTCACCTCCGCCAAGTCTGTATAAATTACCAAGATTTGCTATTGAAGCCATTAAAAGGTGATGATGTTCATATACGGCTCTTATTACCGATATAAAGAAACATAGAAATTGAAGATTATTCCCCGGAGTTTTTCCCGGAGAGAGTAAATTGGTACCCGAATTGGTTATCAATGACCAGTTACAATGCTTTCCTGAGCCATTTACTCCGGTAAAAGGCTTTTCATGAAACAGTACCTTTAACTTATGTCTTTTAGCTATCTTTCTCATTAAGATCATCATCAGTAGATTTTGATCTACAGAGAGATTTGCTTCGGCATAGTGGGGGGCAAATTCAAACTGATTGGGAGCCACCTCATTGTGCCTGGCTTTTAAAACTACACCTAATTTAAATGCCTCTGTTTCAAAATCTTTCATAAAGCACATTACCCTTGAGGGTATTGCCCCAAAGTAGTGATCTTCCAGTTGCTGGTCCTTTGCCGATGTATGACCTATAAGAGTTCGGTTGCAGAGCATAAGATCTGGCCTCGCTCTGTAGAGAGCCTCATCTACAATAAAGTACTCTTGTTCTATACCGAGCATTACATTCACTCTTGTGCATTTTGAATCAAATAGTTGAGCTAACTCGGCAGCTGTTCTGTCCAGTTGCTGCAGGGATTTAAGGTGCGGAGTTTTCATATCGAGAGACTCCCCTGTGTATGCAACAAATACTGAGGGAATACAGAGAGTATCATCTATGATAAATGCCGGCGAGGTGGGATCCCAGGCGGAGTATCCCCTCGCTTCAAATGAGTTTCTTAACCCTCCGGTAGGGAAACTGGATGCATCGGGCTCTTGCTGTATCAAAGCTTCGCCACTGAAATTCTCGAAAACGCCTCCATCATCTGTGGGGTCTATAAACGATTCATGCTTTTCTGCTGTAGCATCCGTTAACGGATTAAACCAGTGAGTGTAGTGAGTTGCCCCTCTCTCCATTGCCCACTTTTTCATTCCTGAAGCGACCTGATTAGCTACACATCTGTCTATTTTCAATCCCTCATCTACCGATTTCTGTATAGCTTCAAAAGCTTCAGAGGAGAGGTATTGCTGCATCTTCTTAATATCAAAAACATTTTGACCAAAGTATTGAGATACAGGTTGTTGTTCGATAAAAAATCTTTCTGATCTGTGCGATGCAAATTCATCTAAAGCTCTTTGTCTGAAACTACTCATCCTTTTAAAAACTTTATTAAGCAACAAATGTAACTATTTTTGAAAATAGAATCCCCATTTTTTTGTATTTTTGTTATAGACTCAACTATCTGAAAACGATGAAAAATCTCTATCTATTAGTATTCTTTCTTCTCTTTTTAACCTTCCCGGCAGAGCTGCTTTCTCAAAATAATACTTTGCAGAAATATGTAGAATCGTTAAAAAGCCGGGAGTGCTTAAAAAATGCCATAGTTGGCATAAAAGTGGCAGATTCTAAGGGATATACCATTGCCTCTCAGAATCCTGACATACCTCTTTTACCTGCTTCTACTCTAAAAATAATAACAACCGGTGTAGCCTTGAATTTGTTTGGTAAAGAGTACAGGTTTTCAACTCATCTTGGTTATAGCGGAGATATAGTAAACGGAGTATTAAACGGGAACATTTACATAATTGGCAACGGAGATCCTACTTTAGGCGCACCGGTGTTACCTGCCAATTCTGTTGCACTATCGGTAAGATCAGCCGACTTTACTGTATTGCCACCGGATTCACTCTTTTCTTGTTGGAGGGGTGCAATTATCAAAGCCGGTATAGAGGAGATTAACGGTAATATTGTGGCTGATGACACATACTTTGAAGATGAGGTGATACCTGTCAGTTGGTCATGGGGTAATATTGGCGCCTTTTATGGCAGCGGGGTGAGCGGGCTATCCTTTTATGAAAATTTTCAAAATATTGTTTTGAAGCGGTCAGACAGCACCTCATCTGAAATTATTATTAGCAATTTATTCCCTGTTGTACCGGAGATGAGAGTGCGGAACAATCTTAAATTACTACATAAAAAAGTGTCGGATTCATTTATCTATTTTACTTCAGATTTGGCTAAAATAGGGGCTTTGAAAGGGGCAATCTATATGAAAGGCGATTCTCTTACCATTTCTCTATCAAATAAATTCCCTCATCTTAGCTGTGCTTATGAATTTAAGGAGTACCTGTTTCGTAATGGGATGAGAGGTTCTGTAAATGTTTTGGATTATAAAGAGTATGCAGATTTAAATCGAATAACGGATACCCTTTATACTACATTTTCTCCTCCCCTCGAATGGGTTGTGAATGTGACAAACAGAGAGAGCAATAATTTGTATGCTGAAGCTCTTTTTAGAAATATTGGTAAGTCTCTCAAAGGGAATGGCTCTTATGATTCTTCAAAAGTAGCTCTTACAGAGGAGTTAATGAAGATGGGGATTGAGCATAATGATTTTATACAAAGTGATGGTAGCGGACTTTCGAGACAGAATTATGTTACGGCTCGTTTTCTCTGTGATTATCTTACCTCTATAAGATATACCAAAGAGTTTGCAACTTTCTATAACTCACTGCCGCAACCGGGTACTCCGGGTACTTTAGAGCATGTTCTGTATAAGGCAGATTTGTCGCTAAAGAGGAGAATTCGTGCAAAGAGCGGGTCTCTTGATAATGTAAAATGCTATGCGGGTTATGTAGAAAGGCGTTCAGGAGAGTTAATCAGTTTTGCTATTCTCATTAATAATTATTTAGCTAATACATCTGAGATACAGGGTGTTATTGAGGAGTTGATGAGAGAGATGCTTAACTATTGATAAGTTAAGCTTGATAGTTCATCAAATTTTGCTACTTTCGTAGATTATTTGTTACTAGTTCTGTCTTTTGAGAATTGAGAAACTTAATCAATCATAAATAGATAAAAAATGTTAACACTTTCCAGAAAATCGAAAGAGATGCCGGCATCCCCAATAAGGAAGCTTGTTCCTTATGCCGAGGCAGCTAAAAAGAGAGGGGTAAAAGTTTATCACCTTAACATTGGTCAGCCTGACATTGCCTCACCGCGGGAGGCTCTGGACGCTGTTAAAAACAACAAACTCGAATTAGTGGCATATCCGCATTCAGCAGGAAATGAAACCTACAGAACAGGACTGGCCAGGTATTACCAAGCTCTTGATATTGATGTATATACCAATGATATCATTATCACAAATGGAGGTAGTGAGGCTCTTCAGATTGCTCTTGCCGTTACTTGTAATCCTGAGGATGAGGTGATTGTTATTGAACCATTCTACACCAATTATAATGCACTTGCTATCCAGAATGATGTAACTTTAAAGCCTATTGCAACAAAAATTGAAGACGGGTTTGCCCTTCCTGAAATCGGTGAATTTGAAAAACTGATAACCCCTAAAACAAAAGGTATACTTTTGTGTAACCCTGGGAATCCTACCGGCACTCTTTACAACAAGGAATCTCTTATTAAATTAGGAGAGCTGGCTAAGAAGCATCAACTTTTTATTTTCTCGGATGAGGTATATAGAGAATTTTGCTATACCGACGAGCCGCATTTCTCATGTATGCATCTTAAGGGATTAGAGCAAAATATTATTCTACTCGATTCTGTTTCAAAAAGATATAGCCTTTGCGGCGTAAGAATAGGAGCTATTGTATCTAAGAACAGCGAAGTGATGAATGCTGTATTGCGTTATGCTCAGGCAAGACTCTGTTCCCCCGCTTACGGACAGATTGCTGCCGAAGGTGCGTTGGAAACTCCTCAGGAGTATTTCAATGAGGTTCGTGATGAGTATATAAGACGCAGGGATTATTTGATTGATGCTCTTAATAAGATGGAGGGAGTTATGACTCCGATGCCAATGGGGGCTTTTTATACCATTGCCAAACTTCCTGTTGATGACAGTGATAAGTTTGCTCAGTGGCTGCTTGAGGATTTTAATTATGAAGGACAAACAGTTATGGTTGCACCTGCTGCAGGGTTTTATGCTACCAAAGGCAAAGGGCACAATGAAGTTCGTATTGCATATGTTTTAAAGATTGATGATCTTAAAAATGCAATGAAGTGTCTTGAAGTTGCTCTTAAACAATACCCGGGAAGAACAATCTAAATTCTTTTTGATAAAATAATGAAATGAGGGTGCCCAAAATTTTTGGACACCCTCATTTCACTTTCTAAACTTACCTGGCGGGGAATTTTAACAATATGTTATTGAGATGGTACTTTAACAGAAATACTCCTCATATGCTTATGCATGAGAGTAGTATATGATAAACTTAATGAAGTGTTTACAACTCTTCAAAATTTACATCTGAAAATGGTGTGGGGTTTGAATCTGGATTTGTGTTGCCGGGATTTTCAGAAATTCTTTGTTTTATATATTGGATAATCTCCTCTAAACCTTGTGAAAACTTCTCAAAATCTTCTTTGTAGAGGAAGATTTTATGTTTATCGTAAATAAATTTCCCGTCTTTGTCTACTCTCCTTTTGCTTTCGGTAATAGTGAGATAGTAGTCATTGTTCTTTGTTGCTTTAACGTCAAAAAAATAGGTTCTTTTTCCTGCCCTTACAGGTTTTGAAAAGACATCGTCTCCATTGCGCTCAGGCATCTCTACATTGTCAAAATCTTCGAAGTACATTTTCATTGTTTTTTAGTTCGTAATACAAAGATATAGTTATTTTTTAAGCGTAAAAATCTATCTTTGTAAAATATTTGATAAAGAGAGTAATTTATGATTAGCAGAAGATTGATTCGGATCAAAGTATTTAAAGTTCTTTTCAGTCGTATTAACTCCGGATCCGACTCACTTTCAGGAGCAGAAAAGGAGTTATTGTTGAGTTGCAGCAAGACTTTGGAACTCTATTTTTTTTTACTTTCTCTACCTTCAGCTATTAAAAAGGTAGCAGAGCAAAAGATAGAAGCCGGTTTAAGCAAGTATCAACCAACGCCATTAGAGGCAAATCCCAACAGGAGGTTTGTTAATAACAAAATGATGGCATTATTGGAAGAGGATACCAAAATCTCGGATTTCTGCGCTAAACATGGTTTAAGATGGGGTGAACACAGCTCTTTTGTAAAGAAACTGTATGCATCAATAATCTCAAAGGATTATTATAATAACTATATGGAATCTGCAGAGAACACATTTGAAGATGACATGAAGCTTATTGCAACAATTTTTGAAGAGGAACTGGAGGATTCTGACGATCTATACACAATACTTGAAGATGATAATCTATACTGGATGGATGATCTGGCATTTGTAATCAACATAATTACAAAGAGATTGTATGCGCTAAAGGAGAATAATAGACTCTCTCATCCCGATATGTTCCTTAAAAATGATGATAAAGAGTACGCTTTGAAGCTTCTTAACGCCTCGATGCTAAGATATGAAGAGTACACAGCTCTTATAACCGAATTTGTTATAAACTGGGAGACCGACAGACTGGCTTCAACCGATATTACGCTTATTGTAATGGGAGTGGCAGAGGCTGTTGCATTCTCAAATATCCCAATTAAAGTAACTATAAATGAATATGTTGAGCTTGCCAAGTACTACAGCACTCCCAATAGTAAGGTTTTTGTAAACGGACTTCTTGATAGGATACTTATTTCGCTTAAGGAGAGCGGGGAGATTGAAAAAAGCGGAAGAGGTTTGGTCGGCTCGCCAGATTAGTTATTTTTGCAATATATTTATTAAATTTATAGAACGAGATGAATTTTAATGTTATTTTTTTACAAGCAGCCAATCAAGGTTCAGGGAACTGGAGCTTTTTGGTTATGATGGGGTTAATCTTCGTGGTTATGTACTTCTTCATGATAAGGCCTCAACAAAAAAAGCAGAAAGAGCTTGCAAAGTTTAGAAGCAATCTGGCTAAAGGCGATAAGGTTATTACAATTGGCGGAATATATGGTGTGGTTATAGAGGTAAAAGAGCAGTATATTTTGGTAGAAGTTGACAGTAATGTCAAATTGAGAATAGATAAATCTGCCATTGTAAAGGATATCTCTGATATACCTGCGGGGAAATAGCATCTGGCCGGATATATGTTGCCGGTCCTGCAGTTAATAATTAAAAGGCGGAAGAGGCAGAGACTGTTTCATCAATGCTCTGTCTCTTTCTTACTTTCTCAATTTTAATTTTTACCGAAAAGGCTATTATTTGTGATGTTTTGTCTGATTTGTACGGGAGGAGTTGGTAGTGGAAAATCTTATACTGCTAAGATCTTCTCCAGATTAGGCATTCCTGCATATATTGCAGATATAAGAACCAAAGAGTTATATTCAACAGATAAAGGGCTTCTAAATGAGTTAACGGCTCTTTTGGGTGATGAGATAATCGCAGGTGGGGTGTTAAGGAGAGATGTTATGGCTTCAAAGATCTTTGGCAATCCTTATTTGCTAAAAAAGGTTAATGAGATAGTGCATCCAAAAGTGTTGGCAGACTATGAAAAATGGAGAGGAGAGAGGAGAAGAGAGGGTGTGGAGATTGTACTGTTTGAGAGCGCTATTTTTTTTGAATCACCCATGTTTCATCATATTGCCGATAAAATAATGGTGGTTTTTGCCCCCCTTGAGGTGAGGATAAATAGGGTAATGCGTAGGGATGGACTCTCCAGAGATCAGGTTATGGAGAGGATCAGGAGTCAGATCAGTGATGAAGAGAGAATGAGAAGGGCAGATTACATAGTCTACACAGATGGAAAGAGGGCGGTTTTACCTCAATTATTAAATGTCTTAGAGAGTATTAATTTGATAAAAGAGTGTAGATAATGGGGTACGGTAAGTGGATAACCGGTGCAATAGGCTGGGCGCTTGGTGGCCCAATAGGGGGCATATTAGGATATTTTATAGGATCGGCTTTGGAGAGTAACGGCTCCAAAGGAGAAAGTTCCCGCAAAAGTTACATGCCAAAAAGAAGTTTCTCACCTGCAGAGGAGAGGAACAGCTATTTTTTGTCACTTCTGATACTTACTTCTGCCGTAATGAAGGCAGATCAAAAAGTTATGAAGTCTGAACTGGATTACATCAAGACTTTTCTTACCCGTAACTTTGGAACTGATGCGACAGTTGAAGCTGTAAAGCATTTAAAAGAGCTGCTTAAGAAGGATGTTGATGTTAAAACTGTCGGTGCCCAAATCAAGAGATATGTAAATAAAGAGGCCAGACTGCAGCTTCTATATTATCTTACAGGTATTGCCCGCGCAGACGGAGTGGTGAGTGCGGCAGAGATCAGAGTACTTAGAGAGATAGCATTGGCCCTGGAACTCTCTTCACGCGAGAGTGAAGCTATTTTTGCCATGTTTTATGATAATACCGATTCGGCATATCAAATTCTTGAGATAGATAGAAGTGCATCTGATGAAGAGATTAAAAAAGCTTATAAAACACTTGCCGTAAAGCATCATCCCGATAAGGTATCGCACCTTGGAGCAGATGTTCAACGGGCTTCCGAAGAGAGGTTCAAAATTATCTCGGAGGCTTATGAGAAAATTAGAAAAGAACGTGGAATAGTATAAATATTAATTGTAAAAGAGTTTTAATACAATAAGATAATTATGAGTAAGACAGATCTTAATAAAATTTTATCAATCTCTGGAGAAAGAGGTCTTTATAAATTTGTTGCACAGGCAAATGCAGGAGTTATTGCAGAGTCATTATTAACCGGGAAAAGAAATATGTATGGAGTGAATGCCAGGATTACAACTCTTGCAGAGATATCAATCTACACAGATGACGAAGAGATTTCGCTTATGAAAGTTTTCGAAAACATGAAAGAGGTGCTGGGCGAAGAGAGCGCTCCGGACTCCAGATCGGATTCCCGGATTTTAAAGGAATTTTTTGAAAAGGCGTTGCCTGAGTATGATAGAGAGAGGTTTTATCTGTCGCATATGAAAAAAGTTGTAGATTGGTATAACCAGTTAAAACAATATGCTTCGCTTGATTTTGAAAAACCGGAGGAGGAGCCGGAGGATAAAGAGTAGATGTCAGTTAGAGTTCAGCTTATCACATTAGGATGCTCTAAGAACAGAGTGGATTCCGAACATCTACTTAGGCAGATTAATGAGGCTCAGATTGAGATTTTACCTGAGTGGACAACTCCTGAATCTTCAAATGCCGATGTAGTGTTAATAAACACTTGTGGTTTTATAAAAGATGCAAAGGAGGAGTCTATTGAAACTATTCTCATTACTGTGGAGGCTAAGCGTAGAGGTTATGTAAAGAAGATTTTTGTCTTCGGCTGTCTTTCACAAAGATACAGGAGAGAGTTAATTGAAGAGATTCCGGAAGTTGACGGTTTCTTTGGAGTTTTTGATATGCAATCCATAATGATTGCATTAGGCAAACAGTGGAATCCGGCTCTCAATAACAGACGGTTTTTAACAACGCCCTCTCATTACGCTTATCTTAAAATATCTGAAGGATGCGATAGAATCTGTTCATACTGTTCAATACCGTTAATAAGAGGAGAACATATATCTGTCCCGATGGAGGAGTTGGTTGACGAAGCTACGCATCTGGCAGATAGTGGAGTTAAAGAGCTCATTGTTATTGCCCAGGATACCACTTATTATGGGGTTGATATTTACAGGGAGAGAAAACTAAGTACCCTCCTGGAAAGACTCAGTACGATAAATGGTATTGAGTGGATAAGATTGCTATATTCATATCCTGCTTCATTCCCGGTTGATCTGTTGGAGGTAATAGCTTCTAATCCAAAAATCTGTAAATACTTAGATATTCCTCTACAGCATATTAACGACAGGGTGCTGAAGAATATGAGGAGATCAATAGATGGGAGCGGTATCAGGAAATTGATTAAGAGTATAAGAGAGAAAGTTCCCGGCATAGTGATAAGGACAACTATGATAGTTGGCCATCCGGGGGAGAGCGAACAAGCTTTTAATGAATTGCTGAATTTTGTTGAAGAGGCGGCGTTTGAGAGATTGGGGGCTTTTACATACTCAGAAGAGGAAGGAACCTGGGGCGCTAAGAATCTTAAAGATTCAATTGCCGGGAGCGTTAAACAAAGGCATTATGAGAAGCTGATGGAGTTGCAGTCTCAAATATCACATAACTATAATCTCTCAAGAGTCAACTCTGTTGAAAGAGTGCTTATAGACTCTTATAATGGAGAGGATTTTATCGCAAGAAGCATGTATGAAAGCCCG
>CAYZPF010000025.1:0-23934 GCA_964479995.1 uncultured Muribaculaceae bacterium | reverse complement strand
TTTGGATCATCCATGATCTTATGTGCTCTGCCATCAACACAAGGTCTTTATGGGTTTGCCGGTTTTTTCCTTTACCTTTCGAGACTTAATGAGATTACAGCGCTCACACTCAATCAAGGTCTTGCTACTTTGGCAGCAGGAGTAGCTTTAGGTTTCGTTGGATTTTTCTCCGCTCTGCAACAAGCATCGCTCGTTGCAAATGGGATTGTAGAGATGGGTAATGGAAATAATGTATTTGGCAAAACATTGATCTTAGGTGTATTCCCAGAGCTATATGCAATCCTTGCCTTTGCAGCAGCATTCCTCGCTTTGCCTGCATAGTTGATTTTTTGCTGAGAGAGTTGGGCATTAGGGTAATAAATTGTACCTTAATGCCCTTGTTTATTATGTATTAAACTATTTAAATTATTAATTACGTGGCACTTATTAAATCTATTTCGGGAATAAGAGGTACTATTGGCGGAAACGAAGGAGATGCGCTAACTCCTATTGATATAGTTAAATTTACATCTGCTTATTGTAGGTTAATAAAAGAACGTGAGGGGATAAAAGCAACATATAAAGTAGTTGTTGGAAGAGATGCCCGGATATCGGGTGAAATGGTAGAAAATCTTGTTATCGGGACATTGATGGCCTGCGGCGTTAATGTAATAAATGCCGGCCTTGCAACAACACCCACCGTAGAAATGGCTGTAATGTTCGAAAAAGCCGACGGTGGAATAATCCTTACAGCTTCTCATAATCCTGAAGAGTGGAACGCCCTTAAGCTTCTTAACAATAGAGGAGAGTTTATCAGCAGTGAAGAGGGGGAAGAGCTGCTCTCCTATGTCAATAAGGGCATATTCGATTATGCTCCTGTTCACGACATTGGCAAATCAATAAGTAAGAATTTTTTAGAGAGTCATATTAAGGCTGTCCTTTCTCATCCTCTTGTAGATACCGAGGCTATATACAGAGCTGGTTTTAAAGTTGTAGTAGATGCTGTAAACTCTGTAGGAGGGATAGCGATGCCGGCTTTGCTGCAAGCTCTGGGAGTTAATATTGTACCGTTATATTGTGAGCCAAACGGCATATTTCCTCACAACCCCGAGCCTCTCCCCGAGCATCTTACCCACCTCTCATCAACCGTTGTGGACGAAGAAGCCGATTTGGGTATTGCCGTTGATCCTGATGTTGACAGACTTGCCTTAATTTGTGAAGATGGAAGCAGCTTTGGAGAAGAGTATACTTTAGTTGCGGTAGCCGACTATGTTCTTAAACACAGGAAAGGGGCAGTTGTATCTAATCTATCCTCTTCAAGAGCACTTAGAGATGTTGCAGAAAATACAGGAGAAAGATACTATGCCAGTGCTGTCGGCGAGGTCAATGTTGTTGCAGAGATGAAAAGAGTCAATGCAGTAATTGGCGGAGAGGGAAATGGAGGAGTCATAGTACCCGATCTTCATTATGGAAGGGATGCTTTAATAGGTGTTGCTCTTATACTAAGCCATTTGGCTCTGGAAAAAGCCTCTCTTACCCAATTAAAAAAACGATATCCTCAATACTACATCTCTAAACATAAAGTCGATCTATCATCAGAAATAGATATAGATCTGATATTAAATAAATTACAAAATTTATATCCAAAAGAACAAATCAATCTCACAGATGGCTTAAAAATCAATTTTGAAGAAAAGAGAGCATGGGTGCATCTCAGAAAATCTAATACAGAACCAATTATCCGAATCTACGCTGAAGCTCCTGATTTAGAGATGGCCAATGCATTGGCCATGAAAATCAAATCGGATATAAAAAACGTATAATATGTTTTCATTCAGAACAACATCGTTATTTGAACAGCCCGATTTAATTCTAAATAGCGGAAAGGTGGCGGTTTTTTGCAATCAGACAGCGTGGTATCCCTTATATGGAAAGTATCTTTTTGAAATACTCTACTCTAAGGGCACATTAAAAAGGGTGTTCACTCCGGAGGAGGGTCTTTTTAGAGAGTTCGCGCAGGACGACTGTGAATTTCTAACCATCTGCACAAATGATAAGGGGTCTTTAAATATATCTTCTGATAAACTATCCGATATTGACGCTATCATAATAGACCTGCAAGATGTAGGCTCCAGGCATATCTCATATAATTCAACTATTTATGCCCTATTTAAGATTCTAAAAGCTAAGGGGATTAATCTTTCAATATTTATAATCGACCATGAAAATCCAGCAGGAAGACAGGTAGAGGGCACAATGCTAAAAAAAGGCTGCGGCTCTCCTGTGAGCGTTGAGGGTACACCGCATCGGCATGGCCTTACAATTGGTGAGATGGCCCATTTTCTCCATAACAGTATAAATGCCAGATTTCCTCTTCATATAATCTCTTATATGGCTGAGAGTGCGCGTAATACCCTGTTACCATGCAGTATCTCGCCATCTCCGAATATACCTGGACTTTTCACGCCTCATTTTTATTGCGGTCAATATTTGTGGGAAGGCACAAATGTAAGTAATGGAGTTGGAACCATTCGTCCATACGAACTTTTTGGAGCTCCATTTATCAAATCTCTTATAAATTATAACAGAAAAGAGGGTTACCAAAGCTGGAATGATTCTTCACATCCAATATCAGACCCCTCTGTTTATTTAAGATGGACTAAGTTTACTCCACGCTTTGATAAGTACAAAGATGAGGTGTGCTTTGGCTTTCAGCTACACCTCTTACCTGGTGTAAACTATCATGCATTGGCACACAATTTGAAGATAATGAACTTTATGGCAAAAAACTGTAAAGAATTTTCATTTGCAGAAGAGGCCATTCTGCTTTTACTGGGAGATAAAATGCTGAACAGCTACGTTAAAGGAGATATAGGCTGGGAAGATATATGGGAACATATCAAATTAGAAGAGCAAAAATGGATAAGGAAAGTCAGAAAGGCTCTTTTATACGAGACTCCTCTTTTCAGGAGTAAATAGTTATAAATTAAAATGGACAAAAATGGCAAATCCAATTTTATCGGAAAAAGTTTTTAGAGAGGCATCCGTCAATACTTATGAAGGTACAATGACAGCCAAAGGGACTGCAATTAAATCGTTAGTACTCATCTTTATGGTGCTTGCCGGAGCTTCATACACATGGAAAGTTTTTAGTGATACGCTTAATCCTGCATTAGTCACTCCATGGATGTGGGGTGGCATGATTGGGGGGCTCATTACAGGACTAATAATAAACTTCAAACCAAAGCTGGCACAGTATCTCTCTCCTGTTTACGCTGTGCTCCAGGGCCTTTTTTTAGGAGCAATCTCGGCAATATATAATAATGCTTTTAGTGAATCTGCTCCCGGAATAGTAATGAATGCAACATTGCTCACAATTGTAACAGCATTGGCTATGTTTCTGATATATCGCTCGAATATTATTAAGGTAGATGGCAGATTTGCAAGAATCATAACAGTAGCAATCGGAGCAATTATGTTCTACTATATTGTTTCAATCATATTGGGTCTTTTAGGAGTGAATCTCACAATGCTGCACAACAGTAGCCCCCTGAGTATCGGAATAAGTTTGGTTATAGTGGTTGTTGCCGCTTTTAGCCTGTTGGTAGATTTCGAATTTATCACCCGGGCTTCGCAGTCCGGAGCTCCAAAATATATGGAGTGGTACGGAGCATTTGCACTAATGGTCACCCTTATCTGGCTCTATCTGGAGATCCTTAAGCTGCTGGCAAAAGTTGCATCGAGACGGGAATAGGTCAATAATATATAATAAAAAATAATATAGTTTGTATAATTATAATATTTTTGTACTTTTGTTGCCCCATAATAATAAAATTTAAGAAAATGAAAAGTGGAATACATCCCGAAACCTACCGTCTTGTAGCTTTCAAGGATATGTCAAATGAACATGTAATCATTACCCGCTCATGCGCAAATACCAGAGAAACAATTGTTCACGAAGGAGTTGAGTACCCTCTTATCAAACTTGAGATTTCCAGCACCTCCCATCCGTTCTATACTGGTAAGATGAAGCTGGTTGACACCGCAGGCCGCGTTGACAAATTCCTCAACAGATACAAAAATATCAAGAAGTAACCTTCCGGGATTGAGACTTAAGAGGCGGTCAATTGTGATCGCCTTTTCTTTTTACTCGTATAAGTATTTTCAGAAATGATTTAAATTTGTATCTAATTAATAATTTGTCATGTTTACTGAGATAAAAAAACTCGCTGATAAATATAATCATCCCAAATATTTTGAAACTGATCCAATAATCTTTCCCCGTCACTTTGCATCTCTTTATTATAAAGGAAAAGTCGGGCTACAGGATATCGAGATATCAGCCCTGCTTTGCGCCCATATAGCCTGGGGACGGAGAGAGATGATAGTAAAAAATTGCAGCCGTTTAATGGATGAAATGCAGTGGGAACCTTATAATTACGTAATGAAAGGTATCTACCGGAATGATAATTCGAGCTTGCATCGTACAATCAAATGGTATGAAATAGCAACAATAATGGGCAGACTCAAAGAGTTCTATATGGCCAATGCCTCTTTAGAAACCCTCTCGGTTGAAGAGATGAGGGTAAATATTTTTGGCAGTAAGCCAAATCCAAGAGCTGCTAATAAAAAAATACACATGATGCGCCGATGGATGGTAAGAGACGATAATAAGGTTGATATTGGAGTGTGGAAAAACAGCTCTCCTACACATCTTATTATACCACTGGATGTACATGTTCATCGCAATGCCTTGAAGATGGGCATAACTACACGAAAAAACGCCGACATAATCACAGCTCTTGAAATCACTAATTATTTCAAGCAAATCTACCCTAACGACCCTTGCAAAGGTGATTTCGCCCTATTTACCCCTTCCGCTTCCGGAACTCAAAAATAAATTGTAACTTTGAGCTACAAGCTTACCATATGCCAAATCTTTTTATCATATCGGGCTGTAATGGAGCGGGTAAAACTACTGCTTCCTATACGATTCTTCCCGAAATGCTCTCTTGCAAAGAGTTTGTCAACGCCGATGAAATTGCAAGAGGTCTCTCTCCTTTTAAGCCAGAAAATGTGGCTATACAAGCCGGAAAAATTATGCTGGAAAGGATTCAAAACCTCATTGCAAACGGCACAGATTTTGCTCTTGAAACTACGCTGGCCACCAGGACCCATGCTAATGTAATAAGATATGCGCAGGCAAACGGATATAAAGTGACATTAGTCTTTTTTTGGCTAAATATGCCAAGCCTTGCAGTAGAGAGAGTTAAGATGAGAGTGGCATCCGGGGGGCACAATGTTGATGAAAAAACTATCAGAAGAAGATACGATATTGGAATAAAAAACTTATTTTCGCTATATATTCCGTTATGTGAATACTGGATGATAATAAATAACTCAACGATCCCACAAGAGCTTATAGCAGAGGGAGGTACTAAAGCCGATTTAAGAATATATAACAAAACTACCTACAACAAAATTGCTAATTATGAGCGAAATAGAGGCTAAAGAACTTAGAGAAAATATTCTCAATGGTTTGAATATTTCCCTACATCGCCTAATTCAGGAAAAGAAAAAAAACAATCTGGAGTTGGCTATTTCTAATAAAGGAAGAGTTATAAAAGTAAGAGCAAGCGAACTTTAATTGTTTTTGTACGTTCATGTTTTTTTAAAATGTAATACTGCTGCCTGGTAAGGTGGCAGTATTTTTTATGGAGAGATAATTCAATAATAATAATTTTAATATCTTTGTGGTGTTTTGCGGCAATAGCTCAGTCGGTAGAGCATCAGCTTCCCAAGCTGAGGGTCGCGAGTTCGAATCTCGTTTGCCGCTCCTCTCCCTTTAATTCTTTGCATTACACATTATAATATGGTAGAAATGGACAAAATAATGGCTCTTTTCGGAGTAACACGTGAAGAGCTTAAATTGCTCACAGATATCGCTCTCTCCAATGGGGGAAACTACGCCGATCTTTATTTTGAATACTCTTATGCAAATGAAATTATTTTAAGGGACTCACAAGTTAACACAGCTGGCAGCCATATAGATTATGGCATGGGAATCAGGGTAATCTCCGGTGATCAAACCGGTTACGCATACACAGAAGTAACCACTATGGAGGAGATGAAACGTGCAGCAGGAGTAGCCTCACAAATAGCAGAGGGAAAACTTAAACCACCTTCCGGGGCAGGGCTTCCTGTTAATGCCATCTCCTATCTTAATAATAAGAACAATTTCTACCCGGTTCAAAGAGCCTGGGATTCGATCTCTGTGAAAGAGAAGATGCCGTTTATGAAGGAGATGAACGAATTATTGTTCGGCCTGGACAAAAGGGTCACTAAAGTAATTGGGAGGGTATCCGATTCAACTACCAAAATCCTCTTTTATAATTCCGAAGGAACTATTGCATGTGATGATAGACCTATGTTTTCAATTGATGTTACCATCATTATGGAGAGTGAAGGAAGGGTTGAAAATGGAAGCTCTTCGCGTAGCTTCAGGGGTGGATTTGAATTTTTAACAAAGAATCTTATTCAAGAATTATCAGAGGAGGTTATCTCAAAAACTGCCTTTCTGTTCAACGCTATACAGCCTAAAGGCGGTGAGATGCAAGTAGTTATGGGAGCAGGTAGCTCCGGTATATTGCTTCATGAAGCCATTGGACATGCATTTGAAGCAGACTTCAACAGATTTAATACCTCAATATTTTCAGACAAGCTCGGTAAAAAGATCTGTTCAAACGAAATATCTGTAGTGGACGACGGCACTATTCCATTTAACAGAGGCTCTATTAACATTGATGACGAGGGAGTCTCTTCACAAAAGACATATATGGTCAAAGATGGCATACTTACCTCATATCTTCATGACAGAATAAGTGCCGATTATTACAAAACATCACCTACGGGAAACGGGAGAAGAGAGTCTTTCAGATACATGCCTTTGCCCAGAATGAGAGCCACCTATATGGAAGGCGGCTCAGCTACCGAATATGACATTATAAAAGAGGTCAAAAAGGGAATATACGTAGATAATTTTTCTAATGGACAGGTGCAGATTGGAGCAGGTGATTTTACCTTTTTTGTAAAATCAGGCTATCTTATAGAAAATGGAATACTGACTCAACCTATAAAAGACATAAATATTATCGGTAACGGACCGGAAGCATTAGCTGACATTGTAGCAGTTGCAAATAATTTTAAAATAGATAACTCTACATGGAGTTGTGGCAAAGAGCAGTATTGTGCTGTATCATGCGGAATGCCATCTGTACTGGTAAACAGACTTACTGTAGGAGGTATTTATTAACTACACTATTGAAAAGTAATCATGGTTGAGAATAAAAAAGAAGTAGCGGAAAAAGCGCTGGAATTAATCTTACAAAAGGGTTGCGGGAATGCCAGGGTAACCTTAAACGTTAATACCCAAAGCAGTTATGCAGTGCGGAACGATAAATTGGACCGACTGTACATGGCCAATAACTTGTCTCTTTACTTGCAGCTTTTTGTCGAAGGTAAATACGGCGCATATTCTACCAACAGAACAGATAAAGAAGAGTTGGATCGATTTATAAATCATGCAATTGAGACAACAAAACTATTGGCCCCGGATCCATATAGGTCCTTACCTGACCCCTCTCTATACTTTAAAGGCGAACAGGCTGACCTGAAACAATACGATACCGGAATCAAAAAAATCAAACCAACTCTTAAAAGGAATATTGCATTCAACTGCGCAAATGAAATACTTAAGAAGGATAACAGAATAATCTCTGTGAATTGTGAGTACTCCGATCTTGATGAATTTCTACATATTATAGATTCAAATGGTTTTAGTGGCTCAATGAAACAGACTCTTTTTTCATTAAGCTCGGAATGTTCCGTTAAAGGCAATGGTGATTCAAGACCCGAAGGTTGGTGGTACGAAAACTCACTCTTTTTTAAAGATCTCAAAAAGGATGGAGTTGGTCATAAATCTTATGAAAGAGCCATCTCCAGATTAAATCCAAAAAAATTAAAATCGGGTATATATAACATGGTACTTGAGAATACGATTTCAAGTAGAATGATAGCACCAATTGTTTCAGCTCTCAATGGAGCTGCCATACAACAAAATAACTCCTTTTTAAAAGGGAAACTTGGAGAGAGAGTTTTTAGCAATAGATTCCAGTTAATAGATACACCTCACCTTGAAGGAGCATATGGAGCGAGATTCTTTGATTCTGAAGGTATTGCAACAAAAAAGATGAATATCATTGAAAATGGAATAATAAACTACTATTTCATCAACACCTATTATTCTGCAAAACTTTCAACACCTTCCACAATAGAGGGCCCCTCAGTTCCTACTTGTAAATTTGCCTGTTCTCCCGATACGCCAGTGAGTGAGAGATTATTAAATGATCTCCTGGAAAATTGTGAAAACGGAATACTGGTAACAGGATTTAACGGTGGGAACAGCAACAGTTCTACCGGCGATTTTTCTTTTGGAATACAAGGGTTTTATTTTGAAAACGGAGAATTGCTTTTTCCGATAAAAGAGATGAATGTTACCGGCAATCTAATAACTCTATGGAATAATCTGATAGATGCAGGTACCGATCCAAGAAAAACGGGGAGATGGCTTATACCCTCATTAGCTTTTGAATCTGTAAATTTTAATGGAATATAATATGAAGAAACCCGGTATTTTTATCTCAGCAATTCCGGTAATTATACTTATAATAATCATCTTCACAGGAGTTAAACTTTTTGATGTAGATGTAACGGAAGGGCCCATTCAGGTAGCATTACTTTTTACAGCAGTATTTACCTCGATTGTTGCAATGTCCTATCTCAAAGTTCCATGGGAAGAGCTGGAGAATGGTATCATCAATCATCTTTCAAAGACCGGATCCTCAATTTTTATATTGCTAATGATAGGAGCTGTTACGGGCTCCTGGATGTTAAGCGGAGTAGTACCATCTATGATCTATTACGGATTGAAAATAATTAATCCTCAAATTTTTCTACTTGTCTCATTTTTAATAACAAGTATGGTCTCTTTGATGATAGGAAGCTCCTGGACAACTATCGGCACAATAGGTTTGGCTATGCTTTCAGCTGGCAAGATTTTAGGATACCCGGCTCCATGGCTTGCAGGAGCAATTATCTCCGGAGCCTATTTCGGAGATAAAATTTCGCCTCTTTCCGACACTACAAACCTGGCGGCCTCAGTTGCAGGCGTTAACCTTTATGTCCACGTCAAGTACATGTTAATAACATCAATCCCGGCATTTATTCTCTCTGCCATATTTTTTACTATCTCCGGTTTTCTTATTCCGGTTGACAGAAGCATAGATGTTCAAAGTCAGCTCTCCAATCTATCGGAACTTTTTTACATTTCGCCGTTACTGCTGTTAGTGCCAATATTTACCATAGTGCTCATTATTAAAAAGGTATCTCCTTTTATAACTCTCTTCTTATCTGCCCTTTTAGGAGCAATAGTAGCATGTATAGCCCAGCCCGATATCTGCATGCAAATATCTCCCGAAGGTATATCAAAATTCATGGGGTATGTCTATGCTTCAATCAAGATGTTATCAGGTAGTGTAACTCTGGAGACCGGTGACGTCATGCTAAACACACTCACGGCAACCAACGGTATGGCCGGGATGTTAAACACAATATGGATAATCCTTTGTGTTGTCACTTTTGGAGGTGTAATGGAAGCAAGTAGAATGATACAGACAATTACAGAAAAAATGATGGCCTTTGTTAAAAATACTTTTGCTTTGGTGTCGTCAACCTCTTTGACATCCATTTTTTTTAATATGACTCTTTGTGATCAATATATGGCCATACTGCTTCCGGGAAAAATGTTTTCTGAAACTTACCGTAAAATGGGATACGAACCGCGGCTCCTTAGCAGAACGCTGGAAGATACGGCAACTGTAACTTCCGTTTTAGTACCGTGGAACACTTGCGGTGTGGTTCAATCGGGAGTTTTGGGTATTACCACGCTGGCATATCTCCCTTACTGTTTTTTTAATTTGATAAGTCCTGTAATTACTATATTCGTCTCTTCAATAGGTTATAAAATCTACAGAAAAACTTAGCACCATTTTTGCATAACACAATTTCTTAATAAATATTTTACAAAATGAAAATAGGAAAAGACACCGTTGTATCATTATCATACACATTAGTTGTAGAAGGGGATGTTGTAGAAACAGTAAAAGCAGATAATCCTCTGCGTTTTATCTTTGGAACAGGCTATCTATTGCCAAAATTTGAAGAAAACGTAGCTAATAAAATTAAAGGTGATCCATTTGAATTCAAATTATCTTCTAAAGATGGGTATGGAGAAGTTAATCCGGATGCAATTGTGGAGTTACCAAAAGATATGTTTATGGTTGATGGCAAAATAGAAGATAATCTTCTTACAGTAGGTAATATTTTACCCATGCAAGATTCAGATGGCAACAGACTTCAAGGAACCATTGATGAAATCAGAGAAGACGTTGTTGTAATGAACTTTAATCACCCGCTGGCAGGTTCGGAACTCCACTTTAAAGGAGAGGTGATAGAGGTGCGCGAAGCTACCCCACAAGAGATTATGAATGGTCTTTACGGAGAAAAAAATACTGGTTGCAGTAGCGGCTCATGCTCTGGTTGTACAGGTTGTGATTAGTGAAAGGTAAAGTAGTGAGAGGTTGTCCGTCCAGACTAGAAGCTCTCAACTCTGGAAACAGGGGTTGAGTCAAGACCGATACTCATACCCGACAGATATTTATAGTATCCAACCACTGCAATCATAGCAGCATTATCGGTAGTGTACTTTATTTCCGGGAAAAATAGTTTCCACTCTCTGCCCCTGCCCTCCTCTGCGACTGTCTCCCTTAAATACGAATTAGCTGAGACTCCGCCGCCTAAAGTGATTGTCTTGATTCCTGTCTCTTTAGAAGCCTTAATAAGTTTATCTAAAAGTATATCGGTTAAAGTCTTTTGGAATGAAGCACACAAATCATGCAAATTATTCTTAATAAAATTTGGATCCTCTTTCAAACTATCTCTTAGGAAGTAGAGCAAAGATGTTTTTACTCCGCTAAAGCTGTAATCCAGTCCTTTAATTACGGGTTTTGCAAATTTAAATTTTAGGGGATTACCATTTTTCGCCAGTTTGTCAATGATTGGACCGCCCGGGTACCCTAAATCCAATAGCTTGGCACATTTATCAAAAGCTTCTCCAACAGCATCATCTATTGTTGATCCAATTATCTCATAACTCATAAAATCATCTACCCTTACTATTTGCGTATGACCCCCGGAGACCAGCAATGCAAGGTATGGAAAACAGGGATGCTCATTGTTCACTCCAGGTTCCGAAATAAAGTGAGACAGTAGATGCCCATGAAGATGATTAACATCTACCAGAGGTACCTTTAGGGAAATTGCAACTCCTTTAGCAAATGAGGTCCCAACCAAAAGTGAGCCCAACAAACCCGGGCCACGAGTAAAAGCAATGGAGTTAATATCTCTCAATTTAACATCTGCAATTCTAATAGCTTCGCTTACAACAGGAAGAATATTTTGTTGATGAGCTCTTGACGCCAACTCCGGAATAACACCTCCGAAATTTCTATGTACATCTTGTCCTGCCATTATATTGGATAAAACCACCCCATCTTTTAATACTGCGGCCGAGGTGTCATCACACGAAGATTCAATGGCAAGAATAACTACGCTCATATTTTTTAAATAATATGCAAAAATGGTTCTTTTTTAACAATTAGCTCTATGAATTTGCTTATTTTTGCTTAAAACTACAAAAATCAAAAAATTAAAACGTTAAGAAACATACTAATTACGCTCCTTATTGTTTTTTTAACAATACCTGCTGGAGCCTATCTTATTCTACAAGTACCTCAGCTTCAAACTTTCGCTGCTCGCAAGGTGGCCAAATCCCTTTCAAAAAAAATCAATGCTGAGATAACAATAGAGAGGGTATATTACCTTTTTTTCAATAAACTTATTGCAAAAAATTTTACTGTATTATATCCGGATAGAGATACGCTTCTCAATATTGGTAAATTATCTCTTAATTTTGTTCCTAACAGCCTGTTAGAAGGCGATATTAAGTTAAGAGAATTAAATATTGACGGAGGGGTTTTTAACCTCACCTCAATTGAAGACTCAACCACAAACATTGCCGGATTCATAAAGCTCTTATCTACAGGCGAAAAAAAAGAGATTGAAAAAGAAGAGCAGGTTAACAACTCAACTCAGCTCTCTCTCAGACGCCTTAAAATGAAAGATTTTCGCTTTAATATGAAAATAGAACCAATTGATACAGTGGATATTGAGCCGAAAGTAATTAATTTTACCGATTTATCAATAAGTAATATTGACATTGATCTCAGGCGAGTAGTTTTAAAAGACGATACCTTACGTGCCTCCCTAAGGTCCCTCACTTTTCATGAAAAAAGTGGTTTCAATATTAAAAAATTTAATGGTGAAGTTACTATCTGTCCGAATCGGGTGAAGATAGAAGATCTCTCAATTAATGATGGTAACTCCTCAATTAACGCTGCTAGCTTCTCTCTTAATTTCAGAGATATTGATGATTTCTCCGATTTCCTTGAAAAAGTTGACCTAAAAGGAGATTTTTTTGATACCTATCTGGATTTCAGCACTATATCATATTTCACCTCTGGCCTATCTTCCAACAAACTCTCCCTTTACATAGATGGAAAAATTGGCGGTACTATATCTGATCTAAAGGCGGATAGTATTAAGCTTGCCTCTAAAACAAGAATAACAAACGCTTTGATAAATGCCCATATAAAAGGCCTGCCGGAATCAGAGACTACTATTCTCACAATAGATGTAATAAAAAGTAGTACAACAGCCGAAGATCTCTCCAGGATAATCTCCTCGCTTGATAATAGCGCCCCTATAAAATTTCTTAAAGAGCTTACTCCAGGTGTAGAATACTCATTTACAGGTAACATGACCGGATTGTTCAACGATTTCTTGGTCAAAGGTAACGTCACCTCCGGGCTAGGTGATCTTAAGACTCAATTGAGAGTTTTCAACAATTCAGATACAGAAGATTTGGAGCTTACGGCTGTTCTGAACAGTAATGAGTTAAATATTGGCACAATAGCAAACGAACCTCTATTGGGGAAAATAAATATGAGTACCGGCCTTAAAGCGATACTAAAGGGTCCTAAAAAGGGAAATGACGAGCTAAGAATCGACAGCCTGTTTATTAGAGATGTTGATTTTAATGATTATACATATAAGAACATAGCAGCAACAGGCAGTTATCTTAATAATATTTTTGACGGTAAAGTTATATGCCGTGATCAAAATCTGGATTTTATCTTTCAAGGAATAATAGGTGGTGGCAAAAGAGGTCTCTCTTACTATGATTTCTATGTTGACATAATCTATGCTAATCTTTTTGCACTAAATCTGGATAAAAGAGACAGCCTCTCCAGGATATCTTTCAAGACCCTCGCCAACTTCTCTCGCAACAACAATCGCGAGATTGAGGGAACTATAAACATTAAAGGACTTAATTTCAAAAACAGCAATGGGACATTTCCTATTGGAGATATATCTGTACAATCAACTACCGGCGATGAAAAGTTTAATGCCTACTTTAGATCATCTTTTGCAAATGCCACTTACAGAGGGGATGATTTCATAACTAATTTTGTAGATAAAATTCTGGATATCACGCTTTTTACAAATCTGAATGCTCTTTTTTACCGGAATAAAGAGGAAAAAACAGCAAAGAACGGAAAGAGATACCTGTTTAACATTGAGTTTAGCGATACTAAGGCAATAACACAAATGTTATTACCAGGATTAAACGTTGCTGCCGGAACTACAATCAGGGCAGAGATAGATGAGAAGGATAATTTTCTCCTGGATTTAAAAAGCAAGAAGGTTGGCTATGGAAATATCTACTCAGAGAATATGTTATTGAACATTTCAGGTAATTATAACGGTGTTAATTCCACATTAAAATCCGATGTAACACATCTTTCAGGCATAGAGCTTCAAGGTAACTTGTTAAATGTCAATTTAAAAGAGAATAGCCTAAAAATAAACAGTGAATACGCCAACAAAGGGATACTTGAAAATAAATTTAATTTTGCTTCGGAGATTCTCTTTACACCTTATGGAGAGCATAGGGATTTTATTACCGATATATCAATTGATTCAGCAGAAATATACCTTAATGGCGAACTGTGGAGATTTAATAAATCAAAAATAGTAAAACAGGACAGTACCTTTGTGTTTCATGATTTTTTACTGTCGAGCAAAGATCAATATTTAAGCATTGACGGAATTATCTCAACAAATCCGTTCGATACGCTATCTGTTCAATTAAAAGATCTAAACATCTCCTCCCTCAATAGTATACTTCCGGAAGATTTCAAACTTAACGGAATCTTCTCAGGCAATGCTATACTACTAAATTTATACGATTCGCCCCAAATCTTTATTAATACAAAGGGTAAGAATGTAATTTTCAATGATATGTTATTAGGAGAACTCAATATCATTAGTGACTGGGAGGAGGAAAAGAAACAGTTTAGATTTAATCTGGAAAATTTTAAGGAGGGTGACAGTGTAATACTATCTCAAGGTTACTACACTCCTTCAAATAATCATCTACATGCCGATATAGAGCTTAATAACCTCTCCATCTCCTTTTTACAGCCTTTTTTTGAAGAGATTATCTCTGATATTGGTGGAGGGATAAACGGCAAAGTAGTTCTTGATGGCCCCATGGAGAAGATTAAAATACGGGGTAGTAATACTACTATGAATAATCTCTCCTTTAAAGTTGATTATACTAATGTGTACTATACTTTAAACGGACCATTTACATTTAGAGAAGACGGTATAGTATTTGACAACATCCTGATCCGGGACAAGTTAGGGAACAGAGGCAGAGTAACCGGAGGTGTGAAATATCTCTATTTTGATGATTTTGATCTAAATATATTGATCAACTTTACCAATATGGAGGCGCTAAACACAAGAGAAGAGGATAATACAGACTTTTATGGAACAGCTTTCGCTACCGGCAGGTTATCCATCACCGGGTTATTAGATGAGATATATATTGACGCATCAGTCAATGCAAACAAAAATACTGCTATCCATATACCACTCTCCTCATCGGGTGATGTAAGTACCAAGAACCTGCTAACTTTCATTAAACCTCAGGAAGTTATTAAACCTGATATTGTTACACCGGAGGAGAAGAAGAGTCAACCAACAGAGCTTATCGTGAAACTTAGAGCAAACATGACTCCCGATGCAGCCATGTTAATTGAGATAGACAAAAGTGTTGGAGATGTGATAACAGGATACGGCAATGGACTCATTACCATAGATATTAATCCGCTTAGAGATATTTTCAGTATAACGGGAGACTATATAATTCAGAGCGGATCATATAAATTTGTATTACAGGGCTTTATAGAGAGAGATTTCACTGTTCAGGAGGGTGGAAATATTAGTTTTAACGGAGATATTATGAAAACTAATCTCAATCTTACAGCTAATTACAGAACCAAGGCATCAATTAATCCTCTCATATCCGATGCCGAATCCATCTCTAACAAAAGAAATATTGATTGCCAGATAATCATGAACGGGCCGCTTATGAACCCAAATCTGAATTTCAGTATTGATATACCTGACCTGAATCCTATAACAAAAGAGAGGGTAAGTGCGGCTCTTAACACAGAGGATAAGGTTGTAAAACAAGTAATGTCACTACTTGTTTCAGGAAGTTTTATTCCCGACATGCAGTCAAATATCGTCAATAACTCCACTCTGCTCTACTCGAATGCCACTGATGTTCTTTCAAATCAAATAAACAAGATTTTCAACCAGTTAGACATACCTCTTGATCTTAGCTTCAATTATCAGCCTGGACAAAACGGAAGAGATCTTTTTGATGCAGCTGTATCTGCACAACTTTTCAATAATAGAGTGATAGTGAATGGCAATATAGGTAGTTCAAAGTTCTTAAATAGCTCCTCGGAGATTGTAGGAGATCTTGACGTTGAGGTAAAACTGGATGATAAAGGGCGTTTCAGAGCAAAAGCTTTCTCCCATTCTGCAGACCAATACTCAAACTATCTGGATAACACTCAACGCAATGGGATCGGACTGGTTTACCAAGAGGAGTTTGACACCTTTAAAGATCTTATAAAAAGCCTGTTTGTTAGAAATAAACGGAAAGAACAGCTTTCACGAAGAAGAAATAATACCAATTAAATTAAATTATTACCTCTACAATCTCCCCAATTAACGATTTGTCATACGGGCGTTCAACTCTTATGTAGTTACGGGTATATCCGTACATCATACCTCCTTTCACACTGCTCTCAAAAAGCACTTGTTCTTTTCTTGACACATTAGAATCCACAAACTTTTGATGTAAAATATCGGATAAAGCAGAAAGACGGGCGACCCGACTATTTTTATCTGAATCATTGATCTGAAATAGAAATTCAGCCGCAGGAGTATTTTCTCTTTTAGAATATGGAAAAATATGTAGAAAAGAGGGTTCGATTCTTTCTAAAAACCGGTAGGTTTCCATAAACTCCTCTTCACTTTCACCTGGGAAACCCACAATCACATCTACCCCAATAAAAGCAAAAGGGAGATATCTACGAATCATCTCAACTCTATTTTCAAATAGCTCTCTATTATATCTTCTTCTCATTAGAGCCAGAATCCGGTTACATCCCGATTGCAAAGGAATATGAAAATGGGGAAGAAATTTACTCTCTGTAGAGATAAAGCGCACAATCTCTTCGGTAAGCAGATTAGGCTCTAAAGATGATATTCTATAACGTTCAATCCCTTTAATCTTAGAGAGTTCTGTAATAAGATCCAGAAAACTCTCGCCTGTGCTTCTACCAAAATCTCCGGTATTGACACCAGTTAATACAATCTCTTTTATACCCTTTAAAGAGATCTCCCCGGCCTGTTTAACTATTTGGTCTATGGGAATATTTCTGCTTTTACCTCTTGCCAGAGGTATAGTACAGTATGAACAATAATAGTCACAACCATCCTGAATTTTAAGAAAAGATCTTGTTCTATCGTCAGAGGAATAAGCAGGAAAGATAGTTTCAACCTCCGAAACAGCACATGAAAAGGAACCCGATAGAGATGTATTTGAATTATCATGTTCTATAATTTTCTCTATTTCAGAGACCTTAATAAACAATTCATCCCTCTGATTTGTTCCCAAAACCAAATCTACCCCTTCTATATCCAATATTTCTTCAGGTTTTAACTGAGCATAACAGCCCATAACTGCAATTATAGCATCCGGATTCTGTTTATGTAGTCTTCTGATAGCTGCCCTGCATTTTTTATCGGCATGCTCGGTAACAGAGCAGGTATTTATAACATAAATCTCTGCAAATGATTTTGGAGAGACTCTTTCATAGCCATTGACGGCAAACTCCCTGGCGACAGTAGAGCTTTCGGAGTAATTCAATTTACACCCCAAAGTAACAAATGCAACCCTTGATCTCCCTTTCTCTCTCATATTAAAACGATTTTGACAACACCACCCTGGAAGCCTCAACCTTTCCTCCCAAAGGAGGATTGAGCTTTGCTATCGAGACAGATATTTTCTTAACATGTGAAAACCTGCTATGTATTGCCTTAATAACCCTCATGGCCACACTTTCGATCAGTTTGGATGTTAGAGCCATCTCCTGCTTAACTAAATTGTAAAGCTCCTGATAATTTACAGTATCCGAAAGATTATCAGAGATTACTGCATGTGAAAGATCGGCCTCAACAGAGATTGACACTATAAACTTATTCCCAATAATTTGTTCTTCGCTAAAACAGCCGTGATAAGCGTAGAATTCCATATTACTCAATTCTATTAAACTCAGATTCTCCATATCTTATATTATAAAAACCGTGGGTCTTTTACCCAATAACGGGATATTTTCCCTCCACTTTACTACAGTTTTGGTCTTAATATATTCATCACTCAATGTCAGATTACATGCTACCGTAATTTTTGTATCGGGAGAGCAAACCTCAAGCAAATCTGTAAAAACAGAGTCATTCCTATAAGGAGTTTCAATAAAAATCTGACTGATTCCCATTCTTTTTGAAATCCTCTCCAACTCTCTGATCTTATCTCTCCTCTCTTCACGTTTTACAGGCAGATAGCCATTGAATGTAAAATTCTGTCCGTTTTTTCCCGAAGCCATTAAGGCTAACATTAGTGAAGATGGTCCTGTTAAAGGTATAACTTCAATATCGTTATTATGTGCAAGCTCTACCAGTATAGATCCAGGGTCGGCCACGGCAGGTAAGCCTGCCTCGCTAATTAATCCTATACTAGTGCCCCTCTTTAAAGCCTCAATATACTTCTCTGCAATATTTTGAGTTGTGTGTTCATTAAGCAGGTTAAATTCCAAAGAGTCAATCCTGCCTTTAAAACCAGCAGCAGAGAGATACCTTCTTGCACTTCTCAACTCCTCAACAACAAAATAACTTAAACTGTTAATTATATTAATAGTGCCTTCAGGGATAACATCTCTGATTTCATCTCCTCCCAGAGGAGCCGGTATCAGGTAAAGCTTGCCTTCCAATTCAAAATTTTTCGCAAAGGTATGAAAAATTCCTACCTTTATAATGGATATCAGGTTTTGAACTTCTATGACCAAACTTACATTTTTAGGAACAGGCACCTCGCAAGGTATTCCGGTAATCGGATGTAATTGTAATGTATGCCAATCAAATGACTCTAAGGATAAGCGTCTTAGGGCATCTGTTTTGTTTATAATCGAAGAAAAGCTAATACTGATTGATGCCGGTCCCGATTTCAGGCAACAACTCCTGAGAGAGAACATATCTAACCTTAATGCAATTCTTTTAACACACGAACATAAAGATCACACAGGTGGGCTGGATGATATTAGAGCTATTAATTACATACAAAAGAAAATACTACCTGTTTACTGCGAAGAGAGAGTGTACGAATCACTAAGAAGAGAATATTCGTATGCCTTTTGTGAAAACAGGTATCCCGGAGCAGCAGAATTTGATATTACAGTAATAAATGACAATCCTTTTGCAATTGAAGGTATTGTAATAACACCTATAAGGGCTTTTCATTACAAACTCCCCGTTTTAGGCTATCGCATAGGTAATATTGCCTATATAACCGATGCAAATTATATTCCGGAAGAGGAATTTACAAAACTTCAAAACCTCGACTATTTAATAATTAATTGTTTAAGAAGAGAGAAGCACATCTCTCATTTCTCACTTAACGAAGCTATAGCTGTTGCAAGGAGAGTGAAAGCCAAAAGTTGTTATCTCACACATTTATCTCACCAACTGGGGATGAATCTATCTCTGACACAAAGCTTACCTAATGGTATTACACCTGCATATGATGGATTAACTTTGGTATCAAAATAGGTAATTTGAAATTTATTCAAAAAAAAATCTCACAAAAGAGGATTTTTTCGTAAATTTGTAATTACGGCACCAAATAATTCATTCTGATGATCAAACAAATTCGAAAACGATTTCAGAGAGAGTTGCCGGAGATCTATCAAATAGCTACACACTGCTCCAGCGAAAGCGAGTTCAATAAAGAGCTTAAAGAATATGCTAATAAAATTATCAACGAGGAGAGCAGTGGCAATACATGTAGATACCTCGCGGCAAACCGGCTCTTAGCACTGTTAAATTATGAATCAACCTACATAAATGAGTTTTCTAAAGGCGAAAAAATTTTTATTGAAACTCTTTCATATCTGTGGAATTTTCTGAAAGGCCACTATTCCGGAGTAGAAAGCATAGATATGTATGAAGACCTCTTTCAAATTTTTATTAGAACAAAAAAAGAGTACAAACAAAAAGAGTACACCTTTAAAAATTTGTCCGCAGATATGAATCGCTGGCCGGCAGGCTGCAACAAAGAGGTTCATAGAATAAGGATGTATAATAAGAGAAGAATTATTGAACTCTTAGTTAAGAAGATTGAGAAAAGAGCAAATATCAATTCCAGATATAATTTCAAAGAGATAACAAGTCATTCAGAAAAGATTAAGATGGTTGAAGAGTGGTGGAATGATTTTAGATTTCACTTGGTAATGGCTATTAAGGATCCCACTGAACTTAATCTCTTTCTGGACGAATCTCTCTCTGCTAAAATTATGCGTATCCTTAACAGAGCGAAAAACAAAAAAATCCCTTTTTTTATAACTCCATATTATCTTTCATTACTAAACACATCACACAAAGGCTATGACGATTTAGCCATAAGAAACTATATTCTTTATTCTGAGTCCCTTGTAAATATTTACGGCAATATTAAGGCTTGGGAGAGAGAAGATGAAGTTGTTTCAGGGGAGCCGAATGCAGCCGGATGGATTCTGCCGCCCGGTAATAATATCCACAGAAGATATCCCGAAGTCGCCATATTTATTCCCGACACACGGGGTAGAAGTTGTGGGGGATTATGTGCCTCATGCCAGAGAATGTACGATTTTCAGAGAGAGAGATTAAATTTTGATATGGACTCTCTTAAGCCCACAAAAGGATGGAGTAAAAAACTTACAGGATTAATGGATTATTTTGAACACGATCCCTATATCAAAGATATTCTGATAACAGGAGGCGATGCTCTTATGAGTAAAAATAGTGTACTGGAAGAGATCTTAGATGAGGTGCTTAAAATGACGCTGAGAAAACGGGAGGCTAATAATAATAGAGGAGACACAGAGAGGCTTAATGAAATAAAAAGGATAAGGCTTGGATCCAGAATTCCTGCATATCTGCCCGTAAGGATCAATAAAGAGCTGATTGATATTCTTAAAAACTTCAGAATAAAAGCTTTAAAAGCGGGTATAAAGCAATTTATCATTCAAACACATTTTCAATCACCCCTTGAGATCACAGCCGAAGCAGCTAAAACTATTAAAGATATACTTTCAACCGGTTGGATTATAACAAATCAGTTAGTATTTACAACCTCTGTTTCCAGAAGAGGGCATACGGCTAAACTGAGACAAGTGTTAAATTCTCTTGGCATTATCACCTATTACACATTCACGGTAAAGGGTTTTGATGAAAATTGTGAAATGTTTACACCCAACTCACGTTCAATGCAAGAGCAAAAAGAAGAGAAAAAATTTGGCTCTCTCTCTTCTGAACAACAACAGGAATTCCTGAATATCTTTAATGGAGAAGAGAATATCCCGGCAGCCATTAACAGATTTTTAAAAAAAGAAAAATTACCCTTTCTCCCAACCGATAGAAATGTATTGAATTTACCAGCTGTAGGAAAAAGTATGACTTTTGAAATGGTCGGATTAACAAAAGAGGGCAGGAGAATTCTCAGATTTGATCATGACAAAACAAGAAAACATAGTAAAATAATTGATGAGATGGGAGAGATCTATATTGTAGAAAACAGATCAATTCTCTCATATCTGAATGATATGGAAAAAATGGGCGAAAAAGTGAGAAATTATAATTCAATATGGAGTTATACATCCGGCTTAACAGAGCCTGTATTTCCACTGTTTGATTATCCTGATTAGCATTGCACCCGGCTTAACCAATTAAAAACAAGTCTATCGGGATATTACGCCGGAGCCGAGCATCTCGTCCAAATGGCACCAGGCGGCAAATTGACCAGGAGTTATTCCCCTTTGAGGTTCATAAAAAACAATATAAAGTCCCTCTTCCCTCATATAGAGTCTTCCGTTTTGAAGAGGCTGTCTGTATCTTATCCTTATCTGATAATCCCGAATATCATCAAGTTCCATTTTTAAATCCTCTCTTATCCAGTGTATCTCATCATTGGCTATAAAAAGAGCTTTTCTATAAAGACCAGGGTGAGACTCTCCTTCTCCGGTATATATTATATTTTTTTCAACATCTATCCCAATTATAAATAAAGGCTCTTTATGACCACCAATATTAAGCCCTTTTCTCTGCCCAATTGTGTAATAGTGTGCACCATCATGTTTGCCGATTACTACCCCTGAATTCTCATCATAACTGTAGGGGTTTGAAAGTTCTTTAAGTAAAGAATCCTCCACAAAATCATATCCCTTCCTGCACATTTCATAATGAATATCTCCTTTGTAGAACTCTCCGGGAATCTCAACAACACTACCCTCTTTTTGTTTAATTCTCTGTTTAAGGAAAGTAGGAAGGTCAATCTTCCCAACAAAGCAGATTCCTTGTGAATCCTTTTTCTCTGCAGATGGAAGAGCCGCCTTTAGAGCAATCTCCCTAACCTGTGATTTTTTGAGTCCTCCAATTGGAAATATAGCTTTAGAAAGCTGATATTGAGATAATTGACACAAAAAATAACTCTGATCTTTTGAAGAGTCAACTCCGGCAAGAAGTCTGTATATCTCCTTCCCTGAATCATCTTCAATAGTCTCTTTCCTGCAATAGTGTCCGGTTGCTACATAGTCGGCGCCCAGTGAGAGAGCAGTCCTGAGAAACGCCTCAAACTTAATCTCTCTGTTACAAAGTACATCGGGATTGGGAGTTCTTCCCTTTTGATATTCTGTAAACATATAATCCACAACACGTTTGCTGTACTGTTCGCTTAAATCTACGAAATAAAAAGGAATTCCAATTTTTTTCGCCACCAACTCTGCTATAGCCCTGTCATCTTTCCATGGGCAATCACCGTACAAAGTACCTGTAGTGTCATGCCAGTTCTGCATAAAGAGAGCAATAACCTCATATCCCTGCTCCTTAAGAAGAAGGGCGGCAACACTTGAATCTACACCTCCAGATAATCCTACCGCTATTTTCATCTTTTCATAAATTGATATGGCAAAAAAGAAAAAGGGTAAGCTTAATATATCGCACCGCTACAACCACCTACCCTTGCTACCTTCCGATCCTGGGGGAGTTTAGTGGGAGCTGGTCGTATATGACTTACCCCGTGCAAAGATAATATATTTTTTCAAAGCTGTAAAATCAATCTTAAAGATTATTGAATACGAACGGGAGTAAGTGCTCTACCGAGTTTACCGCTTGAATAACGTTTCTCCCTCCAAAAATGACCCTTATAGGTTTACCTGCCAACTGTTCCGATTCTGCCATAACCTGACGGCAAGCTCCACAGGGATATGTTGGTAATTCACACTGTTCGCCAGCTTTAATTGCTGTAATAGCCATTTCAACAACCGGGACACCGGGATATTTAGAGTTGGCATAAAAGAGAGCTACTCTCTCTGCACAAAGTCCGGATGGAAATGCAGCATTTTCCTGATTGGATGCAGAAACTATCTCTCCATTAGCAAGTCTGACTGCAGCTCCAACTTTAAAATTCGAATAAGGAGCATATGCATTTTGTGCAGCCTTTAACGCAATATCTAAAAGTTCTCTCTCCTCCGATTGCATCTCCTTTGCAGCAGAGTACTCCTCGTATCCGATTATCAGATTCTTTTGCTTCATCCTTTTTATTTGAGATTCTTACAAAATTAGTAATTTTGCAGACAGAGTTAAAATACTATGCCTTTTTTTGCGAGATTTTTTTCTTTAATAATACTCTTTAACCTGGTCATTATCCCGGGTTATTCTCAAAACAGGACAAGGGAAAAGTATATCAATAGATACAGTGATATTGCTATCAGAGAGATGAAGCAATTTGCCATACCTGCCAGCATAACATTGGCACAGGCATGTCTCGAATCTGCAGACGGGAACTCTCGTCTTGCCAAAGAGGCAAATAATCACTTTGGAATAAAATGCCACGATTGGCAAGGTGAAATATTTCTACACTCAGATGATGCCAAAGATGAGTGTTTCAGAAAATATAAAAGTGCAGAGGAGTCTTTTCGCGATCACTCAGTTTTTCTTACAACACGGGAGAGATATAAATCACTCTTTAGTTATAATATTACA
>CAYZPF010000024.1:0-24203 GCA_964479995.1 uncultured Muribaculaceae bacterium | reverse complement strand
TAATGCACTTAACAAGCAATCATCTCCCTTTTGGCGGAGTAGGCAATTAAGGCATTGGGAATTATCATGGAGCCTTTGGATTTCAAACTTTCTCTCATCAAAAATCAATCGTAAAAAAAACGACATGGGGTGAACCCAACTGGAAATATCCACCCTATTCAGATAAAAAAATGCATTGGCTAAAAAAAATAATATAGCCCTTGAGAAGATCTTTAGCAGAGCTAAAAAAAGGCTGATTCAAAACAGAATCAGCCTTTTGAGTACTACTCCTCATCTTTGTAACTGTCGAGGATCTCTTTGATTTGATCTGCCTCAACCCTTCCATAAACCTTCTCGCCTATAATCATTACAGGTGCAAGGCCACAAGCCCCAACACACCTCAGGCAGTCAAGAGAAAATTTACCATCGGGGGTTACCCCTCCTACTTTAATTTTGAGACGATCTTTAAGTTCGTCAACCAATTTTTCGGCACCTCTCACATAGCAAGCAGTTCCCATACAGACAGATATGGGATGCTTACCTTTGGGAGTCATTGTAAAAAATGAGTAAAATGAAACTACACCGTAAACTTTGGCAACAGAGATATTCAGATTCTTAGCAACTTCACGTTGAATATCCTCCGGAAGGAAACCAAATTCTCCTTGCATTTTATGTAGAATGCTAATCAGTTCACCCGGATTATTATTAAAGGATTTACAAATACCTTTAATGGTTTCTTTATGACAATCTTGTATTTTGAATGTATTCATTGCTATTTCATTTTTTGTTTGTCAAAGTAATGTGTGTGTAGTAGCTGATGTGACTTTTCACCCAGAGGTTCACCAAGGAACTCTTTGTATAGCTTAATGATATACGGGTTCTCATGAGATTTACGGATAGCTTTTCCGGCATCCTCTCTATAAATAGCTTCATAGCGAGCCTTGATAATACTTGAATCACCATGGTGGAGAGGCTGACCTGCACCGCCGATACATCCTCCCGGACAAGCCATAATCTCTATAGCATGGAAGTTGTATCTTCCCTCCCTTATACCATTTAAAAGCTTTCTTGCATTACCTAACTGGTGTGCAATACCTATATGGATTGGTGTATCTCCAAAGTATATAGTTGCAGTTCTGATTCCGGAAAGCCCACGAAGCTCTTCAAAATTTATCCTGTTAAGTTTCTCACCGGTAAAGAGTTCATAAGCTGTACGAACAGCAGCCTCAATAACTCCGCCTGTCACACCAAAGATAACACCGGCACCGGTAGATTCTCCAAGAGGGCGGTCAAAATCATCTTCCTCCAATGCATTGAAATTTACATTGGCAGATTTGATCAATCTTGCAAGCTCCCTGGTAGAGATAGCATAATCAACATCCGGATTTCCATCTACCGAAAACTCTTCTCTCTGACACTCATATTTCTTGGCAAGACACGGCATAATTGAAACCACAACCAAATCTTCACGTTTAACATTCAGAAGATCTGCATAGTAGGTCTTGGCAATGGCACCAAACATCTGCTGAGGAGAGCGTGCAGTAGAAGGGACATCCAGCATATCGGGAAAGTAAACCTCAAAGAAGTTAACCCATGCAGGACAGCAAGAGGTAAGAATAGGAAGTTTAACATTCTTGTCACCATTAAGATGCTTAGTCAATCTGTTCAGTAACTCGGCTCCCTCCTCCATAATTGTAAGGTCGGCAGCGAAGTCGGTATCAAATACCTTGTCAAAACCTAAGCAACGTAAAGCTGCAACCATTTTTCCGGTAACCAGAGTACCCGGTGCGAGTCCAAACTCTTCACCAAGAGCTGCACGAACTGCAGGAGCAGTTTGAACAATAACAGTCTTTTTAGGATCGGCAAGAGCACGTATAATTTTAGCCGTCTCATCAAATGGAGTCAACGCACCCGTAGGGCAAACTGCAACGCACTGTCCGCAGAAAGTACAAGGCGAGTCAATCAAATCCTGCTCAAATGCAGGGGCCACAACAGACATAAAACCTCTGTTAACAGTGTTAAGAGCGCCAACAGTCTGAACATCATTACAGATTGTCTCACATCTTCTGCACAAAATACATTTGTCCATGTTCCTGTTAAGGGCAGGTGAGCAGTCTTTCCTATATTTGGAAACCTCTGCATTTTCAACTGCATGAATTTCACGAATACCCAATTTTTGAGCTAAAACCTGTAAGTCACACTGTCCTGAAGATGAACAGGTAAGACACTCGGCAGGGTGGTCGGAAAGGATTAGCTCCAGTACAGTTTTTCTCGCATTAAGAACTCTGATTGTATGGGTTTTTACAACCATTCCATTCTGGCACTCGGTAGAGCACGAAGGCGCCAGATTTCTTCTGCCTTCAATCTCCACAACACAGATACGACATCCGCCGGGGCGATTTTCAATCTTAAGGTGCTCAAGGTTCATATAGCAGAGAACAGGAATATCAATACCTATCTGTTTTGCTGCATGGTAGATAGTCGTACCTTTCTTAACCTCTACCGGTATATTGTCTATAGTTAACTTTACTAATTCCATAGAATTTGATTATTGAACATGAATAGCTGTAAACTTACATTTATCGTAACAAGCACCGCATCTGATACACTTGTCAACATCAATCACGTGCGGCTGACGCTTTTCACCGGTAATAGCATTAACAGGACATGCCCTCACGCAAGCTGTACATCCTGTACACTTATCGGTAATGATAGTGTATAGCCTAAGAGCTTTACACTGACCGGCAATACATACCCTCTCTCTCACGTGGGCAAGATACTCATCATGGAAATGCTCCAATGTCGAGAGTACTGGATTGGGAGAAGTCTGACCAAGTCCGCAAAGCGAAGTGTCTTTAATAACCCTGCTGAGGTTCTCCAGATACTCAAGATCCTCTTCCACACCTTTACCACTGCAAATCTTTTCCAGCAGTTCATGTAATCTCTTATTACCAACACGGCAAGGAGCACATTTTCCGCAAGACTCCTCTACTGTAAACTCAAGATAGAATTTAGCCACAGAAACCATACAGTCATCTTCGTCCATCACAATCATACCGCCCGAACCCATCATAGAGCCGGCTGCAAGAAGAGTGTCAAAGTCAATGTGAGTATCAAGATGTTTTTCGGTAAGACAACCGCCCGAAGGGCCGCCCGTCTGAATAGCTTTGAATTTCTTACCGTCTTTAATTCCACCACCAATCTCGTAAATGATCTCACGAAGAGTTATACCCATCGGAACCTCAATAAGTCCCACGTTATTAATCTTTCCGGCAAGAGCAAAAACTTTTGTTCCCTTGGATTTTTCCGTACCGATACTGGAAAACCATGTTGAACCTTTAAGGAAAATAACCGGTATATTGGCAAAAGTTTCAACATTATTAACATTAGTAGGCCTGCCAAGATAACCTTTTTCTGCAGGGAAAGGGGGTTTTACCGAAGGCTCGCCTCTATTGCCCTCCATAGAATGGATAAGAGCTGTCTCCTCACCGCAAACAAAAGCGCCTGCACCAAATTTCAATTCAATATCAAAAGAGAAGCCGGAACCCATTATATTTTCACCAAGAAGACCATACTCCCGAGCTTGCTGAATAGCAATTTCCAGACGCCTGATAGCCAATGGATACTCTGCCCGGATATAAATAAGACCATGTCCTCCGCCAATACAGTAACCGCAAATCGCCATCGCCTCGATCACGGAATGCGGGTCTCCTTCGAGGATAGACCTATCCATGAATGCACCGGGGTCACCTTCATCGGCATTACATACCACATACTTCACGTCAGATTTATTCTTAGCAGCAATCTCCCACTTAATGCCTGTAGGAAATCCTCCGCCGCCACGTCCCCTTAAGCCCGATTTTTTAATCTCATCAATAGCTTGAACAGGAGTCATCTCGGTAAGGATTTTACCCAATGCAGCATAACCGTCGCGTGCTATATATTCTTCAACATTTTCAGGATCAATAAACCCGCAGTTCCTGAGAGCAATCCTAAGTTGCTTCTGGTAGAAACCCATGTGCTTTGAATCTTCAACATGTTTCAAAGTCTCAGGATCTTCGTATAGAAGCCTTGTCACCCTGCGTCCTTTTAACACATGCTCACTAATAATCTCTGCACAATCCTCAGGTTTTACCTGAGTATAGAAAGTGTTGTCAGGAATAACTTTTACTATAGGGCCTTTTTCGCAAAAACCGAAACAGCCGGTAACAACCACTTGCGCATCATTTTCTAAGCCCTGCTTTTTTAATTCAGAATTGAGATTCTTAACAATCTCACTACTTTGTGAAGCCCTGCAACCGGTACCTCCACAAACCAATAAATGCATTTTGTAATGTGCCATAAATCGCTTCCTCACTAATTAATTGTTTGGTAATTAGCCGGCAAAATACCGTCCAGCAGCTCTCCTTTAAGAACATACTTTTCAATAATATCAATAGCAACTTTAGAGTCAACGTAGCTAAAGACTACCGGATCTTTGCCGGGAACCTTTACCTCTACAGTCGGCTCTGCGTAGCAATAGCCCATACACCCGCTCTGAGTAACCACAGCAGGTATCTTCTCTTTCTCCACTTTCTCAATAAGTGTATTCATCACCGTCCTGGCACCGGCTGCGATACCGCAGGTGGCCATAGCCACACGGATTTGAACAAGAGATTCAGGCGAATCGCTCTTTTCACGGATGTTCATTCCGTCTTCGAGACTTTGCTTCATCTTTCGCAAATCGTCTAGAGATTTGATTTTATTCATACTTATTTTTATTTGGTTTTATTGTGTCCTTAATTGAGAGTTTGAGGCGCTAAAAGTAGGTATTTTATTACAATTTTCAAAAAACATTTTGTATAAAGTTACAATTTGTAATAAAAATGTTACTGATTGAAAGTATAAGGGGTTTATAATCCTGTTATTTTCAACTCCTCAATATTTGATTTTATCATTTCGGTGAGTATTTTTATAATCTTAGGATCATTTACCGGCAGGCCATCAAGGATCTCTTTTACCTCTACAGTATCAAAAATATACTCTTTAGTATTGTATCTGTATGTAAACAGAAATTCTACGAAAGGATTTGCACTAACCATCAAAATAAACGCATTTGCAATATCTCCCAGTGGAGGACGATCTATATGGCTGTGTCTGAACCGGGCTGTAACCCGCGTCCCTTCCCCCTCAATAGAGACAACTTCAAAGGAGCCTTCACTTTGCTCTGCCGACTGCTTAAAAAGCGGAATTCCCATTCCTACCCTTCTGGTTGTTCTGGAGGTAAAAAAAGGATCTTCAAGTTTTTCAATTTGTTCACGGGACATCCCCAGACCGTTATCTTCAATCGTTATCAAAAGAGAGTCCTCATTAAGATTCTCTGCTATAATTAATTTCAATAACGACGCTCCTGCCTTCAAAGAGTTTTGAATAATATCAATGACATGAAGCGATAAATCATTCATTTTCGGATTGCCTCCTTTATAGAATTAAAAGATAAATTATTAATTTCCATATTAATACAAGCACGACCAATCTCGTTGGGATAATGTGCATCAGACGAGGTAATGAAACTATATTTTTTAAGATAGGGATGCAGTTTAATGAACTCCTCTCTGTTTGTTCTCCAGGAGAGCTCCAACGCATCTACTTTAAGATGAGGTGGTAAAAACCCCAGTTGGCTAAAGATGGAATCTCTTTGCTTGTCAATATGGGCAGGAATAAAGATCCCGTCTAACGAATGAACAAACTCCTCTACCTCCTCCAAAGAGCGGTCAATAGCCCCTATAAGCAGATTCTCCTCTTGGTACAAAACATTCTCTGACTCATCAACAACCAATTGATAACCAAAAACCTCTTCATTGTTGGGTATCTTTATCAAATAGTTATCCAGATAGCTCTGCAACTCATTCAACCGCTCCACGCCATCTACAAAAACTACAACATGCACCTCCTCCTTTGTGGTAATCTCGGCTCCACACAGCACAAAAATCCCTTCTCTTTCGCCAACTTTTTTTATTTCAACAGATTGCCTTGTAGAGTTATGATCGGTAATACCAATCACATCCAATCCTTTAGATTTCGCCTGTGAAATAATACCCAGGGGAGTCATCTCAATATCCCCACAAGGAGAGAGAATGGTGTGAATATGAAGATCGGCCTTAAACAAGTTAGTATTAAACCTATTTTAAAAGATTATACAACATAGCCGATAGTTCAAATGCCTGGCATTCAGTCCCAAGGATGGGAATATTCTCGACCTGAGCTAACTTAACGGTATCCTCATCAGGCTCAAAGCCCTTTACTAAAATAATACCGGAGAGATCTCTTAATGATGCGACACCAATAATATTTTTATGGGTCTGAAGAGTTATCCATAACTGTCCCTCTTTAGAGTGTCCCATAACGTCTGATAACAGATCGGACGTATATCCTCCTTTTACATTGTTTTCCAATCCCGCCTCACCGGTAAAAAGTTTTAATTTAAGTTTCTCAGCAACTTCTCTAACAATCATAGCAATATCTTATTATTTATCTTTTTTACTGACTGCCGTCTTTATCCTTAATGAATCTCTTCGCACCCCAAATCTTCTCCATTATTCTTATGGAATCCTCCAAAGAGATCTCACCTCTCTTTCCAAAAACTGTCCTAAGAAATATACATGCAGAAATATCTGCCTGTTCTCTGGCTATATCCTCGGCCAATGCCTCGCAACTTGGAGCTCCGCATGCACCGCAATCAATTCCGGGTAAAAGCTCTTTAAGCTCTCTTGCACTCTCCATCTTCCTTATTGCCAATTCTATATCTCTATCATATTTAATCATTGAGCGAGGCTCTATCTTATCCATATGCACAACAGCACTGCAAGAGCGGTAGTACTCCCCTATCAGATTGTGAGTATCAGGCGTCTGCCTGGCAAAGTTTCTAAGGCTCTCTGCAGCCAAAAATCTGTTCCTATATGAAAGTATCCCTCCTGCACAAGACTCATCGCAAGTTCTTATTTCAAGAAAATCTACCCCCTCTATCTCTTCATTCTCAAGCATTTCAAGGAAGTCAATACTATTACTCATACCGTCAATGGCTAAAGTTCTTCCCTTAATATGCCTGCTCTCATTACCTGTTGTAGGAAATAGCACCCCTTTTGAAGAGATCTCTTTATTGACAACAATCTTTTTAGTAATCGGTATTTTTTGCTTGTAAGCCAGATATACCTTATTGAAAAAATAATCCATATTGATTACCCCGGTTATTGGAGAAATATAGCCGCCAACAGGTGATTTAACCGCAGCTATTTTAGCAATACAAGGAGTGAGATAAAAGATACCGGCATCCCCCTCGGAAATACCCTCTTTTTCAAATCTCTTTTTATAATACTGAGCCGTAATTTCCAATGGTGGAAGAAGCTTCATAATATTATCCACCAAAGAGGGGAATCTCACCTGTATCAATCTTATCACAGCGGGACAGAAAGAGGAGATAACAGGCTTATCGGCATTTTTGAGATACTCATTTATCTCATTTATCAAAGTATCAACACTCTGCTCAACGACACACGTCTCTGTAAACCCGAGTTCACCTATTATATTATAAATCTCTTCACGTGAAATATTGTCTTCAAACTGAGCAAAAAATATCGTAGGTATAAGCAAAATCCTGTATTTATAATCAAAGATCTGCTTAAAGTCATCGTCTGTAACCCTTATGGCTCTTGTGGGACAAACCCTGTAGCACTCACCGCAATCAATACACCAGTCGGCATGCAAAACAGCTTTACCATTTACAACTCTAAGGGCTTCGGTTGGACACACTTTCATACAGTGCGAACAGCCTATACAAACACTCTCCATTATTTCGAGGGCTCTGCTGTATGTTGTATGATGCATTTTCACGACCGTAACATTTTAAAATTTTATCTCAATATTGAGAGTAGTACCCTTACCTACTTCCGATTCAATTAAAAGATAATCAGCATTTTCACTAATATTAGGCAATCCCATTCCGGCACCGAACCCCATCTCTCTTACAGATGAAGAAGCGGTAGAGAAACCTTTTGTCATAGCTTTTTCAATGTCAGGAATCCCCGGCCCTTCATCCTCCAGCTTTAACTTTATTCCCGTACTCTCAATATTGGCATAGATAACTCCTCTGTATGCATGGGCCACAATATTAACCTCTCCCTCATATAAAGCTACAACTACCCTTTTAATCACAGCGGGATCAACACCCAGTTGCTTAAGACTCTTTTTTATCTGAGATGAAGCATAGCCCGCCTGCGTAAAATCTCCACCTTCTACATTATATTCAAGCTGCATCTTAATAAACCGGTTTAAGTCCGGCACTGTAAAGGAGCCCGGCGCATTTAAACAGTGAGTACTTACTCTTAATAATGAGTATATTGTCATCCTCTGCAAGTTCTCTCATCTCGGGAGTAACCTCTTTGTTTCTACATAACAGCAAATAAGGGACATCCGACATTTCGGCCGTCCTTATTGACTGGATATTTGCCAGACCGGTAATAAGTAAAAAGTGATCTTTGCGGATTGTAAGCACATCGCTCATCAAATCGGAGGCAAAGGCATACTCTACCGTATCGTCCAGGCGCTCCTCGCCGCATACAACCACACCTTCAACAAGGTTACAAATTTCTTTAAGGGTCATCTTATCAAATATTTTTAATATAACATCTCCTTCGCATATAAGGCTCATAATCATATTTTTCCAACATGATCAAAGAGGGATTATGCTCTTTTTGCGGATTCGTGATAGCATATTTGATACCCAATTTCTGAATATGGGAAATCAAATCAGTCTGAAATATTGACGATATCCCTTTGTTGCGCCATTTATCAGCAGCCCCAATCAAGAGCAAATCAATAACCCTATAATTTCTGAATCCCTTCAATATATGTATGAATCCAAATGGAAATACTCTTCCTTTAGCCTTCTTAAAAGCTTCTGATAAACTGGGAATGCTGATTGCGAATCCTGCTATGTTATCCTCTTCATCCACAATTATCGTGGTTAATCCGTTTTTTAGTTTCGGAAAATATTCCCGGGCTACCTTTTCAATCTCTGCTTCAGTAAACGGCACAAAATTATCAATCTCCTTAAATCCCTCATTATAGCTCCGGTGAAAACTTTTTATATATTTACTGGTATTCTTAAGCTCACTCATATCCAGGACTCTCAAATTATACCTCTTAAGCAGATTATCATTGAACTGTTTGACTTTATCGGGTACATCCCGGTGTTCTCCGGCCCCTATTTTTATCTGTACCCAATCTAACTGAGTATTAAAGTCCAACTCATCCATTATCCGGGAGTAGTAAGGATAGTTATACAAGCAGTTGATTGGAGGGGTGTTTTCAAAGCCCTCTATAAGCATACCCTGTTTTCCCAAAGTGTTATAACCTAACGGGCCGTGTATTTCATCCAGACCGTTCTCTCTACCCCAGGAAGCTACTCTTTCCAAAAGAGCTGACGCCACTTCAATATCATCAATAAAATCAAACCAGCCAAACCTTATCCTCCTTTCGTTATGATACTCATTGGACCTGGGATTTATGATACCTGCTATACGACCTATAATCTCTCCACCCGGAGTAACAGCCATCCACATTCTTATCAAACAGTATTCTAATGAAGGACTTTTTACAAGAGTTGAAAATTCATCGGCAATCAGAGCCGGAACATACTGTTTATTATCTTCGTATAATTTATTAGGAAACTTAATAAATTTCTTTATATCGGCCTTTTTCTTAACCTCCGCCAGTGTAAATCTCATCAGGTGTTTGCGTTATGCTATTTATCCCGCGAATATAGTCAAAAAAGAGAGAATACCCTACTTTCCCGCTTCCCGATTCAACAAAAAATCTATCGCAGCCTGTGCTGCCACACATCCGAAAACCGCGGGCAGATATGAGATAGTTCCCACTTGTGACTTTTTATTTTGTTCCCCTACCGGGATGATTGCATTTGTATTAGGCAACTCTTCGGAAAATACCACTTGAAACCCCTTTGAAATGCCCTCTTTGCGTAATTTCTTTCTTAAAATATAGGCAAGCGGGCAATTATAGGATTTTGAAATATCTTTTAATCTGACCAACGTAGCATCCAGTTTGGCGCCGGCACCCATAGAGCTGACTAAAGGTATTGATGAAGCTACGGCATATTTGATAAGTGCAACCTTTGGAGATAGTGTATCTATGGCATCTATAAGGAAGTCAATTTTTTTATCTTTCAAAAGGTGGCCTACGTTCTCTTCTGTCAGATATTCCCTAATAGCCACAAGTTTTAATTTAGGATTAATATCCTTTAAACGGGTACTCAAAACATCAATCTTCGCCAATCCAATTGTAGAATCAAGAGCTAAAAGCTGCCTGTTTTTATTTGTAATATCCACAATATCACTATCCAATAAAAAGACACCTCCCACTCCTGCTCTTACCACCATTTCGGCAGCATACGCCCCGACACCTCCAAGACCTACAATAGCAACAACAGCCCGGCCCAATCTTTCAAGCCCTGCTCTGCCTATAAGGAGTTCCGACCTGATTTGCCACTCATTTTCACCCATCACTCAACCTCTTTAGCTTCCCTCCAAATGGCGTCCATCTCTTCAAGTGACATATCTTTCAAAGATCTTCCCTCTTTAATAGTTTTATTTTCAAGATAATTAAACCTTTTAATAAATTTTCTGTTAGTCATCTCCAGGGCTGTATCGGGGTTTATATTGTAAAGTCTTGCAGCATTTACCATTGAGAAGAGCAAATCTCCAAACTCCTGTTCTGCCTTCCTGCCATCTCCACCCTCTACATTAGTGTACTCCTCTCTCTCACTCTTGAGTTCATCCTCAAACTCCCCAATCTCTTCTCTCACCTTATCCCAAACCTTATCCCTCTCCTCCCAGTCAAATCCCACTGCACGGGCTTTATCCTGAATCCTGTATGCCTTAACAAGGGAAGGTAACGATTGAGGCACTCCCGAAAGTAATGATTTATTTCCATCCTTCTCTCGCCCTTTAAGCTCCTCCCAATTTTCAATAACATCCTTAGTACCTGACACTTCTGTCTGAGAAAAGACGTGCGGATGCCTGTAAACAAGTTTGTTGCACAACCCATCTATAACATCTGCAATATCAAAAAGTCCCTGCTCCTCTCCTATCTTAGCATAAAAGACAATATGTAACAGTAAATCCCCCAATTCCTTGGCGATATTGGATTTATCCTTAGCTAAAACAGCATCGCTCAATTCATAGGTCTCCTCTATGGTCAAAGGACGCAAACTCTCCATTGTCTGCTCCCTGTCCCAGGGACACTTCTCCCTGAGAGCATCCATAATCTCCAAGAGTCTCTTGAAACTCTCAAGATTTTTCTCTCTTTTCATCAAAATTGATTTAATGTAAAACCGTTATTTAGATAATACTTCAATATAAAAATATAACTGCTGCCTCTTGCCAAAGCTCTGACTCTGCTCTCCATATCCAAGATTGGAGTTAAAAAATGTGGCAGCCTTGCCTCCGTACCTCATCTCCATAATGGCTTTAGCAAAGCCTTCTACAACACTTCCTGAACCGGGCGTAGCATCGGAATCACCGGCTTGAGTCATCTCCACAGATAAAGGTACGTACTGTTTATCACTACTAAAGATTCTGTATTTCCTGGCAGTATCTTCAATATTGGTATCGAATACAAATCCGTCTAACAGACGTCCTATATAGTTTACACTTACAACTTCATCTATCTTAACGCTGTCTCCGCTCCCAACTGACAGATGTTTAAAATAAAAACCCTCTGAAAGAGTATCAATACCTCCAAAAAAACGTTTGCTAAAACTCTTTAAGGTATCCTCCTCATATTTGGTATAATTATCTATTATTTTCAATACTTCAATATCATAAATAGTTGTAGTAGAGTGGTACTTATCACTATTAGGGAAATCAAACACAGAAGCCCAGGAAGGTACGATAATCTTAGCCTTGCCTCCCTCTTTCATGCTTTTTAACCCCTCCTCAACGCCCTTTATCAAAGAGTAGTTACCAAGCTCCAGAAGTGTAGGCCCGTAATATGTTCCGGTAGCATAAGCGCCAAGCTGCTTGGCTATCTCTTCATATGTAGTGGAAAGATAATTGTGCTTAAGATCTAAAGTTGAGTACCTCACAAATGCAACACTGGTATCATTAAAACCTCTTCCATTTCCCACTTTTTCATTCAAGATATAAATTCCGGAAGAATAAGGTGTTACGGAATCTTTATGGACGGTAGTGATGTACGCCTGCAATATCTTTTTTTCAATCTCTTCCGAACTCTCGCTCATCTCCCTTACACAAGAAAACAGCGGTAATAATATAAAGAGTAGGGTAACAGCCAAGCTGTTAATGTTTTTCATTACTGTTATACTCTTATAGGGTTTATATACTTTCATTGCTCTTTAACTGTAAAAACGTACAAAGTTAGAAAAAATTAGTTCTTATTAACATCCAATATCCAAACCTCATAAATTAATGGTGACATCTTTGGGATCATACCTATTTGCTTATTGCCGTAACCATATTTAGATGAGAAAATTATATAGCATCTATCCCCTTTTCTAACTCCCAAAAGCCCCTTATCAAGCCCTTTGATAAGCTCTCCCCTTCCAATCCTCCTCTTTCTTGGAGTAAAAGCAGAGAGGTCTAAATCCAGTTTTGCCTCTTTGGCAACACTTCTAATGTTAGTATCAAAAAGAGAGCCCTTACCACTACGAAAAATATAGGCAGAATAGTTGAAAGAAACGGAGTCTCCTGCAACTGCAGAGTAGTTGTTACTCCCCCCATCCATCACAACCCGCCATACTCCGTCATCTACCGCCACCTCAACATCATCAAGAGTCTCTACATATTTTTCTATCTGACTCTCCTGCTCATTTACCATGTTAACAAGCTCTTCTCTCATACAGGAGCCAAGTAAAAGAAGAGCCGGACATCCAATAAATAAAACCTTTTTAATGGTTCTGCTGACTATTAAAAAATTAATTTTTCTCATCTTACAACACAAAACATTCTTCAAAACTCTGCTCCAAAGCATTTTCAAAATAGCTTCCTACTTCATCGATATCCATGTAGAGCCTTCCTCCTGCCGCTCTTAAATGCCCTCCTCCGTTAAAATGAATACGCGATAATTTGTTAACCGAAAAGTTATTTATTGACCTCAATGAAACCCTTATGTGATCATCTTTCTCCATAAAAAGGGCGGAGATGAAGATGCCGTTTATATTGAGGGGCAGATTAACAAACCCCTCGGAATCTCCCTCCACAAAATTGAAATGCTCCTGCTCTTCTTTGGAAATAGTGATATATCCGACGTTAAACTTATCAATAATCACCATTTTATTCAGCAAAGCGTGCCCCATTAGTCTCATTCTGTTCTCAGAAAAGCCACCAAATACTTTCTGCTGCAAAGCCTCCTTATCAACACCAAGCAACAGCAAATCCGATGCCATTTTAAATGTAGATCCGGTTACGGAATTGGAAAAATTATTGGTATCGGTCATCATTCCCACATAAAGAGATTCGGCGACATTCGCATCAACTAAGCTCTTGAATTCAGGGATAGCTGTTAAAAGCCTGTATATAAGCTCGCTCGTAGAAGACATATCAATGTAAGAGATAACAAGATCGAATATATCTTCCTGGGGATCGGGATGATGATCAATCAATACTTTTTTTGCCATTGAACCTGCCACCGGTTTTTCTAAACTATCTATCCTACTTAGTTGATTAAAGTCCACAGCTATTATCATATCACATCTTTTCAACAATTCATCAACCTCACTGCGGTTATTATCGTAGATCAAGATCCCTTTATGAGAGTCAAGAAATGAGAGGTACTCCGGATATTCATCGGGAAGGACCATTACAGCCTTTTTATCAATCAAAGAAAGGAATTTTCGCATTCCTGTCAGAGAGCCGACAGCATCTCCGTCGGGATTGGTATGGCTTAGAATCACAATATTTTCAGATGATTCCAGGTACTCTTTAAAACGGGTTACCTGTGCTATAAATGAATAATCTCTCATATTTAAATAATTGGGACAAAAATAGAAAAATATATTGCGGAGTCTAAATATTTGTTATACTTTTGTGAAACTATTTGTGCATCGCACATTAACCGGCTTAAATAAATACAAATTCAATAATTGACAATGAAAAAAATCCTACTAATTGTTGTACTACCTGTTATAATAGTTTTTATTGGATATCTCATCTATGACAGCATCCAGCAGCCCGTAGTTTTTGAAAAACAAAGAAGGGTACGTGAAACTGTTTGTATTGAGAGGCTTAAAGATATAAGAACTCTTCAGGTTGCTTATAAATCCAGTTATGGCAAATATGCCAAAGAGATGGATTCACTCATCAGTTTTTACAATAATGGACAGATAACCATTATTAAGCAGGTTGGCTCTTTCGATGACTCTGTCGCCGTAGCACAAAAGAGAGTGTATCGCGACAGTGTTAAGATTTTTGTAAAAGACACACTCCTTAAAAAAGATGATTTTATAATTGATTCACTGGCATACATACCGTTCAGCGGCGGTAAAAAGATGCAAATGAGGGCTATCATCACTAAAGTATCAGGAGTTGAAGTACCGCTTTTTGAAGCATCAGCACCGTTTGACGATTTGCTTTTGGGACTGGACAGACAGCTAATTGTTAACTTAAATGCAGACCGTAATGACACCGGTCGTTATCCGGGACTTAAAGTTGGCAGTATTGATGCACCTAACAATAATGCAGGAAACTGGGAATAACAGATATGCCTATTATTGTCAATAATCAGCCTCAGCCGGAAAAGACAACTGATTACAGACTATCCATTCAAGTTGATTTGAATGGATTTTCTTTTTCGGTTGTAAACGAAAACGACAGCGGGCTCCTTTTTCTCTACGCTTCAGATTTTAGGATGGACGGAGGAGAGACAGATGATTTTGTAAAAAAATGTTCGGAGCTTTTCGAACAATTTTCGCTGCTAAGAAGCAATTATGACAACATCAACCTTATATATAATACTCATAAGTACTCTCTTGTACCAAATATGCTCTATAAAAAGGGAGATGAGCTAAGCATTCTCGAGAGACATCACAAACTGGACGAACTGGACGAAGTAAACACTTTGACTATTCCACATGAAAGTATGGTTGTTATCTTTGCCGTAAACAGTACTCTAGTCAATCTTGCCAAAAGCTATCATCCCAATCTTAAACTTATCCCCACACTTTGGCTGTCCCTAACATATCTCCCTCTCTATCCGGAGTATAATAAATTATCGTTCAACTATATGAAGGGTTTTTTAACTATTGTGGCAGCAGAAGGAGAAAAGATCGTTTACTGCAACTCCTTTCCTGCACACCATTTTAATACAGCTCTTTACTTCTTATTCTTAACAATAAGAGAGGTGCAGTTTAATCCGGAATCCACAACAATCTACATAAGCGGGAACATCAGAGATTTTGAGAAACATGACATGACTGCCTATTTCTCAAACATCAGATACTTCAGAAACCCAGAGACCCCTCTGCCCAACAAATACCTGGAGCAAAAGTACTCGTCTCTCATGTTTAAAATATAGATTGGGATAAAAGAGAGACAGATGCAACATTAGCATATCGCCCTGTTTTTAACATCTGGTTAAAAAATAAATAGCAAACCATGAGAATAATTGGCGGACAGTACAGAGGAAGACAATTGCCCCCTCCCAAAAATTTCACAGCAAGACCTACTACCGATTTTGCCAAAGAGGGACTCTTCAACATTATTACAAACTCATATAATATTGAAGAGATTTCTGTCCTGGACCTCTTCTCCGGCACAGGAAGCATCAGTTATGAGTTCGCCTCCAGAGGGTGCACAAAAATAACCTCGGTAGAGATGAATATACACCATTACAATTATATCAAAGAGGTAATATCAAAGTTTAACTTTAGCTCGATTCATGCAGTGAGAAACAATGTATTCGATTTTCTGAATATATGCAGACTCAAATATGACGTTATCTTTGCCGACCCGCCTTATGATCTGGCAGGTTTAGAGTCGCTACCCGGGAAGATACTCTCCCATTCCCTTCTAAACGAAAAAGGAGTTTTAATACTGGAGCATCCCTCCACTTATAACTTTGAAAAAGAGCCAAATTTCCTTAAAATTAAAAGGTACGGAAATGTACACTTCTCATTTTTAAAATAATTTTTAATAAATATTGTAAATGTAAAAATTCTCACTATATTTGCATTCCCAAAAGGGAACCTGGTGTGGTAGTTCAGCTGGTTAGAATACCTGCCTGTCACGCAGGGGGTCGCGGGTTCGAGTCCCGTCCATACCGCAGAAATTAATTCGAAGAATGAAGTAAAGCTCTGAAATCCAAAAGTTTCAGGGTTTTTTCTTTATATTCCTTACCCACGAAAAATAGCGATTTGATTTTCTCTGAGAACTTCACGGAATATGCCTGCCACAATTTATCAACAGAGAAGAAATAAGGACTGCGTTGCATGGCTGTATATAATTCTTCTATCATTTGAAGTGTTAAAGGTCGACTTCAATAAGTTTGTGAGTAAATGATATTCAATGCCGTAATCTCATCCTTATTGTCCCCAATGAATTGTCTGAATCTATGAATTATATCACCTGCGCCTTGTTCTACACTAAAGTTTTCCTATGTATTTAACATTCATATTAATAGATATTTATATCATTTTTAGGAGTTTTTGAATAGAAAATTACTCCTTGTCCAATGAGGTTATTTCCTACACATAGCTGCCAACCCTAGCTCTGGCAGAGTTTTTTCATACCCTCTGGTTATCAGCGTTTTAGTTTTTTAAAGCATTTGGATTTTTTAAATTTTTATGGTTAATCACCAGGTAATCAAGTCGTTTTAAAAAACTATGGCAGAGTGCAACTTGTCTATCTGGATAACCTGAATCTCCAATTTGTCAATAACTTTGAAATCTACCTTCGGGTTAATTGCAAGCTGAGAGTTAATATGACCGCTAAAATGATTCAGTTCTTGAAAAAAGTAGTCACGCTTGCCAGAAATATGGGAATTATTCATTTCGATCCGTTTTATCTGCACCATACCAAGTGGGAGAAAGTAAAAATTGAATATCTCACTAAACAAGAGATCAAAAAGATAATAGAAAAGAAGATTACGATTAAACGTCTTGATACTGTCAGGGATATTTTCCTTTTTAGCATTTTTACTGGATTATCCTATATCGACATAAAGAATCTCACGGTCAATCATATCCAGCAACAACATGATGGTTCTTATTGGCTGATTACCGAGCGGCAAAAGACGGGTAATAGTGTGGAACTTTAATTATTGGAGATACCTCTGAAGATTATAGCAAAGTATGAAAACAAGAGGATTGGAATGAATCTATTACCAGTTCTGACTAATCAAAAGATGAATTCTTATTTGAAAGAATTGGCTGATATATGTGGAATCCATAAGCGGCTCACATACCATGTCAGCAGACATTCATTTTCGACTTCAATTATGCTCGATCATGGAGTATCTATGGAGACCTTAAGTAAGGTTCTCGGGCATACTAATATCAAAACAATCCAGATTTATGCGAAGGTTACCAATAAGAAAATAAGTTATGAAATGAATGTGTTAGCGAAAAAACTGCGTTTTTCTTATTAGCACGAACTTTATCACAAAACTCTCAACACTGCTGAGAGTTTTATGGCTATAGATTTATCTGTAATTTAATAGTAATTTTGATATTATTATAGATTTATCTATATTTGCAATAAAAAAAATTATGTATAGCGAATTATACAAAAAATCAGGAAGTGATATAATCAGGGAGCTTGGGAAGAAATATAGTGACTATCGGAAAAGAATGAAATATACTCAAAAGGAAGTTGCCGAGAAATCCGGTTTGAGCGTATTTACCATAAGCTCTTTTGAAAACGGTTCTTCTGCCGGGATCACATTAGCTTCGTTCATCAAGTTGCTTCGTGCAATTGATAGCCTGGATGAAATAGAGAAGTTATTGCCGGAATTACCAGAGAGTCCACGAGCATTATTTAAAAAACAGAGTAAGAAGTAAGTTATGGAAACAAATGTAGTAAAAGTGAAATTATGGGGAAAAGATGTGGGCTATCTCTCTTGGGACAAGAAAGTAAATGTCGCTACATTTGAATATGAACCTTCTTTTCTTGAACAAGGATTAGATATTGCTCCATTAACTATGTCTGTAGATTCACCCCACAGTCAAAAACAACTTCCTTGGACAGGTGATAAGGACAAACTATATCAAGGACTTCCGCCTATGATAGCAGATTCGTTACCGGATAAATGGGGTAATTCTCTTTTTAAAGCATGGCTACGCGATAATAATATACCTACTAAGAAAACAAATCCTGTTGATCACCTCTCGTTTATTGGTAGCCGAGCGATGGGAGCATTGGAATATGAGCCTGCACAAAAACTTGGTAATAGTTCTGCTTTTTCGGTCGATGTACAAAGGCTGTATGAGTTTGCAAAACAGGTATTGAATGCACGGGAAACCACAGTGTTGAATCAAGAGAATTCTATCTTGTGGCAGGATTTAATAAAAATAAGTTCATCGCCAGGAGGGAAACGGCCTAAGGCGATTATTGCTCTGAACAAAGCTACTGGAGAAGTTATATCTGGTCAAGGATCAATCCCGGAAGGCTTTCAGCATTATATTCTTAAATACGATGATAATTCTGCTTATCCTTTTGCCAAACTGGAATATGTTTATTACCAAATGGCATTGGATGCCGGGATCTACATGATGCCATCAGAATTAAGAACATACGAAGGTGTAACACATTTCCTGACCAGACGATTTGACCGCAATGGAAACGAAAAGATACATATACAAACATTAGCGGCAATGTCTCCGGCAAGTGATACTTATGAGGATATTTTTGCAGTTATCAGACGGCTTAATCTGCCATACGAGGATAGTAAACAACAATATCTGCGAATGATGTTTAATGTTATCGCTCGTAATGTGGATGATCATTCCAAGAACTTTTCATTTTGCATGAATCGTGAAGGTGTTTGGCGGCTTTCTCCGGCATATGATTTGACTTATAGTGTGGATATTACTGCTCCTGCTTACTCCAACAGGCATTCATTGACAGTGAATGGTAAAAACGAAGATATATCTCGTGAAGATTTTGAAGCAGTTGGTCTGAATAACGATATTCAGGATTATAAAACTTTAATTGCTACTGTCGCTAATGCTATTGCCAAATTTGAAACTTATGCAATAGATCTGGATATTGATAAAAAGTTAATTGAAAGTATCAAAGCTGATTTCATAAAGGTATAGTTTTAGTGCAAGATGCAAGTATCTATATATAGATAAACTTGCATCTTGCACTAACGCTAAATGATTCTTATTCAGAATAATTGTATATTTAAAAATAAGTCATAACTTTGAATCTGAGTTTTATGCAGACAAAATAGAGCCAACTACGGTCAGAACTGCCAGTTACTAACCTAATTTGTACCTCTTGAGAGAAATTGAATATGCAATCAATTAAAGTACAATTAGTTAAATACCTTAGGTAGCTTTCCTGTTCATACCGCAAAATTAATTCGAAGAATGAAGCAAAGCTCTGAAATCCAAAGGCTTCATGGTTTTTTCTTTATATCCCTTACCCACGAAAAATAGCGATTTGATTTTCTCTGAGAACTTCACGGAATATGCCTGCCACAATTTATCAACAGAGAAGAAATAAGGACTGCGTTGCATGGTTGCATATAATTCTTCTATCATTTGAAGTGTTAAAGGCCGACTTTAATAAGTTTGTGAGTAAATGATATTCAATGCCGTAATCTCATCCTTATTGTCCTCAATGAATTATCTGAATCTATGAATTATATCACCTGCGCCTTGTTCTATATCTTCTTTCCAACCAAGTTTTGTAATCTTGTCAAGGGTCGGATCAATAATTTGATAATGTGCTTTTCGGGCATTCAAAATAAATTCACGCAATTGAGGCGAACAGATCGGTTCTACCGCTTTTAGAGCAAGAATACCTATTGCTTTTTCTTCTGGCAACACCTATCAATAAATTAAACTTCCTGATAATATGCATTATCAGAAGTAAAATATAAAAGTACAAAATCTTATGGATTTCTCCTTGTTTTTGTCTGAAATCCATGTAGATGCCTCATTAGTTCACATTTTGGAGAGTTTCAAAAGCTCTATATTATGAGCTCTAATTAGCGCAAAACGATCGAACATTCTAATCAAGACAATTACCCTGTTCTTGTATAGTTACCCATATAAGGTAATCGTTGTTTTTCAAGGTAATTATATTGAGAGGTAGAACCTTGTATTTATTTATTTTCTCAACTCCTCCACCAACTCACTCGACTCCAACCTCATGACAGTATCGTCCGAGTCTATGTAATCAAGAAGCCCAATGCTTCCATACCAAACGAGTCGATTATCTATAATAACGTATTTCTGATAGATACCAGTTTTCGTTTTGACATTTACTTTTGTTTGAAGGAGTTCAATACATTTTTTTGCTCGTTCTTGTTCTCGGTATGATTCCAAAGGAAGGGTAATAATTGTAGCCTCTACTCCTTTAGACAAGGAATTCTCGAGTAGCCCATGTACTGTATTAATCTGTTTTTTACGAATATAAGGGCATGCTATCAATATTTCTTTCTTTGCTTCTGCGAAATCTCTTTTAAGGACAGAACTGTACGTGTCGGAATCATAAATCATACTGATTTTATCGAGTTCATTCTTTGAGGCTAAGGCTTTATAGCCAATCTGAGAATATCCAGCTAACCTCTTATGATACATTCGTTCCAAAATCGGGATGTGAATATCTACATAATCATAAACAATCACATCTTGTTTTCCGGGATATTCCCGATGTAAACGACCGGCATATTGTGCCAGTGTTCCTTTCCAAGCAATCGGAGATGCAAGAAACAAGGTGTCTAAACGAGGATAGTCAAATCCTTCGCCAATATATTTTCCGGTAGCAACAATAATGAGTTTTTCAGTTGGCAGAATGCTGGTCAACAACTCTGTAACTTCTTTCTTTTTCTTTGCTGAATCCGCTCCAATAAGTGCTATGATATTTGCATCTGTTTGTTTTCTCAGCATATCAGCCAGTATCATTACATGGTTTGTTCGTTGTGTTAGGATAATCGGAATTCGATTATTCTCCACAGCATCAAGTATATCTGCTACAATTTGCTGATTACGAAATTCATCTTCAGCAAGTGCAGTATATATTTTGGTAATATGCCAATCTGATTCGCTTTGAGTTAATGGTTTCCGGAAAGGTGTAAAGCAAGGAGTTATAAAATGTTCAAAATCTCGTTTGTTCGCTTGTTCTTTAGCACTTACGCTATGGCGTATTACTCCACATTGTATAAAAACAACCGGATGCTGTCCGTCTTGCCGATTAGGAGTTGCCGTTAGCCCATAAACATATTTGGCATTGACAGTACTCAAAACTTTTTCAAAAGTAAGCGAAGAAGCATGATGACATTCATCCACAATCACCATACCGTAGTTTTTCACAATCTCATCTACTTCATCGTTATGTATAAGGCTCTGAACTAAAGCAATATCTATAATTCCTGACGAAGTATTCTTCCCTGAGCCGATTTGCCCAATAACAGAACGCGCTTTCTTTCTTCCTCGTTTCTTTTCCGATTCCGGTAAAATCTCATTAATTTCAAGAAATTGCTCCAACGATTTCTTCCATTGGTCTAATAAAGTGTGCAGATGTACTAATATCAGTGTATTGCATTTGCGTTCTGCTATAAGCGAAGCTCCGATAACTGTTTTTCCGAAAGCAGTAGGAACAGACAATATTCCATTCTCATGTTGAAGTAAAGTATCTGTTGCCGATTGTTGTTCGTCTCGAAGTATTCCTTTGAATTGAACATTAATTCGCTTTCCGCTATTTCGTTTATCCTCAAAGGAATATTCTACATTTGCTTCATCAAGTAAATGGACAAGTGCGGATTTACAACCTCTTGGAATGCCAATGTATTCATCCGTTTCATCCAACGACCAAATTATTCTTGGAATACCATAAGTAGACATTCGCATTTTCTGTGTTTTATAAAACTGAGGATTTTGAAATGCCGAGAGCCGTTTTATGCGATTGAGTGCTTTAGGGCTAACATTTTCTTTGGGTATGTATAGTCTATTTGCTTCTACAATGGCCAAAGTATCCGGAAAATCTTTTGTGTCAATAGTTTCAATCTTTTTACTTTCCCAAGGTTTGACACCTTCATCTTCTTTTGTATTCGCAAGTTCTCCTAATCCATTACCAACACATAGTTCTGAAAGTAATATATCTATTTCAACCTGCTTCATCTTACGAATAGAACTTAGATAAGCCCATTGGTCAGGATAACTTTGAAAATCCTCATCTACAAACTCGCTATTCCCATTTTTACGAGCTCCTCCTTGCAATGGTAAGGCTACAAGGTTTCCAAATCCGCCTTTAGGCATAAAGTCTTGATTTGGGAACATACGGTCGTATGATGAGAATTGTATTTCGTGCCTAACAGACATCGCTTTTGTAAGAAGGGCATTACCAAGTTTACGTGCAGATATTGCAGAAATAGCTTCTTCAAAGAACAGCCAAGCATGCGCCCCATTACCGGAACGGGAGCGTTCGATAGCAATTGGAATATTTAGACTCTCACAAACTAAACGAAATGTAGCAACATCTTTTTCCCATTTCTCTTCATCAAAATCAACGGCAAAAAAGAAACAAGTTTCATCAGGTAACAAAGGATAAACGCCGACAATTCCTGCTCCATGCTCATCTTTGTTTCGCAAATGCTTATCAATGACCTCGGATGTAAGTGGTAATAAATCACGGTGCTTACAATTCTTGCACTTCACACGAGCTCTATCGCATAATCCTCTTGCCCATTCATTTTTACAAGCCGGAATATAATAGGAACTGTCATGCTTTTTACTGTAGCATCGTTTCGCATAGACATCTGTTCGTCCTCGGAACAACGACAGGTAAAGTTCTATTTTTTCTTCTGGAGAACTATATTTATTAATCGATGATGTTGTGGGAGATTCTTCTTCGACAAAATTTAAGATCGGTACGGTGGTTTCTTTTTCTTTGACTTCTTCCGGCATGCCTAACAACTCACGCAAACGCATATTCTCTGCAAGTAACTCCTGGTTCTGAGTTTCCAGTTCGGTAATGCGTTTATGGAGGTCGGAGTTGGGCATGGACTTAATTCTTATCCAGATTTAGTTTCTCGAAAATCGGGAGCAACTTCATTCTAATCAATTTCATAACATCCTCAAATTTCAATTCCTCATCTTGTTTAATCTTCTTCAAGAAGCGTTTCCACTGAGTATTTCGACTTTCATCTTTAGCAAATGAATCGGAGAATAAAGGATGGTTTTCTTGAAAAGGGGTGTTTCTATTTTCGAATGTTGTCATCACTGCTTTTTCTAATACCTCTACATTTAGGTTCTGCGAAGTAAGAATTTTATAAACGTCATAGAAATCTTTGTAACGACTATTCACTTCTGATAATTCTATCATAGCCTGAAATTTCTCAGAAACAACTGATTCAAGTGAGTACGCCATAATTTGGGGAGCTGGTAATTCGTCCAATAATACCGGATAGCTCAATTCCTGAGCGGTTGGAATAATCACATCGCCGAATCCTATATCCATATGCATAATTTGCCTAATAGAATCCAGCTTTGCTTCGAAAGTTACTTTTACACCATGATACGAATTGTTTTCGTTTATCTCCTCTGCCTTGATATTAGAAGTGTTAAGCTCTATTCCATCATAGCGCGTAATAGCAAGCACCTCTGTAAACACGTTCTTGATTGTTTCAATGCCATTGTAGATTTTCAGTCCTAAAAAGTCAATATCTAAAGTAGGACGAGGTAAATCCTTCTCGAATGCATATAGTAACGCTCCCCCTTTCAAACAAAACTTTTCCTTGTATTGGCTAACAGATAGGCGATAGAGCAAGCGTTCATATAAGTATCGGATTAGAAGCTGTTGATAATTAGCATTCTTGCTTTTAGCTATATTTAACAGCTTAACTTTGATTGATTCAGCTATCCCTTTTGTCATAATTGTACTTCCAAATAAGTTTTCAATATTTTTTCAATACGCATTTTTTTGGCATACCCCAATAGTTTGGTCAGATTTCGGTCTTCTCTTTTCAAATACGTCTTAAGAATCTCA
>CAYZPF010000023.1:0-24805 GCA_964479995.1 uncultured Muribaculaceae bacterium | reverse complement strand
ATTGTAAAATGAAAAACTTAAAATATATTATATTATTTACCATAGTGGCTTTTCTATTGAGCTCTTGTGAAGATTTCTTAAATAATACCCCAAGGCATCAATGGTCCATTGAAAATGCGATGACGACATACGATAAGGCAATGCAAGCAGTTAATGGCATATACGGAATATTCATGACTGTAGATGAGGTTAATCAAGAATTTTATGCCAGACTTACTACAAGATCGGGACTGATTGATGTAATAGGATTAATGGATTTTACTGAAAAACAATCGAATAGTCCGTTGTGTTGGAGAACTATGTATAAAACCATAAATGCCTGTAATCTCGCAATTAATGGTATTCCAGGTATTCCTAATAGTGCATTTCCTACATCTACTACCAAAAACGAACTTATAGGTGAAGCTAGACTACTAAGAGGATATTTTCACTCATTATTGTTACTGCATTATGGATGCTGGTGGGATGAAGATGAGAGCATATATGGAATTATATACAAACATCAGATGTAAACAATGCAAATATGCCGAGAAATACAGTTGGCGAAAGCTGGACTAAAGTTATGGAGGATCTAGATTTTGCAATTGAAAATATGTCTGATAATTTTAAAACTCCTAAGAGAGTATCTAAACTTTTTGCAAAAGCTTGGAAAGCCAAATTATTGCTTATTAGAGGAACAATGAGAAACTCTTCAATAGATCTAACAGATGCTAAAACCTTAATATATGATGTAATTGCGACATTACCTGCAAATGTCAAGATGGAAAGTGATATGAATAACACTTTCCTAAAATCATGGGATTCTCAAGAAAATATTTTTGTCAGATATATAGAAGATGTATCTAAAAGATCAGATCTCGCCGGCCATTGGTCAACATACGGCTTTGCTTATACAGCCTCAACTCCATATCTAAATTCAACCGGTGAGCCAACACTACAAAGCGATGCAGTTTGTGGTTTAAGATATGGCTTGGATTGGATAAGATCAGATCCTCGCTGGTTTATTCATACAGGAAAAGCAAGGGCAGCTTCGTCAATAGATAACGATCAGTTATGGGTATGGAAAAAGATCTATCGTCTTGGTCTATACGCCGGTGCCAACTCAAGTCCTAAAGATGAGAAATATGCCGTCTATCATATGAGAGTACCCGAACTTTACATTATGCAAGCAGAGCTTATTGCCCGGACGGGCGGTAGTATTGCACAAGCTATAGCTCCCATAAATCGCATGAGATCTATGAGAACAGTTCCGGTACTTCCACAGTTAGCCGTGCCGGCAAACCAAGAGGATTTGCTGGATGAAATTTTCAAAGAATATATAAGAGAGCTTATTATTGAAAATGGATCTGAATTTTATGCTTCATTTCGCTTCCAGAAAGAGGGAAAAACTTATATGGAAGTAATAAAGGGCGGAAGTTTTGTATTTGACAAAACTAGGTTACAATGGCCTATACCTAATAATGAAATGATTAATAACCCTTTAATTATACAAAATCCCAATCAAAAGTAAAGTTATGAAAAAGATAAAGATATTTTTTACAATAATATTATTGATAATTGGAGCTCATTTTATCCACTCTTGTACTGATGAAGTTAAGAATAAAGAGATAGATTTTCCAAATGATGTCACCTTTAACGAAGGACAAGGTATTAATATTGAAGTCCCTTGGCTAACATATGTTATACCTGATGCTCCTTATAAAGTGTCTGCATTCCATTATGGGGAAATCACCTTTAATGTTAAGAGAAATTCTAATGGTACTCATACAGGATTTGCATTGTCGAGCAAAAACTACCGTTCATATCCTTGGATTACTAGAAAGCCTACCACAATTACCCCTACGCAAGCTCAAATTAAGGAAGCCGTAGATAGCGTAATCTATTCGGTTTATTCGGGTACACGCCCTAATCGACTAGAGACATTTACAGTCGTAAGGGTTGAGGGTGATGAAGCATATTTTACAATTGATCAACCTAGGATTGTCGAACATGTTCTTGTCGCAAATACAACCTATAATTATTTACTCTTAAATTACGGATCAAGATACTCATCCAAACTGAACTCTAACACTCAAGTTTACGATGAATATAGTAGCGGAACAACATATGCGACAGTAAGGAATCCAAATATTCCCGATGCAGCAGCTTCAAAATATGCTGTATGGTATCTTCCTGATATATACAATTTTGGTGGTAGTCAAGATTATATAAGACTTGCAGGCCAACAAATACTTCACAAAATAGATGCGGGAAGAGCAGCAGGTATAGCAGCAAGAGCAGCGGGTAAAACTAAAACAGAAGCAGTAGCTGATTCAACAGCCGCATATTCAGCAGCTGTAAAAGGATATGTTAAGCTTATTGCCAAAGGCTATCTTAATTCTATTCATACCGGAACCTCTGAGTATTACATTGCACTATTCCCCGGAATAGCACCTGAACCATTAAATCTATGGAATATAATTCAGGGAGAATGGGTAAAATGGGATCTGAATTCGCTTGGAGAAGTTGATAAAGTGGTATTCAATATGGATTCGTCAGATAAAGACGAAAATGGAAAAATGCGCACTCCACCATACTTCTGTCTTGATGGCATAAGGCTGAAATAAAGCTGAATAGGTATTATTGACCATTATTCTAATGAACCACTACTATAAATTATAATGTAATCTTTATGAAAAAAGCTTTTTTAGTTATACTATCCATCTGTATGTCAATATTGATGACGGCTCAGGAAAAAGCAATAGGAACCATCTTCGAAACAGGAACATTAAAGCAGGCTCTTGCAAAAGCAGAAACAGCCAAAAAAAACGCACCTAAATTGGTGTTTTTGGATTGCTATACAGAATGGTGTGGACCATGCATATATATGACAGATATCATATTTCCAAAAAAACAAGTAGGAGAATATCTCAACAAAAATTTTGTAAATATTAAAATAGATATGGAAAAAGGTGAGGGAGTTGAGATTGCCAAAAAATATAATATCAGAGCTTACCCTACTTTTCTCATTTTAGATTCACAAGGAAATGAGATAAATAGAGTAGTGGGGAGTCATTATGTCGATGAATTTATTGACAAGATAAAGAAAGCACTAGATCCCTCTACAAGTCCTAAAGCAAAAAAAACAGCATATAAAAATAACAAGACTTTATCAAATGCTTTTGCTTATCTGGAAGTAGCTGAAAATGCATTTTTTAATAAAGACATTAAGGAATTTATCGAAGAAATATTCCCCACTCTATCGTCAGAAGATAAATTTTCTGAAAAACTTTGGACATATCTTGCTTTGAATATATCAGATCCCTGGTCTGTAGTCTTCAACACATTAATAGATAATAAGGCAGAAGCCGATAATATTCTTACAAGGGAGAGAGTTGACAGAGCTTTAAAAAGCGGTCTGATTAATTATGCTATGTTATATGTTAGTGGTAAATTAAAAGATATTAATACAAATGAGGTTTTCAGTAAACTTAATCTGCTTCCATATATGAGCGGAAACGATCCAGAAATTCCATTTATTCATAAAATTGCAAAACTATACAACGAGGAAAAAATTAAGGAGATAGAGTCATTACTCCATATAAGAACCCTGGGAAGAATGAGTGATGCTTCAAGAGGTTTGATAGAGAAAATGATCTTCTCCATTGAAGAGATATCTTATGAGACTAAATTAAAATATAATAATGCTAAAATTGATTATTATAATTCTATAGTAGCACGTATTAAAGCCGAAATGGAAAAACCACAAAAGTAAGGCAAACAAAATAAAACTAAAGTATGCTGTACTCATTGAAAAGCGATGAAGCTAAAATATTCTCAAATACTAGATGTATGTAATAACTAACAACATTTAAATTCAGCTTCAAGAGGGTAACTAAAAAGAGATTTTTGGTTTCCCTCTTTTTTTCAGGACGATACATATTTTTTATACTTATATGATATATTTGTATTAATTATTTTGCCGATATTGCAGCCAACGTAAACAAAACAGCCGAGTGGCAGATGAAAAACTTTAGCTATTCGACTGAAGGAACAGGTGCCTATTTACACGACTACGGTATGGATGCATGGACAAATGCAGTACTCTATATGGGAATGTATGACTGCCGTGTATGGCGTTGGAGCATTTATGATGGCAGGAAGCGAAATATATAAAATGTCTAAATAGTAAAGATAATGCTCAAAAGATATTTATTTTTGTTTTGTGTTTTTCACCTTTTAGGTGGAGCACTTCCCGTATTCGCTGAAGCAAGGGAAGTGTTTCCATTTAACGATGGTTGGAGTTTTAAGAAAGGACCATTTAATATCAGTTCTTCCTATTTGAATCAAAGTTTTACCGGAGGTAATTGGCAAAAAGTTGCTATTCCGCACACCTGGAATGCGAAAGATATGCAGCAGGATATGGCTAACCTGACCGCTTTCCGTAATCCGCAGGAGCGATTCTATACAGGCGAAGCGATGTATAAAAAAGAGTTTACACCGGATGCTTCATTAAAAGACAAGCGGGTTTTCCTGCGCTTCGAAGGGGTGGGATCAGTAGCCGAAGTATATGTGAATAACCAATTTGCCGGTCGGCATAAAGGCGCTTACTCAGCTTTCAGCCTTGAAATTGGGCGCTTACTCAAATTTGGCGAAAGCAATGAAATCATTGTGAAAGCCAATAATGCTGCCCGCCCGGATGTAATTCCTGTAAACCACATTCTTTTTGGGGTGTATGGAGGAATCTATCGCGATATTGAATTGATTGTTACTGATAAAATCAACTTTGCCGTAACAGATTACGCATCACCCGGTATCTACATTACACAAAACAATGTTTCTGCCAAATCGGCAAACGCACGCGTAAAAATGAAGGTAGAGAACAAGGAATTTGCTAAAACGGAGATCAAACTTGTCACCTCTATTTACGATATGGAAAATCGCCCTGTAGTGAAAAAAGAGAAAAATATAACGCTTCTGCCACAGGGTCGTCAGGAGTTTGTAGAGGAGTTGACTGTTCGCAGACCACGTCTGTGGCAAGGTATTGAAGATCCTTATCTGTATAAAGTGGTGACTCAGATTGTGAGAGACAACCGGGTAATTGACGAAGTGGTTCAACCGCTTGGTTTTAGAACGGTAGAGCTGCGGGTAAACGATGGTGTTTACCTGAATGGGAAAAAATATCCGATGTACGGTGTTTGTCGTCACCAGGATTGGTGGGAAAAAGGAAGTGCTTTGACAAAGAAAGAACATGATGCCGATTTGGAGATGATACAGGAGATTGGTGCCACTACGATTCGTCTGGCACATTACCAACAGGCAGATTATTTTTATGAAAAATGTGACAGTATCGGTTTATTAGTTTGGGCGGAGATTCCTTTTGTAAATCAGGTAACCACCCATGAAACTGAAAATGCTGTTCAGCAGATGACCGAACTGATTCGTCAGAACTTTAACCACCCCAGCATCTATGTTTGGGGCTTGCACAACGAGGTTTATGCACCTTTTGAGCAAACTATTCCGCTGACTACAACATTGAACGATTTGGCTAAATCAGAAGATCCGGATCGCTACACTGTAGCCGTAAGCGGCTACAATACGGTCGACGCTACGGCAAACAACAACGCCGACATTCAAGGAATTAACCACTATTTTGGTTGGTACGGTGGAAGAATAGGAGATATTAAAAATTGGGTTGAGAAAGCGGAGAAAGAGTTTTCGGATCACCTTGTAATTTTCTCAGAATATGGTGGTGAGGCCAATATTAATCAGCAAAAAGAGGAAGTGGGTGATATTGGTGACTGTTGCGGTTACAATAAAAACTATTACGAAACCTGGGGGACCAAGTTTCACGAAGAGCAGTGGCCCGTTATTGCGGATCATCCTTGGTTAATCGCTTCTTATATCTGGAATATGTTCGACTTTGGTACGCCGATGTCAGCACAAGGTGGTGTTGTATCCCGAAATATGAAGGGCTTGATTACCTTCGACCGCAAAACTAAAAAAGATGGTTTCTACTGGTACAAAGCCAACTGGAGCAAAGAGCCGGTGCTCTATATGACACAACGTCGTGCCGATCAGCGTGAAAACAGAGTAACTCCGGTAACGGTTTACTCCAATATAGGTATCCCAAAACTAGTGGTAAACGGTAAAGAAGTAAACACCGTTACTGCCGGGAATACTGCCGTTCATTACATCTTTACCGATGTAGAGCTGCAGGATGGTGAAAATATATTAGAAGTATTTGTAACAAAAAATGGCCTTGAACATACCGATCGCATCGTGTGGTACTACGCTGCCAATAATAAAAAAGAGGGCAAAGCCGGCGAACCACAAGAACGTAAGGAGATGCATATAGGTCTGTAATTAAATAATATGCACACCACCCCCCCCTCTCCTCGGGAGATAAAGTTTCTGTTATGCAGGGTACATATAGGGTACATATAATATTTACAATTAATCAAGATAAACATTAATAATTATTCAAAGTAACTATGAAAAGGATTTTTAGTATTCTGGTGGTAGCACTTTTTGCTGTCGTGGCGGTGTTGGCATTATCGCAAACAAAAATTAAAACCAATAAGTTAAAGAAACATCTACCTATTCAAACTCACGTGCCTAAACGCCCTGCAGGCCAGCAGCATGTTTTAGGTCTTACAGCACCCAAAATGGATGTGGTGCGCGTAGGATTTATCGGCATGGGTATGCGCGGACCCGGTGCGGTAGAGCGATTTACCCATATACCCGGTGTGGAGATTAAAGCGCTGGGTGACATCCACGAAGATCGTGTAAAGAGAACGCAGGAAGGGTTGAAAAAGAGAAATTTCCCGGAGGCAACAGAGTATTACGGCAGTCACGATGCATGGAAAGCGATGTGCGAACGCGACGATATCGACCTGATATACATTGTTACCGACTGGAAAACTCACGTGCCGATGGCTCTATACGCTATGGAGCATGGTAAGCATGTGGCTGTGGAAGTACCGGGAGCCATGACGCTCGAAGATATCTGGAAGCTGATCAATGCAGCTGAAAAATACCAGCGCCACTGCATGATGCTCGAAAACTGCGTGTACGACTATTTTGAACTGACCACACTCAATATGGTGCAAAAAGGATTGCTGGGTGAAATTGTTTACGCAGATGGCGGATATGTGCACCAGCTAGAAGATTTTTGGAGTCACTACGAGGCTGACTGGCGCATGGAGTACAATAAGCACCATAGAGGAGACGTCTATCCTACACACGGTATGGGGCCTGCCTGCCAGGTACTCGATATTCACCGTGGTGATAAAATGAACTATCTGGTTTCGATGGACAGCAAACCGCTAAGCATACCACGTTATCTGGAGAAAAAGAGAGGTGAGCTTATGCCCGATTTCAAAAATGGACAGCAAACTGTTACGCTTATCCGTACCGAAAAGGGTAAAACCATTGAAATTCATCACGATGTGGCTACTCCGCGTCCATACTCGAGATACTACAATGTGGCAGGAACTAATGGATATGCTTCGAAATATCCGGTTCAGAACTACGCACTACATATGAATGAATCGCTAACAGGGGATATCCCCGATCATGAAAACCTGAATGCCCACAGATGGATGTCGAAAGAGGTGCGTGAAGCACTGATGAAGCAATACAAACATCCGATACATGTGGATCTGGAGGAGCGTGCCAGAGAAGTAGGAGGCCATGGTGGCATGGACTTTATTATGGATTACCGCCTGATTTACTGCTTGCAAAACGGTCTGCCGCTCGATATGGATGTGTATGACCTGGCTGAGTGGAGCGCTATTGTACCGCTTTCGGAGATTTCACTCAAAAACGGTTCAGCACCGGTTGAAGTCCCCGACTTTACCCGCGGCTATTGGAATGTACAACAAGGTTATCGCCACGCTTTTGTGGAGTAATTAATTATAAGCAAGACATTGTGAAAAACGAGGGTGACTAAAAAGAGATTTTTGGTTTCCCTCTTTTCTTTTTTCAGGCAACCTGATTCTTTGAGAAGATTGTGAGCTGATGCAACAAGTCCGAACTCGATTAATACTTTAGGAAGCGTTTTTAGCATAAATCGTTTGAAGCCACAATCGTATTTAATTTGACTAAATACAGCCTCGGGCTCAATTGGCTTACTTCTGTGAATTAGTTCCTTTTCGCTGGTCAATAACTCCCTTACGAGCTGCTTTTGTACACACACCCTTGATAGAGCATCTGGAATAGTCTTGTGCCATATATTTGCGATATTCTCTAATATATCCATTTTCAGTTTTTCTGAGGCTCTCTTGCAAAAATCCACTTCAACCTCCAATCTCCCTACCTTTTCATACAATGCCTTCTCCCGCTTTTCTGCCTCCTCATCAGGAGCTTTTGTAGAGAAGATCTCAGGACTGCGGGAGAGGAACTCTCTCTTCCATATGGAAATCATCTGCGGATATATCCCAAAGCGCGTTGACAGCTCGCTAAATGTCTCTTGCTCCTTGATTGCCATAATGGCTACTTGTGCCTTGAAGGCGGCATTGTGTTTCTTTCTGCTTGTGTTCATAAGAATAAAATTAATCATTTTATTAAATTTACCCAGTGGCCTGAATTGGCGGGAGTATTATACCTCGGATTAGAAAAAGATTTATTGGAAATAGCCAAAGATGATGAGCTGGGACGTATTCTGCAGGATGCCAAACTGACCCTAAAAGAAAGAGCTTCAAAAAAATAAAAACAGTTGCAAAGTGGTAGTTTTATTTCCAAAATCCACTATATTTGTTGAATAATAGAAATAGATTAAATGAGTTTTTTAGAGTTTAAGGATAAGATGTTCGATTTGGCGTGCTTTAATATCTATCAGGTATTAGCATGGAAGCCCGATTTTAACCGCAATAATATGACCCGTTGGATTAAGAAAGGGTATTTGATTCGATTGAGGCAAGGCTATTACGCATTCCCGGAATATAAGGGGAGGCCCGATTATCCTATCTACTTTGCCAACCGGATTTATAAGCCTTCATACATTAGTTTACATACTGCACTATCTTTTTATGGAATGATACCGGAAGCTGTAGTGCAAATAACTAGTGTAACATCACTTAAAACAACATCTTTTACAAATTATTTTGGAGAATACTCTTACAATACTGTAAAAAAGAATCTTATATTCGGTTATGACTTAAAGCCTATGGCAGATAACAGAACGATACTATTTGCAACTCCGGAAAAAGCTTTGCTCGACTTACTCTATCTTTATCCATTCTACGATAATGAACAAGAAATGGAAGAGTTAAGATTAGACGACTATTTTTTGCAGCATGACCTAAATAAAGAACTACTAATAGAATATGCTGAAAAATTCCAAAGCAAAGCTCTTGAATATCGTTTGAAACTACTATTAAAATCATACGACTTATGATACAGATAGAACAAATAAAGAACTATTTCCCTGCTCAGATTGGAGAAAATTCAATTTTTGATAAATATGTATTGAAAGAGTATCTACAGCTAATGATTTTGGATTATCTCTCTTCTACTCCATTCGTACAGAAAATATCTCTCATTGGTGGAACCAATTTACGCTTGGTTAAGGGGATAGATCGTTTCTCCGAAGACTTGGATTTTGATTGCAGAAACCTATCAAAAGGAGAGTTTATGGATATGACAAACAGTGTAGTCCAATTTCTCGAACGCTCCGGTCTGCGTGTAGAAACTCGAGATAAAGATAATCCTAAGTTGACAGCATACAGAAGAAATATTCACTTTCCTCAATTGCTATTTGATTTAGGAATAAGCGGATATAAAGAAGAGCGTTTCTTAATTAAAATAGAAAGCCAAGACCAAGGAGTCGAGTATAATCCCGTTTTTACAAATATTAAAGGATGTGGCTTTTTCTTCCCCTTTCCTGTTCCTTCAGATGGAGTACTTTGTAGCATGAAGATTGTCGCGATGCTTGCTCGCGCCAAAGGCCGTGACTTTTATGATTTGATGTTCCTTCTATCACAGAATAAGCCCGATTACGATTTCTTAAAAAAACAATGTGGAATTAGCAATCTGGAAGAGTTTAAGAGTGCTACCAACATTCATCTTAAAACAGTTGACTTAAGCAAGAAGCAAAAAGACTTTGAACATCTTCTTTTCGACAAAACAAATGCTAAAAAAATTATGCGTTTTGGAGATTTTGTAAATTCTCTAACCGAATAATCGTATAATCTCAAAAATGTCTATTTTATTAAACTACTTAAAACTATGCGACTTAAAAACATCCCCCTACATTGGCAGATAATTATTGGAATGGCGCTAGGTGTGCTATTTGGTTTTTTAATGGGTCTGTTTACCTTTGGTAAAACCTTTGTAATTGACTGGGTTGCCCCATTTGGAATCATATTTATACGCCTACTGAAACTGATAGCCATCCCGCTAATTTTTGTATCACTTGTAAATGGAATTGCCGATCTTAAGGACATTTCAAAGTTTAAAAGTATCGGTTTAAGAACTATCATTCTATACATCTCCACAACCATTATAGCAGTTAGCATTGGTTTAATTTATGTAAATCTATTAAGGCCAGGTGCCGGTATTTCTGAAGAAAGTATAACGCAACTTACCTCAGCTTATGCTCAAAGCGATGCTATAACTTCTAATATTTCTGAGGCGGTACGACAAACTTCACAGGGTCCGCTCAGCTTTTTAGTTGATATAGTTCCTGATAACATTTTTGCCTCTATGAGTAACAACTCTATGATGCTTCAAGTTATCTTTTTTGCCATCCTTTTTGGTATCTGCACACTATTGATTCCTACAGAACTGGCAAATCCTACAGCAAAATTGATTTCATCACTCAATGCGATTGTATTGAAAATTGTGGATATTATAATGAAGATGGCTCCTTTTGCTGTTTTTGCACTTCTCTCTCAAATTGTTGTCAGTACTGATAATATAGAGATTCTTCAAAAACTTCTCTTCTATGGAGGTACTGTAGTGCTGGGGCTTTTCACCATAATTTTATTCTATCTACTGGTAATTTACCTCTACACCGGTAAATCACCTCTATGGTTTATTCGTGGCATGTTGCCTGCACAGCTACTCGGATTCTCTACCAGTTCAAGCGCTGCAACTCTGCCTGCAACTATGGAGTGCGTCACAGAAAATCTTAAAATTGATAACGAGATTTCAAGTTTTGTACTACCTGTTGGAGCTACCGTCAATATGGATGGCACCAGTCTTTATCAAGCCGTAGCCGCCGTCTTTATCGCACAAGCCCTCCATATCCCACTCGATTTTACTGCTCAGCTAACCATTGTTCTTACCGCATTACTAGCATCTATAGGCTCAGCTGCTGTCCCCGGCGCCGGCATGGTAATGCTCGTCATTGTCCTTGAGTCCATCGGCATCCCTGCAGAAAAACTAGCCATCGGCCTAGCCCTCATCTTCGCCATCGACCGCCCACTCGACATGCTCCGCACCGTTATCAACATCACCGGCGACGCAATGGTCTCGGTATTGGTGGCAAAATCTATGGACAAGTGACACCTTGCAACACAAAAGCTACAACTAAGGATACTGATTTTGGGGATAAAAAGAGGGCGATTTTACTTTTTAGTCACCCTCTCATTTTAACCAAAACTCCCCCTCCAAAAAAAATAGGGAAAATCCTTCCGAGATTGTATATTTGATGTTAGTATTCACAAAATAAATTATGATGAAAAAAATTGGAATCGTTCTCATTAGCCTGATGATGGCTTTGCCCCTGTTTGCCCAAAAGAAGGAGCTGCAAAAGGGTATTATTTTTGAAGAGGGCACCTTAGCTCAGGCTTTAGCAAAAGCTAAAAACAACAAAAAAGGGCCCAAATTGGTATTTGTTGATTGTTATACAGAGTGGTGCGGTCCTTGCAAAGCTATTGCAAAAGATGTCTTTCCTCTTGAGCATGTTGGTAAGTTCTTTAATGCCAATTTTGTCAATATGAAGATTGATATGGAAAAGGGAGAAGGTGTAGAGATTGGCAAAAAATATGGTATTAGAGCCTATCCAACTTTTCTAATTTTAGATGGTGATGGAAATGAGATTAATAGAGTAATTGGAGGGGGACAAGCCGACCGATTTATTGAGAGGGTGAAAAAAGCAATGGATCCCTCTACCAACCCCGATGTTTTAAAAGAGAGATACTTAACTACCAAAAGCAGCCCGGATGCTATAGCTTACTTAGAGGCGTTAAACTCTATTTATCAAGAAGATAAGGCAATATCCTTTTTAGAAGAGATTTTCCCTACTCTGAACCCGAGAGTAAAATATTCCGATAAGATATGGCCATATCTATCAAAAGCCATAGGTAATCCCAATTCGACCCTGTTTACACAACTATTAGAGGAGAAAAGCATCGCAGATAACTCTTTGAATAAAGTAATAGTTGATGAAGCTATTTGCTCAGGGATAAAAAATATGATAATCAGCTATCTTGCCGGGAGAGCCAATAACTTAGATAAGAGCACATTACTAAAGAGAGTCGAATATCTCAATCTTCTCTCTTCAAACGACGCCGCCGCTCCTTTTCTATCTCAAGTAGCAAAACTCTATAGCGAGGGCGACATAGAGGCAATTGGTAAGATGCTAAATGCTAATAACCTTATGAGGTTAAGTGAGGCAGACAGATCTTTATGCGAGAGAGCTGTGATGAGTATAAAAGATTTTCCTAAAGAGAAAATGATAGAGTATTTCAATGAAAAATTAAAATTTTTTAATTATCAAACTGAATCAATCACTCGAAATATTAAGAGGTTATCAGAATAAATCATCCTGCCCTTACTACGTTTAATATATTGATAATCTACACTCTTCATAACATTGCTTTTTTGTATAATGCTATGTTAGAATAAGACGGTTATATGTAAATAAAGAGGCTATCCGAAAAAAACGGATCAGCCTCTTTAAGATTAGGAGTGTTAGTCATTACCTAACCCAATACACCGTTTGGAGGGTGCTTTTATCTCTTAAGTTGCTCTTCTATCGCCTCTTTTAACGCTTGACCACGAAGATTTTTGCCAACTAATCTGCCGTTTTTGTCAATTAAAACAATAAAAGGAATTCCGGAGAATTGATAAAGTTCTGTTATCTCTTTACCGGAATTTGGCGCCAGAATTTGTGGCCAGGGCATCTCTTCCTGGGTTAATGCCTTCTTCCAATCTTCGGGCTTCTTATCAATTGAAACGCTCAGGAACTCTACACCCTTATCTTTGTACATAGCATACGCTTCTTTAAGATTAGGGATCTCTGCTCTACATGGTCCGCACCAGGAAGCCCAAAAATCAATTAATAGGACTTTACCTCTAAAATCTTTTGGTCCAAGTGATTTACCCTCAAGGGTGGGGTAAGAAAAGTCAGGGGCTGTAACACCAACCTCCATTTTTTTCTTTAATTCGAGATTACGCGCAATCCGCTCTTTAAGTTTTAGAGCGGGTTGATAATTTGGATAAAGATTTAAAAGATTATCAAATATCATCTCAATCTGCTCTCTGTTTCTATCATAATTTGTTGCCATAGGCTGCAAGATAGCAAGCACACTGGTTCTATCGCTATAGAGATTGGCAAGAAAGGAGATTCGCTCATCGTAGTCTTTGGAAAGCGCTTCAAAAAGGGCTTTATTGGCATTATCTTTATCTTTATCCGATGTAAAAGAGGAACGATAAACTGTTTGTGATATAGCTATCATCATCTGGTAGTTCCTATGGTTTACATAGTTCAGATGGTTTATTACCTCATTTTTAGGACCACCTTTTATTTGATGGAAAAGCGGATTTTTTATAATCATCCTGGCAGTATCACGACCTCTAAAGTTAACTTCAATATCCTCATCCTCTGCCCAAAACGACACGCTCTCCCACTTCATACAATCTAAATGATAAAGGCCAGGGTCTTCAATTTTAAGCTCGTAATTGAAATTGTTATCCTTATCCACATCAAAGGTAGCAACAGTAATCTTCTCCGACCCATCATATTTATAGACCTCCATCATTGCACCCGGCTGCTCAAATTGCACATGTCCTTTAAGAGTTATCTTTCCCTGTGCAGATGCAACTCCCAATGTAATTACCATCAAGAGTGCCGATACTACAAATATTTTTACTTTACTTTTCATATCCACAATTTTTACTTTTCAAGCGCTTTAGCCAAACGAGCCAGTTCATTGGGGTAGTTTATCATACTCATTGCTGCCATCATACCGCCACCGCTTTTAGCAATCGTCTCTTTTCTCTTCGCTTCGCGCTCTTTTGCTATCTCCGCTCCCGAAGCCATCCATTTAGCAGCTTTGGCTCTTAGCTTTTGATCTTTGCAACCCTTCTCAATTCTAACACCCCAGTTGAAGAGCTCATACTCCGGAATGTTCTCTATTTTATAACGTTTTATCTTCTTCTCTAAAAGTTTAAAGTACTCTTTCCAGTTGTCCATTTTATCGGCATTATGGATCTGAGCATTAATAGCTATTAAGTCATAATTTTTAACAGACTCGCTCTTCATTCTCTTCAGATACTGGTCAAAGCCTTTAGAATCGAGTGTTGTTTTGCCATCTTCGCTCTTAATAAATGCCCTTGAACCATCAGACCACACATTGTAGAGTTTGTTTTCTACAGGCTGAGTATTAAAAATGGCAGCAAACTCATCTCTGTTTTTATAGACATATTTAAACACTTCGGTATCGGGATCTTTTACATATCTATCAAAGAGTTTCCAATATTCAGGTGTTTTAAGAAGCGACATCTCTGCTGTTTTAAAAAGCTCGCCGATTGCCTCTTCAGTCTCTTTCTGCAAATAGGAAGCCTCAAGTACAGAGATATAATCTTTAAGGAAAGTCTGGCTTCTCTCTCCTGCAACATATCTTCTTTGCATTGCTGCCAGGCCTTTCTCACTCATTCCGCTCTTGCTCTTCTCTAGAAAGTTTTGTGCCGGCATGCTTCCTACAATCCTGTTAATAACCTCACCGTCCGGATTGATATACAAGAATGTAGGGTAAGCAGAAATTCCATATCTGTTTTTTAGCTCTATCCCTTCTCCCTTCTCCATGTCAAACTTAACATTTATAAAGGCCTCGTTAAAGTAGGCAGCCACTTCGGGATTGGTAAATACCTGAGCATCCATCTGCTTACAGGGACCGCACCAAACTGTATAACAGTCCATGAAGATGGGTTTGTTTTCGCGTTTTGCTTTTTGGAGGATATCTTTCCAGGAACCCTGTGTAAACTGTATCTTCCTCTTTGCAAGAGCCTCTTTCCCATAATTAATAAAGCCATCGGGCTCGGTATAGCCCAATCCCATATGAATCAGATTGGCATCGCCATCCAGGAACAGATATGAAGGATACCCCACAGTTTTATATCTGTCAGCTAAATCTTTATGCTCTGTGCCAAAATTAAGTTTAAGATTAATAAAGTTCTCATTATAAAAATCGGCAACCCTGTCTATTGTAAAGACATTCTTTGCCATTCTCAGGCATGGCTGGCAATTGTCTGTATATGCATCAATAAATAGAAGCTTGTTCTCCTTTTTAGCCTGCGCCAGCGCCGCATCAAATGAGATATTTTCAAAAAGAATCTCTCTGCTGTTTGCCCATTTCTCTTTTGCCATTGCATAGTACTCTTTAGCTTTGGTCAAAAATACAGAGTTATCTTTTGCAACCATAAAAGGACTTAAAACACCCAGCAAATCTCCGTTGGGCATAAGAAAAGCATAGGTGGGATACATGTTCATCTGCAAAAGTGGCGCAAACTCTTTGCCTGCCGGAGCTCCCATATCTATCCTGATACTAATCACATGGTTGTCCAGGAATTGTTTTACCCCTTCAAAGTCAAGAACACTCTTCTCCTGAGCAAGCTTCGCATCATTCATTGTTGTCATATTCATGACATCAACAAGAATAATTTTCCTGCTCTCTGCAGCTTTATGTTGGGCCTCTTTTAAAGAGAGGTTTGTAAAACTCTGCGCTGCCGCACATATTGGCAGCACAGAGATTAAAATCAATAATATTTTTTTCATCTAACTATTTTTAAAGAACCATTTATCTCTTTTAAAAAGTTTTCTATTACATAATTTAAGTTTAGACAGTTTAGCTTTTTAAAAAGTTATAAAGGTTAAATCTTACCGGAATCCTTTATTTTGGAGAATGGCTCCATAAGAGATTCTTACATCATAGTCGGGAATCGGAAGTATCTTTTTCTCCGGAGTTAACGATGCTACTCTTAGAGGCTTGTTGGTCCTGATAAGGTCGTATCTTGTATGCCCTTCAAAAGCCAACTCTTTCATCCTCTCCAACAGAATTCTATCTATAAACTCCTGTGGAGTCGCAAAATCGGAAATTGTATAATCAACAGGTTTAGTCAGGAACGCCCTCTTGTTTATATCATTCAGATGCTTTAAAGATTCAGCGTTGATGCCGTTGATTCTGGCGTATGCCTCGGCTTTTGTAAGTTTAGCCTCCGATAACCTCAAATAAAGGACATTATTATATCCGCTACCGTTGTTATATTTGTAAGAGGTCATATCCGCAGGGTTAAGTGTCTGGCTTCCTTGCCATATAAGCGACGCTGCAGTTGCCGGATCAACATATCCTCTTCTGTCACCTTCGGGATATAAAGCTATAAAAGCAGGATCTATATAGAAGCTGGTCTTGTTGTAATATGAACTTCCCACTCCGTTTGAATAAGATGTTGCGTTGGTATAGCAAGGCGCCAGCAGAATGGCCTCATCAGTATAGTTTGCACTATTGGTCTCTGCTCCGGTAGGGTTTAACGGGAACATAAACGAAGCGTGGTGCGTATATGATGTTGAGAAAATGTAATTTTGCGTATTCAAGATAACCGAATCGGCATAATCGGATGCCAGTTGCATATCGCTCAGGTCATTTTTTGAGCTCCCTCTGTAAAGATAAATCCTTGAAAGAAGGGCATGCGCCGCAGTTTTGGTTGCTCTTGTCCTCGAAACCAGGTTAGTTGCATTTGTGGCGGGAAGATAAGGCAATGCCTCTTCAATATCCTGAATGATTTGAGCATAAGTCTCGCCTACTGTAGCTCTTGTGGCAATATCTTCGGGTCTGTAGCCATCGTATGGTGTTAAACGGAGAATCAATCCCAGACCTGCCATATCTCCTGTAAGAGCTCCATCTCCAAAGATTTGCAGCAACAGCATATATTCATAAGCTCTCAGAAATTTAGCCTCTGCAATATGCTGGTCCATTAGCTCCTTATCGTAATCACCATACTTAATAATGTTCGTAATAATATTATTTGCATAATCTATGGCGTTATAAGTAGTTCTCCATATCCCCATGATGTAGTTATCGTGATCAGATGAGTTATAAGTAGCACTATCCATATTAATCATGAATGAGTTTTCTCTCTGTATAAGCGTCGGAGTGCCTAAATCTCCAAAAAAGAGGGCATAACCTGTATTGGCGTAGTTGTTAACACCTGTAGGAGCGCCGGAGATACTGGCATTGAACCTGGTATAAGCTCCTAAAAGCGCCGCCTCGGCAGTATTCGCATCCTTATATGTAGTCTCATCAACCATCACATTCTCGGGTGCAAGATTCAAATCACAAGATGCTATAAGCATCACTGTAAATAATACTATGGTAGTTTTAAATATCTTAATCATAATCTGTAATTTTTAATAGTTAAAATCCCAATCTTACACCAAATATGAAGGCTCTGGTCTGAGGCATAGTGAGGTTATCATAGCCTGCAGCAGTTGCCGATGAACCAAAGGCGCTCACTTCGGGGTCTAGTCCGGAATATTTAGTGAATGTAAGCAGATTAGTAGCCTGAGTAAAAATTCTCACCTGTTGAAAGAAATTGGTTTTTTTCAGGATTTCTGTTGGAATGGAGTATGCCAGTTCAAAATTCTTAAGTCTTATAAATGAGTTATCCTCTAAAAATCTTGTTGTTGTACTGGAAGCGGTATAGTCATAGTTCCCTGTAATTGAAGCATTGGTCAATTTTGGAACTCCGGTATTGTGTCCGTAAATCTGCCAGAACTTCAGGATATCTACATCAAGATTATTGGCATCTTTTGTAGAGTAAGTCATAAGTTGTGCTTTGGTATTATTGAACATACGCCCTCCGGAAGAGAAGGTAAACAAGAAATTAACTTCAAAGCCTTTATAAAGGAAAGAGTTATTCAATCCACCATAAAAATCGGGATTAGCTACACCCATGATAAACTTATTAGCATTAGCCGTCGTATTGTCTGATGCCGGAGCAACCTGGCTTACAGTACCATCTTTATACACCCACAGCGGATTACCTGTAAGAGGATCTACTCCTGCCCATTTGTGCAGATAAAATTGCGCTGCCGGATATCCTACTTCGTAATATTTGAACGATGTGTTGAGCTGGTCCAACTGGTTACCCTCAAAATTGAGTTTAAGTATCTTGTTGGAGTTTTTGGATAGGGTCAAAGTGGTCAACCACTGAAAATCCCTGTTCTGAATATTGAATGAAGTTAGTTTAACCTCAACCCCTTGGTTAGCCATATCTCCAATATTCTGATCTTGTTTGGTGTATCCTGTGTAAGCAGGAACATCAGAAGGGAAAAGCATATCTGTAGTTCTCTTGTAGTAATAGTCCAAAGAAATATCTACTCTTCTGTCAATGATTGTGGCATCCAGTCCAACATCATATGTTACTGTCTTCTCCCAGTCCAGGTTTGTATTTCCCGGTTGCGACATCGTGAGATATGGAGTACCGGCATAGTTAGTGCTTGTTATAAGAGTGTAAGTAGCTTGAGCTCCGTAATATCCGGAATTACCATCCTTACTTGACCATCCTACAGAACCTCTCAACTTCAACTCATCAATCCATTTTGCATTATTCTTGATAAATCCCTCTTCACTTAATCTCCATCCGAGTGATAGCGAAGGGGTACCCAGATATCTGTTGTCTCTGTTGAAACGGGATGAACCGTCAATACGGTAAGTCACCCCTGCCATATACTTTCTAAGATATTGATAGTTAATACGGGTAAAGGCCGAGAAAAGTGCCCATTTTTGCTCACCTGCTCCAGATACGGTCTTGGTCTGGGCGGCGCCGACACCAATCAGGTAAGGGCTAAAGAAGTTACGGCCGGTTACAGTATTTGCATAAACTGTTGATGTCTCATAGCTCTGGCCAATTATTCCCTGTATAAAGTGTTTATTTATCTCCTTAGAGATATTAAGAGTGTTATTAAGAACAAATTTACTGCTCATTCTCAAACTCTCAGAGGCTTGGTTTTTTGCCGCTACATCGGTCAACGGAACATCAGCTTTTCTAATACTGCTCTTAGTATTGTACATATCCGTACCCAACTCGGTTTTAAGCGACAACCAATTTGTTGGACGAATCTCAAGGAAGATATTACCTGTCACCCTATTATCCATTGTACCCTCTCTATTCAGCATTGCCGACGCAACAGGGTTGTAAGCCTCGGAATAACCGTAAGGATTCGATCCTTGTCCATAGAAAAACTTACCGTCTTCTTTATATACAGGCAAATTCGGTGCTTTTTTCGCTGCCAGAGAGTAGATTGTCGGCGCAGAAATAGCATCATTATAAACCTGTGAAAGTGAAATATTTGTTCCAATTGTAGTGATTTTATTCAGCTTTGAATCAAGGTTAACCCTAGCCGAATATCTCTTAAGGTCATTATTAATAATGTACGACTGATTTGAATTGAGCGATGTGCTAATAAAATAATTGGTCTTTTCGGTGCCGCCTGAAACAGAAGCTGACATACTGTGGCTTACTGCCTGACGGGTTACTTCGTCAATCCAATTGGTATTGTATTCAGAGGTAAATGGTGTACTGGGATAGTACATTGAGTAGATTAAATTGTACTGCTCGCCATTCAAAAGATTTAGCTTTCCTAGTGGATTCTCAATGGACATATTATAGGTAACATCAATCTTGGTTCTGTCCCTTGAGCCTTTTTTGGTAGTTATGAGAATTACACCTGCAGAACCTCTTGAGCCATAAATTGCAGTAGCAAAAGCATCTTTAAGAATTTCAATAGACTCAATATCATCGGGATTAAGAGATGTAAGCGGATTCTTTTCAAAGCTATATTTTAAGTCAACATCATTATTAATAGTGCTGGAGACATTTGTCCCGCTAAACGATAGTGCCGGGAAAGAGCCTCCGTGGGTTGCTGTAGAGTTCTCGCTTCTACTGGTTCCATAAATCGGCACTCCATCAATTACATAGAGAGGGTTGTTATCTCCCATAATAGTACTTATACCACGAATCATAAGCACGTTAGCCGCTCCAAGAGCTCCGCTGGAAGTGGACATAAATACACCGGCTGCCTGACCTGCAAGCATTTTATCTACAGATAGCCCCGATTTAAATTCGGTAGGTTTAACGGTTGCCACCGAACCTGTAATATCTCTTCTCTCCTGTCTGGAATAACCTATAACTATAGACTCCTGTAATCTCATCATATCGGGAACAAGCACTATATCAAGCCTTTGATCGTTGTTTATAACCTTATCCTGAGAAACAAAACCTATAAGTGTAAACTGCAAAGTTGCACCCTTATTTACTTCAATAGAGAAATTCCCGTTATTGTCTGCGTCAATTATCCTATTGGTATTTTTCACTATTACATAGGTTCCCGCCAGGGGATTACCATCTGTATCTTTTACCGTACCTGTAACTTTGAATCTCTCCTGAGCAAAAGTTAAAGAGGTTACTGCTAGTAAAAGTATAGCTAATATAATTTTTTTCATATATCTGTCTTTTAAAGTTTCTTAATTATTTAAGTCTCTTAGTCCACACATCAAAACGGGGTGTCATAGCCAGCCCACTATATGTGTAGTTACCCTCCGATTTAGGGAATCCGCCAATAATCCAAATTAAATCGCCTTCACCCATAATTACATTAGGTACAATTCTGGCGCTGAAAGCAACAGGTAATTGCAAGTCAGAAGAGAGTGTAGTCCAATTAATTCCATTAGTAGAAGATTGTACTTTTGTTAAGCCTATCCTATCATTGCCAACCATTGTTTCACCGGCAATCATGTAAAGTTTTCCACCATAGGAGACTATCTTATGTCCAAACCTTAATAAATCTTCTCCCGATACAGCACTCTCTTGCTGCCAGGTGAGACCATCATCCGATGAGGACCATAAATCACTTCTCAAGTTAGCATCTGAAATCCAGTTAGCATACCCCCCCTGAATCCACAACTTATTGTTGAAAGAGAACATTGCATCCTCACCTCTATTGGTTGCAGTAATAACTGTTGGATTAACAATTGTCCAGTTGGTACCATCGGTCGTTTGGTATGTATTAGCCTGATTGACATTCTGCAACATTCCAAAACCGAACATTTTACCTCTTCTTAAAACTATCTTCCCGTTATGAATAACCACTTGAGGGAAGAGCCTGCCGGTGGGAGCATTAACCTGACCGGGAGTCAAATCTGTCCAATCGGTACCATTTGAAGATGACATAATCCTCCAGGCCGCAGAGGCCTCAGGAGCTGTACCGTTTACATCTTTGCCCCACAATCTGGAACCACCAATAGCATACAATTTGTCATTAAAAGCAACCAGTTCTGCTCCATATCCTCCTACAACAGCAGGGTTGGTTTGCACCTGCGTCCATTTTCCTCCATCGTCCGAAGTGTATAATTCATAATAGGCAGTACCCGTTGCTGATGTTGCGTTAGGATAGTAAGCTCCCAGAATATAGAGCTTACCCTTGAAATATGCAGCACTGTAAGAGTTAAACTGAGGAAGACCTGTGATACGCATATCGGTATTAATCTTAGCGCCTGAAGTCTGGCTGTAATCTTTCTTCTCAACAAAGGCCTTTACCGTATAGCTCCTTGAAGCACTACTATACTTTGTATCAAAAGTCAAGGGTTGAGTTAAGTCCAGCTCTGTTTCACCACTCTTTATCTCGGTCCCGTTAACATAAACTTTAGCTCCGATTGTGGTAGTAAAAATAGGTTTAATCTTCTGCAAAACAGCCGTTGAGGTCCCGTAAAGGAGACTATCTTTGCTGTTAGATATTATCAGATTAGGCTGATCTACTTCGCAATCAAAAACTCTACCGTCCGGGAGTTGAAACCTTAAGGTAAGAATACCGGTTGCATCTTCGTAGTAGATCTCATTTTTGGTACATGAAGTACCCGAAAATAGAAATACCCCAACTATTAAGCCCAGGATAATTCTGAAACGATTTTTTTCTACTTTCATAGTGTAATAATTAAGTAATAATTTGTTTGAAATAAATTTTACAAGTCAAATTTGATATTTTCAAATAATAATTACTATTTTTTTTCTAAAAATAATATCTACAAAATAAGCTTCAAGAGAACTTTATAACCTACAATAAAGATTATTAACACTTAATTATAAAGTAAATATGATTTTATAATTATCTACAAACAGGAATTTTCAATATTTATCTGATTTTTGGCTAAAGACTAAATATTATCAGAATGATTTTAAAAAATACTATAGTGATTTCAAATAAGAGACCAGATTTATCTCGCTTGATATACCCATGTTGGTTCTCATCCTGTAACGAGCCATGTTTACGCTTTTAGGAGAACAGTCCATAAGCGTTGATATCTGTTTGGTAGAAAGGTTTGCTCTCAACAACAGAGCTATCTTCTTATCATTTTTGGTTAAATTGGGATGTAGCTTAGAAAGTTTCACTATGAAAGATCTATTAATCTTTTCAATCTTCTTCATCACAGACTCCACATCTTCATTGGTTGTCTGGAGGTTTCTTATATAGATATTTATTTTTCTTACCTCTTGAGCTATCTCATTCTCCGGAAGTTTATAAGCCCTCGATAACGAATTTTGTATATTTTCTAGCATCTCGCTACGACTATTCATATAAGTAGCCACATTTACGAGCTCATTATCAATCAGTTCTTTTTCTTTCTCTATAAGAATCTGTTTTGACCTTAAATAGAGCATCTTTCTCCGGTTAGTTATAACGTAATAGATATATGATGAGACAATTAGCAGCAAAACGAAAAGAGAGACAGCTATAGTAAGAATAAGTGTTAACCTTCTGATATTTGACTCTTTTTTCTGAATATCAAGTTCATAATTAATCTTTGAAATAACTCTGCTCTGAATAACCTCTTCAATATCTCCGGTAACTCCCTTATCTGCAAGAGACTCTTTTATACTATTGGCTAACAAAAGTGATTCATAAGCCTTTTGAAACAATCCCTGTAAAGAGTAGGTTTTTGAACGCGTCTCATACAGACTGACGATAAGCTCGGTTGGTTTGCTCTCTTTCAATATATTGTATGAAAGATCCAAATAGTCATGCGCTTTACTATAGTTTCCCGCAGATGAAAGAAGTTTGGCAAGATTGATATAATTCTCTGCCAATGAATGTATATCGCTACCTCTTTTATTTATATCAATTGCCTCATTCAGGTAAGCGGTCTTTCTTTCATAAGAAGCATTACCCGTTGAAAGATAATTAAGACTTTTTGCAATACCCGCTTTATCATCAATTACTCTACTCAATAGAAGCGACCTGTTAAAACAGCTGTCAGCAATTTTAATATTAGTAAATTTTCTGGCAAAAATTCCCAGATTATTATTATGAAATGCAAGCAGATACAAGTCATCCAATGCTCTAAAAACCGTATCCACACTATTAAGAGCCTTAGCAGCTTTTGAATAGTTCCCCGCTTTAATCTGGATCAATCCGTAATAAGAGGTGGCGATAGCATAAGCCCTCACTTCATTCTTTGGACAAAAAGTAAGAGCATCATGAATATAAAAGAGAGCCGTTGACAGGTTACCGTTATTAAGATCGAAGATAGCCTTTGAAATTGAACTCTTAGTTCTCTTAAGACTATCCTCTGCGGTTTTTATCTGCTCAGAAGATAAAGCCGGCTGCAACCTATAAGGCAATATAGTCCTCTTATCTGGCTTCTCCATCACATTCAACTGATTGTAATCCATATATCTGCGCAAACTATCCTGAGAATAAAGCACACCTCTCCCAAAAACCAAAACAAACAGCACCAAAAAGCCCACCCATAATCCACACAACCTTTCTAATCTCATAATACAACCAATTCTCAATTAAAAATCCAACCACCTTACAGCACATCCATCACCGTTCACTGCCCATCCTAGAACAACTCGCCCCTCATCGCTCCTCAACCACAGTTTACCCCTTACAACTCATCCATCACCGTTCACTGCCCATCCCAGAACAACTCACCCCTCATCGCTCCCCTTTCATTGTTTAAACAAATTTAGCAAGATTTTTTATTTTCCACCTGCCCCTCCAAAGCTTCTTCCAAACTTGGCTCTGGCAGAGTTTTTTCATATTCTCTGATTATCAGCATTTTAACTTTTTAAAGCATTCGGATTTTTTAATTTTTTGGAGTTAATCACCAGGTAATCAAGTCGTTTTAAAAAACTATGGTAGAGCGGCTAAAGTTTCCCACATATTTAACATTCATATTAATAGGTATTTATATCACTTTTAGGATTTTTTGAATGGAAAATTATTCCTTGTCCAATGAGGTTATTTCCTACACATAGCTGCCGACCCTAACTCTGGCAGAGTTTTTTCACATCCTCTGATTATCAGCGTTTTAATTTTTTAAAGCATTCGGATTTTTTAAATTTTTAAGGTTAATCGTCAGGTAATCAAATCGTTTTAAAAAACTCTGGCAGAGCGGCAGTTTGCCGGCGGCCTACATGGGAAACTTCAGCAGAGCGGCAGTTTGCCGGCGACTTACATGGGAAACTTCAGCAGAGTGTGACCTACAGTAAACTTTAGCAGAGTACAATTTTTAGGTAGCCCTCCTCTTCAGTCGGG
>CAYZPF010000022.1:0-24889 GCA_964479995.1 uncultured Muribaculaceae bacterium | reverse complement strand
GGCCTACTATTATGCTGTAATGTAAATAATTATACCGTTTTTAAGGGCTGACTATTTAGAAAAGATGAAATTGAACGAGAGTATTAAAGAAGCAATGATTCAAAAAGTTTAAAGGCCTACTGTTCTAAAATGGGGATTTCGACACAACCTCCAATCTCCCTATCTTTTCATACAATGCCTGCTCCCGCACAATCAGTATCAAATGTAAAAAGCTATTTACCCAAAGCTTTTATAACAGCCTCTTTAATCTCTACACTACGAAGACCTCTGGCAACAATATTACCCTCTGGATCAAAAAGAATAATTTCCGGAATCGCAGTAATACCATAAATTGAAGCAGAGCCGCCTTTTTCATCAATAATCTGGTTCCAAATAACGTTATGCTCTTTTGCAGACTCTAAAACCTTGGCTCTCTTATCCCAAACTGCGATACTTAATACATCAAATTTATCACCCTTAAACTCCTCATAGACTGCTGCAATATTTGGTATCTCCATCTTGCAAGGACCACACCAGCTTGCCCAATAATCAACAAGTATATATTTTCCTTTCCCGATATAGTCCGATAAAGAGATTGAAGCTCCTTCAAGAGAGCCATTTTCAATAGTGTAATCCAGAAACTTTTTACCGACAGAAGTTATAGCAAGTTTTTTAAATTTTTCTGCAGCACTTTTTATAGAAGGATAGTTTTTAACAAATTCGCCTGCTTCATCATAAAGAGAAAAGAAGAGATCCTCATCGTCACCCCACACATTGCCTAAATGAGAGTTAATAATAAAAACACCAAGAGCATTGTTTTTATTGGCCTGCAAATATTCAAGCGAGGTTATCTTAATCTTCTCCTTAGTTAACTCTTCCAATTTCTCGCTTTCGGTTCTTATCTTCTCCTCAGTCAATGATTTATCCTCCTTTAATAACTCTCTCTCTTTTGCTTTCTCTCTATGTATTGCTCTTATATCTTTTCTATACTCCATCAATCCATTATTTAGTGGAGTACTCTTTTCTACAGCCTTGGTAAAATTAACAGGAATGGCACCTTTCTCTAAAACAAAAGGGTAGTTCATTGGAGTAACCCAACCGTCCGCTTTCATTTTTTGTGGTATATCTATCTGGTAGCATGCACTGCTATTGATTTCCCCTTTAAAATTAAATTTACCCTCTTTAATTAAAGCGCTATCTACCACTTTATAGTAGGCTAAATCTATCAAATATGCATATTTCCCCGATTCACTTTTGGGTGCCACCCCATTAATTACATACTCCCCTGATTGAGCATAAGATGCTGTTAAAAAAAGAGCTGCTGAAATAATTAAAAAAATCCTTTTCATTTTAATCTACGTTATTGTTAAAAAATATATCTATTTATTAGTTTATAGCCAGAGCTTTTGCCACTACCTCTCTGATTTGTGGACCTCTGATTCCTCTAGCTACTATTCTTCCATCCGGGTCAAAGAGAATTAGATGAGGTATGGCATCAATGCTATAAAGAGTTCCCGGTATATTTTGAGCATCTAAAATTTGATTCCAGGTAATGTTATTCTCTCGTGCTGCCTCAACTGTTTTTTCGCGCTTATCATTAACAGCTACACTTACGACATCAAAATTATGTCCTTTAAACTCTTCATAAACCTCGGCAATTATTGGCAGCTCTCTTTTACAGGGGCCACACCAGCTTGCCCAAAAATCAAGTAAAATATATTTACCTTTTCCTACATAATCGGAGAGGGATACTTTTGAGCCGTCAATATTTCCGGTCTCAATTGTAAAATCGATAAACATGTCGCCCACTTGAGTAATATCTCTCTGATTGAACTTAGTAACTGCTGCCTCTACCGAAGGTAAACTTCTTGCATACTCTCCGGCCATAGAGTATAACCCTTCAAACACCTCTCTATCTAATTGCTTCTCTTCGTCACTTTTTAGAGTGGCACTACTGGGTACTCTCATATGCAAAATCATTGCTCCCGCAACATTCTCTTTATTTTCAACAAGATAACGCCTTGAGATTCTATCAATACGTTTGGTAGATTCAATTCCACCCAACTCCATCCATGATTTATATACTTCTGAAAGCTCTTTCTGATAATCGCTAAGTGTCCGATTCAAGGAGGTACCCAAAATAGTTTTACCATCAGGTTCAATAATAATCTCACCCGCTTCAAGTATTATGGGTATTCTTGAATTCATATAAGGAAACTCTTTTTGTCTCATCACAATATTACAGCAAAGAGCCTTCTCTATTTCACCTTTAAAAATATAGTTATTATCCTTAATTTCAGCACTATCTATTTTCACATTCCTCTTTAGATCTACAATAAAAACTTTACTATCAAAAGATGCCTTGGGATGCACCTCGCCTTTAATAACATAGTTATGAGATTGTGCAGTTAGGTTTATTGTGAAAATGACAAATAGCACAGCTAATACTCTTTCTTTCATTTAATTACACTAAATTGATTGATATTTCTATAATATATTAAGGGGTAGTCTGTTAACCACCCCTTAATTAGGCTTATCTGGAGTAGGTATAACCCATCACAAGATCTATATAGTCAAAATAGGTTCCTAAGAAATGCGTCTCTTTAACCTTGCCTTTACCCGAACCGATAACTACTGGATTTCCGTTAGGTAAACCTCCTACCATATTATACATGTAAACCTTATAAATACCATTATTATATGTTGCAACAGTAAGATAATCAAAATACGGCTGAGCCAAAGAATAATGTCTGTTTGCAATAAATGTAATGGTCTCGCCTGCAACGATTCCAGGCAATGAGATCTCCTGCTCTGTCTTATTTATTGGATTATAGTAATAAAGCTTATTACTGTTCACAAAATAGAGTAACTCTGCCGAATTCTGGTTAACGGCAAAAAGCGTAGCACCATTCATTTTCGAAGCAGCATCAATATCATATACTTCACCGATATATGGCAACGACCAGGATGACGTTGCAACTATCTTATACATCACAAGTTTTTGCGGATAACTCTTTGTTTTAAATAATGAATAGACCGATCCCCTGGAGACACCAATAAATTGCGGATCATAGTCTGTAAGATTCGTTGTAGGATAATTATTGTCATAAAGTACATCCGCTATTGCGCTCGAGTTGGTCCACATAATTCTACTTAACTCCTTATCCCAGTAAAAGAGTCCAGAAGTATAATCGGAATAAGCCCAATACTCACTGCCTCCGGATAAACCGGTAGGAAATCCGAAAAACCCTGAACCGGCACTTCCTGAAGCAGAAACATTTGTAACACCTGAGCTTGACAGGTAAAGAGATGCGCCTGCTATAGTGAGGAATTTATATGGAATGTCCTCTCTATATTCAAAGAACATATTTGAGCGGTCGAATAACTCTCTCATATCAGATGCTCTATAGATTTTTGCCTTGTTACTCTCTGTTATCACCCCTAAGCAGTGGCCGTAAGTTCTGGTTAAAAGGTCAGGGTCAATATATTGCTTCACATATAAAAGTCCCATGCTTCTGGGTTTTCCTTGTAAAGCATTTCCGTGTTTGTTTAAAAGAATGTCTGCGACCACTCTTCCATCACCTAACAATAGGTCCATATCTGTATTTCCGGATGCATCTTCTTTAAGGATATAGTGGCCTTTTGTGTAAATAGTCCCCACATTAAGCTTTGAAACTATATGCTTATAGTAGCCGTTGGCTTTACTCTTTGCATAGAAGAATAGATTGTATGTGCCAAGGTTGTTAGATACAAAATACTCAAGATTTCTGCCGATGCCAATTGTATCGGCATTGAGTTTAGCGTCAAAGAGTATCCAGTAGTACTCCATGTCATCTCCATAATCACTTTCTACAACAGGATTAATCTTGAGAGTATCCACTGCAGATATTTTGGAGTATGCAGCATCGATACCAGTGATCTTAATATCACTAATCTCGGTATAGTCATAATTGCCTTTATCTAAATAACACGAGGTTATAAGAAGTGAAGCAAAAAGTATTGATAGTATTGATGTTTTTATTTTCATTTTTCCTCTGTTTATCCTAATGTAACAATAGTACCATCAGCCTCCTTAAGTACATCCAAGCCTTGATTTATTCTTTGCTGGTTATACTCTTGCAGCTTAATTCTCAAAGTTTGAGCGTAAAAAACCACATAGCTGCGGTCATAATTGGCGTTTGTAACAGGAACAGCTCCATACATGATCTCTCCTGAAGCAAAACCCAATTCATTATACAGATAGTCGTCATCCCACCTTTTCCCGGTAATGTCTATCAGGAATTGATGCTTTACGGGACCATACTGTCCAAAGAAATACTTAGCTGTATAAGCCCAATACATCGGCTTCGAAAGTTGATCGGATATAGTTATCCTCAATCTGTTCCTTTTTGGTAAAGCCTTTTTAAAATGAGCATTCTCTTTAAATTTCAAATAGAGTGTAACTTGCGTGGTTTTTAGCGAGGGAGCTCGCTTAAGGATTATTGGCAATGTTACCGTAATGGCACCTTTGGGCATTTTGTACAGCTCTTTAAGAGAACTGTCATCAAATGCCACAAAATGTGTGCCTGCAACTGCATCATTGGCTCCGGTCATAATTTGTTCTAATTCAATCTCTCTGTCAACTTCACCAATGTATCCCATTGTTTCAACCTTTACCCATAAAGTATCGCTAACCGCAGTAGAAGGACCATAGACAAATGAGTAGTTAATAGTAGAATCAGCTTTATTGTTATATATGAAGTTCAATCCATTATCGTGATTAAACATCTCAAGCTTGTTTTCACAACTAAAAAGAATCAGTGTTCCAAAAACAATTATTAAATATCTATTTATTCTTTTCATATTGACGCTATTTATTCGGATTAAATTCTGTCATAGGTAATGCGGGAATATAGTTCTCTTCTACTATCGGTGCGGATCCCCACAACATTGCCGGAGAATTTAACCTTTTGTATGTATAGAACATCTGTCCCTCTCCAAAAAACTCCCTTCTGTATTCATTTACAATCTCTGCTCTAACCCCATCTAAAGAGTTGAAGGTATTTCCTGAGAGAAGTAAATTGTGCGAAAGTTTATAAGTGTTCCAAAGAGTATTGGCTTCATTTAAATCATTTGTAGTCTCAATTGCAATCAAATACATCTCCGATAGTCTTAAAAGGGGTACAACCTGCTTTTTATTAAAATCGAGATAGTTGGTTGTATAGACACCGGTTTGATGATAATATTTCATCAAAGTGGGATATATTGTCCCCATAGGGTCCGTAAGTGTTTTTCCCCACACCGATCTATAGCGGTTATTAGCGGCTATATTTTGGGTTTCAAACATCTGGTTCAACTGAGCTTGAGTTATAACCAAATGGCTTGAAGTGGATTGAATAGAGCCGGAAGCTAATAGAGAAGGGGTATATGTTACCAAATCGTAAACATGCAGCATCATAAGTGATTCGGTAGGACACGCAATATAGCCTGCGTTTAAATCAGCCACTCCGCTTAAAGAGATTACGGGATTACCGTCTGCACCTTTTGCATTGATTATCTCCCTGGCTATGGTATAAGCCTTTTCCTTTTTCCCAATATAGAGATAAAATCTGGCTTGCAAAGCTCTAATTGCCCAGTAGTTAAATTTATGCTGACGATACCCGTGGAAGTCATCATCAAGTACGATATCATCTGAAGCTGACGCTTCAAAGGCCTCTAAATAAAAATAGGTATATTTAAAAATAGGATCTTTATCTTTAAGGGCCGACTCTGCTTTATTTAGATCTGACTCAATCTTTGCTACATAATCTTCATAACTATAATAACTTGGCAAAGACTCATGTGATACATTTTCTGCATAAGGCAAAGAGACACTGATAGTACCTCCTTGCGGTAGCTGACCAAAAAGCCTTAAAATATCAAAGTGACAGAAAGCTCTTATAGCATAAGCCTCTCCCTCAATAATTGCTCTTGAAACGGGATCTTTAATAACATCTCCGTATGTATCAAGAGCATTTATGATCATATTAGCCTGAGCTATAACGTTGTATAATCCAGCATAGATACTTTTAAATGCTGCACGGGTATTATCACTGTCATATTTGAATTGTTTCAGTTCATAGTCAACAGGGCGTCCGTAAGAATCCGCTCTCCAAAGTTGAGCTAAAGATTCGATATAAGACATGGTAAGTTGTTCACCATAGATATCTCTTGCTTTAAGTTTAAAGTAACACCCATTGAGAGCACTACAAAATCCACCATATGTACTAAAAAGATCGGGGGTAGTAACTTGTCCCGCAGGTTTTACATCCAGCCATTTATTACAGGAGGTAAAAACAACAGAGGTGACAATTAAAGTGTAAAGTAATATTCTTTTCATAATTTCAACTATTCATTAAAATGTAAGGGTGATTGAGAAACCTGCTCTTGCAGCAAAAGGATAGTTTATACCTCTTTCACGTTTCACAGAAGAGATATAAAAAATATCGGAGGTATTGGCCTCAAAAGTTAAAGCGCGAAGTTTGGCTCTACGTAAAAATTCACCTTTATCTAATCTATATTGCAAACTGGCACTTTGCAATTCAAATACATTGTCATTCATGACAAAACGAGTAGATGCTCTTGTAGCATTTCGAGAAAATCCTTTGTAAAATTTCACATCTCCCGGATTCATCCATCTTTCACTATAAACTCTTCTGTCAACATTATTTCTACCAATTTCATCTATGGTAACCTCAACTTTATCGACTAATGTCTGGTTATAAACCTGACCTCCCCAATAGTATCCAAATGACATATTCAATGTAAAGTTTCGATATCTCAACATAGAGTTTATGTTACCTCTATAGGTTGGTTCGCCAACTCCACAATAAATTTTAGCAGCGGGATCCCACACTGTTGTTATATTGCCCTCTCTATCCAAAAAGAGCTCCACTCCGGTACTTGGATCGATACCTAAAGATTTAACTGCCCAAATAGAATTTTGGGCATACCCTTCGTAAAACAGTGTGCTTATATCTACATTTTGCTCCCTGTAAATTTCAGTCTGTTTCTTAATATCTTCCGATAGTTTTGAAATTAAGTTCTTGGTATAAGCTAATTTTACTCCTACCATCCAAATAAATCCTGCCTCGGTATTTCTTACAATATATCCATTGAGGGCAGTCTCAAAGCCGTAGTTCTTTACCTCTCCAATATTCTCAATATAAGAAGTGTATCCGGTAGATAGAGGTAGCTCTCTAGAGGATAAAAGATCTGATGTGCGTTTTAAATAATAGTCAACAGAACCGTTAACCCTGCCACCAAACAGACCAATCTCCAAACCTGTATTTATCTGGTCTGTGATTTGCCATTTCAAGTTCTCATTGCCCAAAGCCATCAAATACGAACCGTTATAGTTAAGATACCTGTCACCAATATACATCTGATACATTTGAAGAGCTTGATATGCAGAGAATTGCTGAGAACCGGTTTGTCCAATAGATGCTCTTAATCTTAGATTATCAATTACATTACTATTCTTTAAAAACTCCTCTCTATGAATGTTCCATCCCATCCCGAAACTCCAGAAAGGAGCATATTTACTTTTGCTTCCAAATTGAGAGCTCCCATCAATTCTTATAGAAAGGTCACCATAATATCTGTTATCATAAGTGTAGTTAATATTACCGGTTACTCCTACTCTCCTTGTAGTACTCTCAGTACCTCTCGGCATACCGTTTTGTTGGTACTGCATTGCATTGCCTAAAAAAGGCTTGGTACCTTTAGTAAAACCTTCTACTATAAAATTATATAAATAACTGTTTGTGTTTTGAATTGAGTAGTTCAAACCGGTATAGAGCTGATGCTTCTCTTTAATACGTTTTGAGTAACTGAGCACTACGTCCGCTTCATAGCTTAAATCGTTACCGATACCGTAAGAATAACTCCCTTTCCTAAAAAAATTATCTCCCGAATAATAGGTGAAATTTGAATGTTCTGCAGGTAAGAAATTATCACTTTCATTTATCTTCTTATTAATGCCAAGTTGAGCGCGCATCTTTAGATCTTGGAAAATATCCCACTCAATGGAGAGGTTATTACTCAAATCATTATAACCCGATTCATTCCGAGAATCAAGGGTTGCATTATAAAGAGGATTTGGCACTCTAACATATTTTTCCATAAGTCCCATAAAATCCTTTATGAGTACGCCCTCTTTATTATAAGGTCTATAATAGGGCATCATCTTAGCATAGGTGGCAAACGAGCCATATTTACTCTCATATCCTTGACTGACACCCACTCTTAAAATATTTCTAAATTGTACTTTACCATAGGTGTATGACAGATTAAACCCTGCATTGAGATTATCTCTTTTAGAGCCTTTCATGGCACCGGCATTTGAGTTGACAGAGATATTGGTTCCCCATCTAAACTCTCTGCTTCCTCCCTCTACTCTTACATTATATCTTCTTGAAGCACCTGTTCTCACTGGATAATGTAACCAATCTGTGTTTACACCTTCAAGGATATCTTTTAAACGCATTTCATAGGCGCGTTCGCCCTCATTATAATAATCTATAAGATCACCCATTACAGCCGGATTCTTCTCGGTGTACAATCCAACATGTCTTTGTAGTTCAAGAATCTCCGAAGCGTTCAATAGGCCGTATGATGAAAGCTTAGGAAATTCAAGCGAAAGGCCTGCCTGGGCATTTATCATAATCTTACCGCCTTTAGGTGCCTTTGTTATTACTACAATAACGCCATTAGCACCACGAGAACCATAAATTGCCGTAGCAGAGGCATCTTTCAATATATTAATAGATTCAATATCTTCATCATTGTAGTCCATGAGCTTTGTTAAAGAAATTTCAAATCCATCCATAATAATTAACGGAGTATTTACATTGGTTTTTAAACCGGTATTGTACTCTTCAACACTCATCGGCAGAGATGAGTTACCCCTAATAGTAAGCTGAGGGATGACGTTAGGGTTACTTCCCAAATTATTATCGACAGTAATATTAATAGCAGGATCAATGTTCTTAAGAGTTTGTAGAAGATTCTGACCTCTAAAAGCCTGAATATCTTTTGATGTAATTGTTGTTACCGCACCCGTATAACTCTCCCTGGACTTATTGAACACACCAGTCACAATCACTTCTCCTACCTCTGCAGCCTCATCCTCCATAATGATATTTTGTTCCTCTTGCCCTCTATATGTGACTTCCCTACTTTTCATTCCAAGACATGAATACAGAACAACGGCAGATCTTGGCACCTTAAGTTCGTAATAGCCTCTTTCATCAGTTGCAACACCTGTAGTAGTACCTTTAATCATAATCGCAATCCCCTCCAACGGACGACCGGAAATGTCAGTTACTACACCTCTTAAAAGCTGTGTTTCCTGTTGTGGAGGCTGCTGCGCTTTACTTTTAGAGTGTACCACAATCTGGTCACCCCTAAGAGTAAAGGTAAAACCGGTACCTGCAAGAGAGCTCTCTAAAGCTTGAACTGCACTTACTTCTTTAAGGTTAACCGTAATTAATTTAGGTTCTTTTGAGACCTCTTCAACTTTGTACAAGATCATGTTACCTGTTTTGGCATTAATCTCTTTCAAAGCCTGAGTCAATTTAGCATTCTTAAGAGAGATCGAGATCAGACTCTGTTTCGTTTGAGAGTAACCGGGAATTGCAGCTAAAAAAGCTAATAACATTAACAGCCCAATTACAAACGAACTCCTCTGAAGCTTAAATCTGAAAAATAGTTTCATTGAATTAAGTTTTACATAATTTGTTTATTAAAACATACCCCTGCTTATCGGGTGCAGGGATGACCCTTTATCAATTATAATTGTTTTTTTCGTGTAGTGATAGTTACCCTTTTCTCATCGCCGCTGATTGTAAATTCAGGACCACCTGCAAGTGTTATGGCATTAAGAGTAGCCTCTAAACCGGTATATCTGCCAAAACGACCACTGAAAGTGTTGGAATCTCTTACAGTATCCCTATAGTTGAATTCAAAACCATACCATCTTTGAAGAACCTTAAGCATCTCATCAAGATTTTCATCATTAAACATAAAATACCCTGATTTCCAAGAAGTTGCAAAATAAACATTAACTTCCTGAACCTCAATGCCATTATTCGACCTTAAACAGACCGATTCCATACCCGGAGTTAAAATTACCTTATTACCTCCGCTTCCAACGGAGACTCTTCCCTCTATAAGAGTTGTGTAAACTTTGTTATCATCGGCATAAGCTTTAATATTAAATGCCGTACCTAAAACCTGAACTGTTTGATTAAGGCTGTGAACAATAAACGGTTTCTTAGCATCGTGTGCTACTTCGAAATAAGCCTCTCCAATTAAGCTGACAACCCTCTCACTACCATTAAAATTTACAGGGTATTCAATTTCACTTTGAGAATTAAGCCACACCTTTGTACCGTCACTTAGAACAAAGCAAAACTCTCCGCCCGTATCAGTGACAATCTTATGTCTGACCTCTTCCTCCTCACGTAGCAAGTTATTTTTAGCCCTATAGGCAATGCCCTTCTCTTCTCTTATAATAAGAGCGGTAGCGGCATCTATGCTATCCGGGGTACTTTTATCAAGATTCACCACATCGCCGGAAGCCATAATGAGCTTCACTTTAGAAAGATTATCCGTTGGAAATGAATTGTTATTATTGCTTTTCGGCCAAAATAGCCATGCCGATAAAAACAGAAGCAAGCATCCGGTAGCATAATAGAGTGAACGATTAACTCTTTTTTGCCTTCTTCTTTTCAAAAGCTTGTGAGTAATATCACGACAAATCATGTCAAAATCGGGAGATTCCAATATCTTGCTCTCACTCTTCAATCTTCTCATTAGAGTCTCCCCTTTTATTATACTTTTATAGACCTGTCTGTTCTCCTCATTCTCATCAAGCCAAGAAAGCAATTTTTCACGCTCCTCTTCAGAAGCTTTGTTAAGCCATATTTTAATAATAATCTCGGCTAACTGATGTGCATAATTGTAGTTCATAACAGCTGTTTATTATTAAGACACCACCGAGAAGCTAAGTGGACATAATTTTTTTTTAATTATCATTGTACTTTATTTAAAATTTCCTTTTACAAGAAAACAGTAATTGAGTACCGGCAGTTTCGATAATTTTATAAGAGAGCACTTTCCGGCGATATGTGCAGTAGCAGAGAGATTTGTAAAATCTCCTTCGGCAGCAAAAGATATTGCACAGGATGTAATCATTAAATTCTGGGAAAAGCATAAAGAGAAAAAGATTGAATCTGTGAGTGACTACCTGTTTATTATGGCGAGAAACGCCTCTCTTAACTACTTAAGAGGTAAAAAAAGAGAGAAGATAAGAGAAGAGCTGGCAGGAAGCGATTTGAATGAAGAGACTGAACTTTTTAACATGCTGGTAGAGGAGGAGTATAACCAACTCCTTATAAGTGCAATCAATAAACTCCCGAAACAGAGTGGCCGAGTAATCAGATACGCCCTATCCGGATACAACAATAAAGAGATCGCAATGCTTCTGGGAATATCGGTAAGTAGTGTAAAATCAATCAAATACTCTGAAATTAAACGGTTGAGACAATATTTCGAATCTGTTTACAGATAATCAGATAAAGTGTGAAATCCTGATTAACACAAGAAGTATAAGCATAATCAAAAATTTTACCCTTTTACTGTTTGATTCTGTCTTTAAAGAAAGGTACTCCATGATTATAAAAGAAATTGGAACAGAAATTATTACAGTAAACGGATTCCGGAAGTCTTTATAAAGCATTGTAATTATCAAAAGTACAGCCAGTATTACCATATATCTTAGCAGACCAATAGATTTCACAACTTTATATCTGTTAATAATCTTCAAAATTTCAAAAGAAGAACGGTAGGCAAGAGTAGCAACTGAAAGTAATACCAAAGCCTCCGCTACTGTTTCAATTTTTAGCAGAGGTAAATTTATATTTATTAGTTCCTTAAAGATCTCTGACAGAAATTCTCCGACATCTCCAAAAAGCAGGTAACGTATAGATAATATAATAAGATATGGAATGGAAGCTGAAACGAGAGCAATAAATACACTTTTAACTGCAAAAGAGGAGGTAGTCAAAGAGTAAAAGAAGATCACCGGAACTAAAAAGATAATATGAAAGTCAAACAGAGAGGCTGTCGAAATAAGAAAGAGGGACAAAAAAAGCTGTGTATCCCCCTTTTTAGTTAAAACAGAAAAGTATAGGGACCATACAAGGAGAAGTGCTGCAATCATGGCGCCGGAAAAATAGATAGAGCCCGGTCCGGAAAGGGAAATTATCAGGTAAAAAAGGGCTAAAGAGAGAGAGCTCCTACCGCAAGAAAAGAGCCTCTCATTTGTATAGTAAATTGAAAATGCAATAATTAGCAATACTGTTACAGATAGTAAATAAGAGGTGGAGGATGAGAGTGTTACAATATCAAAAATACCGGAAAGCAAAGGGAACGACCGGCGAACCGGTAGATCAATAGCGTTAACAGATAATATCAACGAAGTAAATAACATAAAGAGCACAAATAGCCCTAAAAATAAAGGGGAATTAACAAATGTGTACCTTTTGTCACCTCTCATGATTTAATCTTTCCAAATGAATGAGTTAAATAAGATCTAAACCGATATCATTTCTGAAATACTTTCTTTTAAACTTAACATGAGAGGTTAGTTTATATAGCTCTTTTCTCCCCTCCTCTATATCTTTACTCAATACGGTTAAAGCCATAACTCTGCCTCCCGACGTCACGAGTTTGTCATCGACAATAGATGTACCTGAATGAAAAAGAGTAATATTTTCCAGGCATTCATCCAGCTCTATTTCAACCCCTTTTTCAAACGTACCGGGATAACCTCCAGAAGTCATAACTAATGTCAATGCAGTTTTATCTCCAATTACAATTTTCTCTTTATCAAGCTTATTACTACCTAACGCAATAAAATGTTCCAGAAGATCACTCTCAATTCTGGGTAACACAGCCTCGGTTTCAGGATCTCCCATTCTAACGTTGTATTCAATAACATAAGGCTCTCCGAAACAGTTCATCAAACCAATGAAAATAAAACCTTTGTAGTCTATCCCTTCACTTTTTAAGCCATCTATTGTTGGTTTAATAATTCTCTTTTCTACCTTTTTCATAAATTTTTCATCTGCAAACGGAACCGGTGAGACGGCTCCCATACCCCCGGTATTCAATCCTGTATCTCCATCTCCTACCCTCTTATAATCCTTAGCCTCAGGTAGAATCAAATAACCTTTCCCGTCAGTCAGGACAAAAACAGAAAGTTCAATTCCGGAGAGAAACTCTTCTATTACAACTCTTTTTCCCGCCTCGCCAAATTTTCCTGAAAACATTTCACGCAATTCGGCTTTGGCTTTTAAGATATCATTTTCAATTATTACACCTTTACCCGCAGCCAGACCATCTGCCTTAAGGACATAGGGTGGAGTCAGAGATTCAAGAAAACTCTCGGCTTCGCTTAATGACCCGGCATTAAAGCTCATGTATCCGGCAGTTGGTATCCCGTACTTCTCCATAAAGCCTTTCGCAAAATCTTTACTCCCCTCCAACTGAGCACCCGCGGAGCCAGGCCCGATAAACAACACTTTTTTTAAAATTGGGTCATTCTCAAAATAGTCTCTAAGCCCCTTAACTAAAGGCTCTTCAGGTCCTACTACTACCATATTGATACTGTTTTTAAGAACGACATCACCAATTTCCTTAAAATTCTTAATATCAATTATGAGATTCTGCGAGAATCGGGCAGTTCCCGGATTCCCAGGTGCGCAAAAAAGGCTATCCAGCTTACTGCTTTGAGACAATTTCCAGGCAATGGCATGTTCCCGTCCACCAGAGCCAATAATGAGTACTCTCATCTTTTTTTGGGCAAAAATAGTAATAATAAATTAACTTTGTAGTTTATAAAAGGTATCAATGAGGCATATCAAATACATACTTGCAACCTTACTCTTTATAGTATTTTCCTGCTCGGAAGTACATATCTCATCTAAAAAAATGCCACTCATCATAGCAGAGATACACATAGCGGAAAAATATATTAACCTGAATCACGAAATTTTACTAAATAATGATTCAACCAGATACTTTGAACCAATCTTTAAAAAATACGGATACAGTTCAAAGGATTTTAAAAAAGCACTCAGCTATTATCTCACACGACCTGCAAAACTTAACAAAATTTATGCTAAAGCCTTATTAATCTTAGAGGAAAAAGAGAGTGAAACCGATGAATTGATATACAGGAAAGCAAAAGAAGACTCAGTATTGGCAACACTTAATAAATTTGCAGATGAGTCTCGCAAGATTTCAAGGATGAGTCAAATTGACAGAGCTGTAAGATGGTTACGTGTTCCCGATTTGTATCCTGACTTTAGTCAAGCAATAGGAGACTCATTACGTACATTTTATGAAACGCCTCAAATAGCTGTATGGTGGAGCAATAATCTAAAAAAAGAGATAGTTAAATATTCAATTTTAAAAAGGGATGAGAAGAATAGCCGCTCAGTACATATTTCCCATGAACTCGAGCTCCCCGATTCCGATGGGGGTGCTGACCCTGAATGACAATGGTACTGTTACAGACATTGATACTCTTACAGATGAGACAGCATCTACTGAATTTTACAACGGAATTCTTATACCCGGATTTATAAACACTCATTGTCATCTGGAGTTATCTCATCTTAAAGGAAAGATTAAGAGTGGAACAGGTTTGACCGGCTTTATAAAGGCGATAGCAGCTCTTAGAGATGAAAACACATTGGAAGAACGGGCGGAGGCTATGGTTAAAGAGATTAATTCAATGTACAATTCGGGAATATCGGCAATGGCAGATATCAGTAATACTGCAGAGAGTTTTTCTATTAAAAAGAACAGCCCCCTCTATACCCGCACTTTTTTGGAGCTCTACGGTACCGAGGCTAATAAAGTGGACTCAATTATCTCAGGAGCAACAGAACTAAAGCGGTCTCTGGAAGAGCACTCACTTGATGGAGAATTGACACCACACTCTCCCTATTCTATGAGCAACGGCTTAATGAAGTCTGTCCTCACAGAATCTGCAAGGGTTGGCTCAATATCATACCATAATCAGGAAAGTATTGAAGAAGAGGAGTTTATCACTAATGGCAGTGGTCCTTTGACAAGACACTTTGAAGAGAGAGGGTTAAACATTCCCAAACCTGTTAACAAATCACCCCTATTATATTTTCTGGATACTCTTCTTGAAAGTGGATTTACAGGAGATGAACATTTGCTGCTTGTACACAACAACTGCACTACAGAAGAATCTGCAAATAAAATGATGAAGTGTGCAAGAAATCTGTACTGGTCATTATGTCCCCTCTCCAACCTCTTTATTCATAAAACACTCCCTCCGGTTGAGCTGTTCAGAAGAATAGGTGCTAATATTACCATTGGAACAGATTCGCTTGCCAGCAATACCCAGCTCTCGATAATTGAAGAGCTAAAATGCATACAGAGCTATTTTCCTCAAATTCCGTTATATGAGACACTTGAGTGGGGTACATACAACGGAGCGAAATTCCTGCAAAAAGAGTCTCATCTCGGCTCCTTTGAAGTTGGTAAAGCCCCCGGAGTTGTTATGATCGACAATATAGATTTTAGAAAAATGAAACTCACAAAAGAGAGTAAATCTTTACGACTTATATAACAAATAAAATAAAGTACTTATGTCAACCATTCTTTTTAATGAGATTGTCTTTGGCCCCATAAAAAGCAGAAGGCTGGGAATATCCCTGGGAGTCAATCTGCTTCCTCTGTACGGAAAGTGGTGTAACTTTGACTGCATCTACTGTGAATGCGGATTTAACAGGGACGGTAAAGAGGACACCCGTTTGCCAACAGTTAAAGAGGTAGAAGAGGCTCTTATCCGGAAACTGAAAAATCATGATAAAACCATAGGTCCTATAGATACAATCACATTCTCCGGTAACGGAGAGCCCACAATGCATCCGCACTTTAGCGCCATTATAGATATCACGTTAAATCTTAGAGATAAATATGCCAGTGAAGCCAAAGTATCTGTTCTGACAAATGGTTCAAGAATCCATATAAAAGAGGTGGCAAATGCACTTTTTAAAGTTGACAATGCAATTATAAAAATTGATTCCGCATTTGAAGATACCGTAAAAAAAATTGACAGGCCTCAGTTTAACTATTCAATTAATAAGATAATTGAAGGTTTATCCCCATTCAAAGGAAAATTTATCTTACAAACGATGTTTCTTAAAGGAGAATTCGAAGGAGAGATAATTGACAATACTACCCAAAAAGAGGTAGAAGCGTGGTATAAGGTTATAGAACAGATTGAACCCAGAGAGATTATGATCTACACAATTGACAGGGAGACTCCGGCTCAAAATCTCAAAAAAGCAGATAGAGAGAGGATGGATAGTATTGCTGCTCCTCTTATAAAAAAAGGGTATAAAGTAACCATAAGTATGTAACGGTATGAGAGCGCTGGTACAAAGGGTGAGCGAAGCATCAGTATTTGCAGAAGGAGCAATAACGGGAGCAATTAAAAAGGGATTGCTTATTCTGGCAAGTTTTGAAGAGGACGATAGCGAAGCAGATATCGAATACCTTGTTAAGAAAATCATTAACCTCAGAATCTTTGATGACCAGAACGGAGTGATGAACCTTTCTCTCAAAGATATCTCAGGAGAGATACTGGTTGTTAGTCAATTTACCCTTCACGCCATCACAAAAAGGGGGAACAGGCCATCATATATAAGAGCAGCTAAACCGGAAAAAGCTATGATCTTATACGAAAAATTTATATCTTTATTAATTGAAGCTACAGGAAAAAGCGTTGAATGCGGCCTTTTCGGGGCAGAGATGCAGGTTTCGCTTATCAACGATGGTCCTGTGACTATATGGCTGGATTCAAAAAATCCCACTTATTGACAATTATTTTTTAATATACATCAACTATATGGCAAACAGAGAGAAAGAGTTAGAGGGCATTGTATCAGAAGCATCCGTATTAAACAATAAAGAGACACTTGCTAAAATACTGGGAATGATTGATCTCACGACTCTGAACACTACCGATACCGTAAAGAGGATAGCAGCCTTTACCGGTAAAGTAAGCAACTTCTCATCTCAATTCCCCGGCTACCCCAATGTTGCAGCCATTTGCGTATATCCTAACTTTACAGGAGTGGTAAAATCGGCGCTCAATGCACCAGGAGTGAAGATTGCTGTTGTCGGAGGAGGTTTTCCCGCCTCGCAAACCTTTACAAAAATAAAGGTCGAAGAGTGCAGGTTGGCTGCAGAGGCAGGGGCAGATGAGGTAGATATTGTCCTCTCATTAAACTATTTTCTTGGGGGAGAACCAAATCTGGCAGCAGAAGAGATTAAAGATATAAAAAAAGCTATCGGAGACGCCTGTCTTAAAGTAATCCTGGAAACAGGAGCTTTAAAAGAGCGCACTCTTATTCGGGAAGCCTCAATGCTTGCAATGGAGAGCGGCGCAGATTTTATCAAAACCTCAACAGGAAAACTTGATCCTGCTGCTACTCCTCAGGCAGCGCACGAAATGTGTATTGCTATTCGTGATTTCCACTACAAAACAGGTAAAAAGGTGGGGTTTAAACCAGCCGGAGGAATTGTTTCACCTTCAGAAGCACTCGTCTATTACTCCATTACACGCTCCATACTGGGAAAAGAGTGGCTCAATAAAGAACTATTCCGCATTGGTGCCAGCAGATTAGCAAACAATATTCTATCGGTACTGGAATCAAAAGAGATCTCATATTTTTAACAGAAAAACAGATGAAAAAATCTCTATTAGTTACACTTTTTCTAATTATTGTAATATCCGCCTCTTCACAAGAGTATATGAAAGCTCTGGGAATCAGAGTAGGATCGGCAGCCGGTGTAAGTTGTAAGATCTTTCTGAAATCTGACCAGGCCATTCAAGGGATACTGGACTTAGATATAATCAAAAAAGATAAAATTAAGATAAAAACAACAGGAGCTTATCTCTTTCATTTCAATGTAGATGTTGACGGCTTATCACTCTTTGCCGGTCCCGGAGTCTCCGCAGGTATTTATCTTGTCAAACCCAGCGGATTCATGATGTCTCTGGACGGAATGTTAGGAATAGAGTATAAGTTTCAACAATCTCCTATTGTTCTGGCAATTGATTGGAACCCCAAAATACAGATGATTAAAGATCCCGGTTTTAAATCAAATAACTTTGGAGTCACCCTCGGTTTTATATTTTAGCAACTAATAACTAATCATTAATAACTAATGTTATGATAAAAAATTACATCCAAGAGAATAGTGAAAGATTCCTTTCAGAACTATTTGAACTATTAAGAATTCCATCAATCAGTTCGGTAGCCGAACACAAAGCAGATATGCAATTGGCAGCCGAAAAATATGTTGAATTTCTTTTACAGGCGGGTTGTGACACAGCAGAGGTCTATCCTACCAAAGGACATCCGGTTGTATTTGCACAAAAGATAATTAATAAGAGTAAGCCCACAATCTTAGTATATGCCCACTATGATGTACAGCCGGCAGATCCTCTCAATTTATGGACAACACCGCCCTTTGAACCTGAAATAAGAGACGGCGCCATCTATGCAAGAGGGGCAAATGACGATAAAGGTCAGGGTTTTATGCATATAAAGGCTTTTGAATACCTGGTAAAAAACAACCTGCTTGACTGCAATGTAAAATTCCTAATAGACGGAGAAGAGGAGATAGGCTCTCCCAGCCTTCCGGAATGGGCAAAAGCCAATAAAGAGCTACTGATATGTGATGACATCCTTGTTTCAGATACTACTATGATTGATGAAAAAATACCCTCAATAAATGTAGGTATGAGAGGATTATCATACGTTGAAGTAGAGGTTACCGGTCCTAATAAAGATCTACATTCAGGTCACTACGGCGGAGCAATAGCCAATCCAATCAACGTGCTTGCCGGCATGATAGACAAACTCATTGATGGAAAGGGAAGAGTAACAATCAATGGTTTCTATGATGATGTTGTTGAGCTTTCTCCGGAAGAGCGTGAGATGTTAGGCAGAGCGCCTTTTAATGAAAAAGAGTATATGGATTTCTTAGGTATAGATGCTGTAACCGGAGAAGAGGGCTACACCACAATGGAACGCACGGGAATACGCCCATGTCTCGATGTAAACGGAATCTGGGGCGGTTATACCGGTGAAGGAGCTAAAACAGTACTACCTTCCAAGGCACATGCAAAAATATCTATGAGATTAGTGCCCAATCAAGATAACGTAAAGATATCAAAACTTTTTGAAGAACATTTTACCTCTCTGGCTCCAAAGGGGGTAAAGGTTAAAGTAACTCCTCATCACGGAGGACAGGGATTCTTGTGCCCGATATCTTCTAAGGTATATCAGGCAGCCCACAGAGCAATTGGAGAAGTGTATGGTATAGAACCTGTGCCCAGTCGTGGAGGCGGAAGTATCCCTGTATTAGCAGACCTACAGTCAATTCTTAAATCTAACCCGTTGCTGATGGGATTCGGGCTGGAAAGGGACGTTATACACTCGCCAAATGAGAGCTATCTCCTTTCCCAATTTTATAAAGGGATTGAATCTATAGCTCTCTTCTACAAGTACTACACACAAAAGTAGCGAGGTGAAAGTAGCCATACAAGGAGGGTACGGATCCTTCCACGAACTCGCAGCAAATGAGTTTTTCAAAGAGATCAGTATTGAGGTTGTACCATGCGTTACCTTTGCAGATCTCTTTGAAGAGCTCAATGCAAATAGGGTAGATTGCGGAGTTGTCGCTGTAGAGAATTCAGTTGTAGGATCTTTATTACAGAACCATAGTCTTATACTTGAAAATAACCTCAATATAGTAGGAGAACATTATCTGAGAGTTATACAGAATCTTATTGCTCTGCCCGGTGAAAAAATTGGGAACCTCAAAGAGATCCACTCACATCCTGTTGCAATTATGCAGTGCCACATCTTTCTAAGTAAATTAAAGAGAAAAGGGGTTATGATTGTGGACTCCGATGATACTGCATTGAGTGCAAAAAGAATAAGGGAGAAAAACCTTAAAGGGGTAGGCGCATTAGCAAGTAAAACTGCAGCAAAGATGTATAACCTGGAGATATTACAACCAAGCGTTGAAGATAATAAGAGAAACTTTACCCGATTTTGCATAGTAACCAATGACTCCCGGTTAAAAGAGAGACTTACCCCGGAACAAAGAGGGGTCAATAAAGCCTCTCTCTGTTTCTCCCTGCCGCACAAAAGCGGCAAACTGTCGCATGTATTGTCTATACTCTCTATTTACGATATGAATCTTACCAAAATACAATCTCTCCCGATAGTAGGAAGAGAGTGGGAGTATTTTTTCTATACCGATCTTATCTTTAACGAGTACAGCAGATACAGAAGCGCTATTGATGCAATCTCTCCAATTACCGAGAATCTCACGATAATCGGGGAGTATAGGGAAGGAAAGATGCCGTAACAGGCTAAAGCTCCATCCATGCCACTTTTTGCAATGGAGTATGCTCTTGTGTTATTATATCTTTGTAGAGTTCGGGACGTCTGGCGTTAGTGTACCTATATCCGCCGGACGTTTTAAGTTTCTCGGGGATTATTATTGCCGAAGAGAGATCATCGCCCAGTTTACGGCACTCTGCTATTATATCCCCGTAAGGGTCAATAATCATTGAGCAGCCGTTCTTCAAATGATCTCCATCAATACCTATTGTATTAGAGAAAACAGCATAAATACCATTATCCTGCGCCCTTGCAGGAAGCCATTTCATAAGCCACTCCCTCCCTTTAGGGCCGTCAAACTCCTGCCTTAGAGCAGCAGGATTAACCTCTCTTCTCTCCCATAATTTCTTATCAACATAACCCGATCCTGGTCTTGAAGAGGGAGTACACATTGTTACATGGGGCATAAAAATTATATCGGCCCCCATGAGTTTTGTAGCTCTAACGTTTTCTATGACGTTATTATCATAACAGATTAGGATGCCACATCTCCATCCGTACAGATCAAAAACTGTGTAACTATTCCCTGCCAAAATAACCGGATTAATATAGGGATGCAATTTTCTATGTTTTGCAATAACACCTTCATGAGTCACGCATATATGAGCTAAATAGAGTTCGCCTTCTCTATCTTTTTCGAAAAGACCTGCAAGGATTGCAATATTATAGTCGGCAGCAATTTCTGTTAGATTTGCAACGCTCTCTCCCTCCGGAACAAACTCTGCCAGTGAAAGCAACTCTTTTTTGTTAAGGTTCTTTGCAAATGTATAGCCTGCGATAGAACACTCATGAAAAGCAATCACATTAGACCCGTCGGCGGCAGCTTCTGCCGCAAGTCGCTCAATAATAGCCATATTATAGCCCTTATCTCCAGAGTGAGATTCAAACTGAGCTGTTGAGATTTTTATATTTTCCATAATGGAAGAGTTTGAGCAAAGGTACAAAAAAAAAGAGGCATTAAGCCTCTTTTAACATTTGTAATGTACCGGTATATTTTTCTACCATTTTCATTGCATAAGGCAGTTTTATGGTAAGTGATCTTTTGCTTTCCGATGGGGTATTATACATGGCATCTACCATGATAGCCTCACAAATAGATCTCAAACCCCTGGCGCCGAGCTTATATTCTACTGCGGTATCTACAATATAATCAAGTACATCAGGCTCAATTTTCAACCTCACCCCATCCAGTCTGAAGAGTTTAACATACTGCTTTACAAGCGCGTTTTTAGGTTCGGTAAGAATTCTCCTTAAAGCCGCTTTATCCAAAGGTTCCAGATAGGTTAAAACAGGAAGACGTCCGATTATCTCGGGAATAAGCCCGTAAGAGCGAAGATCCTGCGGTGCAATATATTTTATGAGATTGTTTATATCTATATGCTCCCGCTTACTGGAAGCCCCGTAGCCTACAACCTGGGTATTCAATCTCTGGGATATCTTTCTGTCAATACCTTCAAAGGCGCCTCCGCATATAAAAAGAATATTTTTAGTATTAACGGCAATCATCCTCTGTTCAGGATGTTTTCTTCCTCCTTGAGGCGGTACGTTTATTACGCTTCCTTCCAGTAATTTAAGCATAGCCTGCTGAACCCCCTCTCCGGAGACATCCCTGGTAATGGAAGGGTTATCACTCTTTCTTGCAATCTTATCAATCTCATCAATAAAGACAATGCCCATCTCTGCCCTCTTTACATCATAATCAGCCTCCTGAAGCAATCTGGTAAGAATACTCTCCACATCTTCACCTACATAACCAGCCTCTGTAAGTACAGTTGCATCTACAATTGTAAAAGGAACATCCAACATTTTTGCTATGCTTCTTGCCAGCAAAGTTTTACCGGTACCTGTCTGCCCCACCAGTAAGATATTGGATTTTTCAAGATCCAGATCATCATCCATACTGCTATTTATCCTTTTGTAATGATTATAAACAGCAACCGAGATGTATCTTTTTGCCTCATCTTGTCCAATTACATACTCGTCTAAAAATTGAGTAATCTCTTTAGGTTTCAATAGTTTTAATCCGGGATTTCCTCTTTTTGCCGATCTTCTTGCAGCCAAAATTTCATTAGCATAATCCAATGCATGCTGGGCACAATCATTACAAATAGCTGAAATATCGCCTGCAATCAACACATCAACCTCATCCTTCCCCCTGCCGCAAAAAGAGCAAAAATCATTGTAATCAGAAGACATCACTCTATTTTTTATTCGGGTTGGTCAAAATCTCATCAATCATTCCATACTCTCTTGCCTCTTTGGCATTCATCCAATAGTCCCTGTCCGCATCTTTCTCAATCTGCTCTACCCCTTTACCGGTATGGTGTGAAATGATTTCATACAGCTCCCTTTTAAGAGTAACTATTTGTCTGGCCGTAATCTCAATGTCACTGGCTTGCCCTTCTGCTCCACCCATAGGCTGGTGAATCATCACCCGGGAGTGAGGCAAAACAGAGCGTTTTCCTTTAGCTCCCGCTGTAAGCAGAATAGCCGACATTGAAGCAGCCATACCTGTACAAATAGTAGCAACCTCACTAGAGACCAACTGCATGGTATCATAAATTCCTAAACCCGCATATACTATACCTCCCGGAGAGTTGATATAGAGTTGGATATCCGATTTGGATTCAGTTGAGTCCAGATAGAGCAACTGAGCCTGGATAATATTTGCTACATCATCATTAATTGGTACGCCTAAAAAGATTATCCTATCCATCATAAGTCTGGAGAAGACATCCATAGCAGCAACATTCAGCTGCCTCTCTTCAATAATGGTGGGATTAATATAAGCACTATACAGAGAATTCACCCTATGTAGAGAAAGAGTGCTAATCCCCCTGTGTTTAATAGCATATTTTTCAAAATCCGTAGCCATATCTTATTAGTTTTAAATTCTTATTACATATTCATTTCGTGCAGTTTGCCGGTAGAGATACTTTTTTTATCAAGAGTCACAACCGAACGCACATACCCTACAACCAGGTCATCTTCTACCTTTTCATAGATCCTCTTACCCTCCTTCTCGTTTGCTAGCAGGGATTCTGCATACTTATCTAACTGTTCTGCGGGAACATTGTTCAATCCATAAGAGGCAAATTGATATGAAGCAACTTTTCTTGCATGGTCCAGTAAATTTTCTCTGGTAACAGTAAGTTTCTGTTCATTTGTGATATACTGACGAATCAATTGCCAACGGAAATCTTTAAGAAAGATTGGAAAGTCCTTCTCAATCTCCTCCATTGAGAATTTACCTTCATTCACAGTATAGAGCCACCTTTTAAGAAAATCCTCGGGAAGAAGAATGGCTGCTTTCTCAATGAGGACCTCTCTTGTATCAAGCATGAATCTGTAATCACCTTCCAACACATACTCTTGCTCAAGTCTCTCTTTAATTTTAGCATTGAATTGCTCCTCTGTAGTAACCACATCCTTACCAAACATGCTGTCAAACAGTTCTTGTCCTATTTCGGCATCAATATAGCGCTTAACCTCTTTAACCCTTAGGGTAAAAACAGGGTCAAGAGAAGCCAGCTCCTCCTTCTTCACTTTTAGAAGGGCTGCCCTGTCTGTCTCATTTTCGAATGCCTTATTGACATCAATAGATATCTCCTCACCCGGCTTCAATCCTAACAAGCTATTTTGAATCTCCTTATCTCCCACAGATTTTACAGCAATGTAAGTTCCCTCAATCTGCATAGCCTCCTGAGTAAGGTCGGCTATTATGAAATTATCCTCCTCAACCGCCTCTGTATTTTGTAAAGTACCATATTGTTTAAGAAGATTGGACTTGTACTTCTCAACCTCCGTCTCATTTATATCTGCTTCGTAGTACGGAATTTTATCTTTTTCAGAGAGCTTCAGTTCCACTTTAGGGGCAAGGGCAATATCAAATGAGACTTCAAACTCCTCATCATTCTCCCAGTCCGTCCTCTTCCCGCTCTCATTGGGAAGCGGTTCCCCTATTATATCAAGCTTATTTTCATTGATATAGTTATTAAGCCCGTCAGATATAACATCATTAACAGCATCAAGTTGAGCTGACTTGCCGTGTGTTTTTTCGATAAGGCTCATTGGGGCCATACCCCTACGAAAACCCTTTAAATCAGCATTGCGACGATAGTTATTCAGATTTTTCTTTCTCTTTTCTGCATAATCATCCCTCTCTATATTGAGAGTGATAATCAGCGTCAAATCATCTAAACTCTTTTGTGTAATCTTCATATATCTATTAATTATCTATTAACATATAAACCGGTTTAATAATTAAAAAGCAGATATCCCCAAGGGTACCTGCCTTTTAGTGCGGGCAAAGGGACTCGAACCCCCACGCCTCTCGGCACTAGATCCTAAGTCTA
>CAYZPF010000021.1:0-24929 GCA_964479995.1 uncultured Muribaculaceae bacterium | reverse complement strand
AAACTCTGGCAGAGTGCAATTTGCCGGTGACCTACATGGGAAACTCCAGCAGAGCGGCAGTTTGCCGGCGGCTTACATGGGAAACTTTAGCAGGGTCATGAGACCGGAGTTTTGCCATTGATAATATAAGACCTAATACAATAGAGAGCGATGCTGCAAAAATAACCTTATATGTGTCGGGTAGAAGGAAAGTTATGGTGTGTGCGGGAATCCAGAAAAAAGGAATGGTCTTACCCACTACAAACTTAATGAATCCGCTCCAGTCAATAGTGGAGATTGCCTTACCAAAGGTTATTGCGTCACCGGAGAATCGTGCATCAATCCAGGTGTCAGTCATACGGTGAGCGGCCATAAAAACGGGACCAAAGGTGAGATTCATTATTGTGGAAATGTAAAAGGCTTTCAGTAATTTAGAAAGAAAGCTACCACTTTGGGCTATGCCGGTACCACTTTCTGCTCCAACCCATAAAAGTCCTTTACTTACAGCTCCGGAAACTCCATCTGCAAAAACTGCAAACATCATAACGATTAATATTCCTAACACTCCCCAAATTAGCATCTTAGGTATAACTCCCTTGACCGGCTGCCATTTTTTCAATACTATACGTGCAGCTAAGAACTCCCCCATTGTTGAGAGAATAGCAAACTTTATAAATCCCATTAAATAGGGATGTGCCGAGGTGGCTGATACAAAGAGAGTGTGAGTTGAAGGGATCATTAAGAAAGCTGCAAATGCTAATAGTAATGAAGTCCAGATAACTGTGCCAAATTGTTTCATTTATTTTTTCCCACAAAGATAGTAATCAAAGCCAAACTTATTTTCTAATCTTATTTATTGCGGAGATTGCCTTTTGCAAAGAGCTCTCTTTTCTTGTATAATCTCCCCCAAGGATCTCCGGGGTGAACGAGAGGGGAGGGCGGTGTACAGCGGATGAATCAGTCTGTTCCGATGCAGAGAGATGAACTTCGCCTGTTCTGGTCTCATTAATTACTTCTAAAATATTGGTCTCATCTATTCCGGATCCTGGCATAATTACTATCCGTCCCTGGGCAACCTCAACCATCTTCCTGATAATTGAAAGGGCCTCAGGAGCTGTAGGAGCCCCTCCGGAGGTGAGAATTCTGTCGGCGCCAAGCCATATAATCTCTTCAACCGAGCGGATTATATCTGCAGATTGGTCAATTGCCCTGTGAAAAGTAAAGGAGAGGGAGCGCGAACGGGCTAAATCGGCCAAAGGCCTGCAAAACTCTTTATCAATGTTGCCGTATTTGTCCAGAGCGCCAAAAACAACGCCATTAGTCTTTAAATCGGCACACAACTCTATATCCTTCATCATAATTTCCATCTCATGCCTGCTGTAGATAAAATCGCCTTGTCTTGGTCTTATTAATACATTAATGTCAATCTCAACTGCTTTTCGTGCAGCCGCAATCATACCATAAGAGGGGGTAACTCCACCTAAAGAGAGCACGCTACAGAGCTCAACTCTTTGTGCACCTGCCTGCTCTGCTATAATACAACTCTCTACAGAGCCCGCACAAATTTCTATAATAGTTTCATTGGCCATTATATAAGGGGAATATTGACGTTCAATATTATAAATAACCCCCAAATTTAAAAATAAAATAATAACTTAGTTGAATTATTCACTCTTCTAAAAAGGTATAAATATGCTAAAGAGATTACTTATATCACTGTTAGTGATTGTTCCCGTTTTAATTATCGTAAAATTGATAGCGTTTACAATTGACAAACCTGTAATGTCAAGCCCTGCCTATATTGAAATGGTTGAGGAGGATTTTGAAGCGAAAAGAAGGTTTATTGACAACGAATCACTCTTTACGATTTTTGAGGAGTGTAAAAATAAAAGAGAGAGCGAGGCTCTTAAGTTTCTTTACGCATATATGCCAATTGGAGATATTGCAGATTACGATCCGAATCTCTTTTTAACAGGTGTGAGGCACGCTTTTAAAATGAGAAGGGAGATGCCGTGGGGAAAAGCTATACCGGAGGATGTTTTCAGACACTTTGTTTTACCTGTAAGGATCAACAACGAAACCCTTGATTCTTCAAGAGTTATATTCTATAAAGAGTTGAAAAGCAGAGTGAACAGGCTTTCTTTATATGAGGCTGTTATTGAAGTAAACAGATGGTGCCAGGAGAAGGTTGTCTATACTCCCTCTGACGAAAGGACATCATCGCCTCTTGCAACTGTCAAAACAGCGCATGGCAGATGCGGAGAGGAGTCTGTCTTAACAGTGGCGGCAATGAGATCGGTAGGTATCCCTGCCCGTCAGGTTTATACTCCGCGTTGGGCGCATACCGATGATAACCATGCCTGGGTAGAGGTCTGGGTTGATGGGAAATGGTACTATTTAGGGGCATGTGAGCCGGAGCCCAAACTAAATGTGGCATGGTTTAGCTCCACAGCAAAGAGAGGACTGCTGATGCATAGCAGAGTATTCGGATATTATGAGGGAGAGGAGGATATAATCAAGAGGACAGGAGCTTTTACCGAGATAAATGTTACTGCCAATTATGCACCGGTATCAAAGGTTAAGGTTAAGGTAACAGATAAAGCGGGGAATATTGTAGAGGGAGCCGGAGTAGATTATAAGATCTATAACTATGCAGAGCTTTACAGCGCAATTGTTACAAAGACAGATAGAGCCGGTTACTCTAATGCCACCCTCGGAAGGGGTGATGTGGTAGTTTGGGCTTATAAGGATGACTTATTCGGATATAAGAAGATAACCCCTAAGGATGACTCCGTGGAGATTGAGGTAGTACTGGACAGGAGGGAGGGGGATCTATTTACCGCAGAGATGGAGATTGTTCCCCCTGTTGCAGGAGTTGCAGAGCAGGTTGTCACCAAAGAGGAGAGAGAGGAGAACAATCGAAGATTGGCCATTGGAGACTCTTTGCGAAGTGTTATATAAAGAGCTTTCCGGATAGTGTTGCAATCACACAATTTATTAGAAAGTTGGAAGAGAGCGGCAAATCTACATCAAAAGAGCCGTTAGAGAGATTTATCCACTCTTCCAGAGGGAACTATATGGAGATAATAAGATTCCTTGAGTGGCTCCCTGCAGATAGTTTTCAAGACGGGGTAGATATGCTTGAGATGATTTCAGAAAAAGATTTGAGAGATACGCCGGCGGAGGTATTAAAGAGCCATATCACATATTATGGGAAATTGCAAAATGGACAGCCCGGTGAATTTAAAAAGTATCTGCTCAATCCACGGGTAGGAAAAGAGTTGTTGTGCAACTGGAGAGAGTATTTATCTAAAGAGCTGGGTGAAAAGGGCTTTGAAAATAATCCGGAAGCAATACTTAATTTTTGCCGCAACATTAAACCTGCATCAAAATATAATCCTCAAAATATCCCTGTTACCCCTGTTGGAGTTTACAAACTTATGGCGGCAGACAAAAAGGCTGCGGAGGCTCTTTTTATTGCAATCTGCAGGACATTTGGGATACCTGCCAGATTCGAAGAGATGACCGGCAAGGTTCAATATTGGCATAATGAAGAGTGGATTGATGTAGATCTGTTTGGTGAAGAGAGGGCAGTTGCAAGAGAATATGGCCTTCTGTCCGTTAAATACAACGGAAAAATTATTGATGACCCAAAATTTGAATCTCACTTTACTGTTGCCAAGATAGAAAATGGAAGAATCAATACACTTAATTTTAGAGATAAAGAGGGTTACGAAGGGACGAACAGCGTTAAAAGTGTTTTCAAAGAACCGGTTAAAGTAGAGCAAGGGTACTACCTGCTTACAAATGGTACCAGAATGGCAAGCGGAAAGGTGCTTGGCAGGCTCTCATTCTTTAATATTGTAAAAGATAAACTCACCGCTGCCGAACTGATTATGAGGGATGATCCTGAGGATTTAAGAGTTCTTGCAAATCTAAACCCTGAGGCAAAATTCTTTAACGGTTCGATTGGAAAAGAACAATCAATCCTGGATTGTACCGGAAGAGGATTCTTTGTTCTTGCTTTCATGAAATCAAACCATGAGCCAAGCACCCACGCAATAAAAGATATTCAGAAATATTCGGATGAGCTCGAAAGATGGGGCAGGCCGTTAATCTTTCTTTTTAATAATAATAAACAATTACAGGATATTGCCGGCAATAGAGAACTCTCTGCGGGAATGTCAAAGAGCTTTGTTTTAGGCATAGATACTGATTATCAAATTTTTGAAGAGGTGACCACATCGCTTAAACTTGGTAAAAATCCGGAAATGCCACTTATATTAGTAGCTGATACATTTGGCAGAATAGTCTGGTATTCTCAAGGATATAGTATTGGATTAGGCGAGAGGTTATATCTTGTTACCGGAAAGTTATAATCAATACTTTATAGAAAATTTTGTTAAAATTAACAGGATTAAAAATTTCTAAATGGATTTATTTAGGAATTATTCCCATCTTTATAGCCATCTTTTATCTCCTGTTATGGTTCTATAGGAGAGATAAATAAAAGATAATAAGTACAATAGATTAATTTTATAACAGATGAGCTTTACAACAGATAGACAGACAGTGAATGATCTGGGTATCTTTGGGCGTGTAGGGGGGCTGTCGGTTTACGGTGTTTATAATCGCACCGTAACTAGTGGCGGTTCTCTCATATTAGAAGATATGTTTCGTAATCCAATGTCAGATGTAGATAAGATTACAGAGCGTTCAAAGATTATAGATTACTTTAAGAAGTACAAATTTTCGTTTCCTTTCAAGGTTGAGTTATTTGACATTATTGAATTTTATTTGAAGAACAACGACACTCGTACCCGCCTTGTAGCACATGAGAATGATATTGAGCGTAAGTTTAAGCGTGCTATTGGTAGCGATACCGATTATGAGTTGATTCATAAAGGTGTCTTGGCAGTTACAGAGATGCTTTGCTCTTTTAAATCATTCATTGACGAACTCTCTTCCAAAGATATAGAGCCCCTTTACCTTGATCAGGTAAAAGAGATAAGTTCTATTCTCTCTTTGGATGAGTTTTCTTCTTCTCTTCGCGAGAAGAGTTTTAAAAAATATCCTTTTTCTAAGGTTGCCGGATATGATCAGCGTTATCGCTTTAGCCACCGGGAAGAGATAAGGAAGCTTCTTAACTACATCTATTCGTTGGATGTTTATATATCTGTTGCACGCGTAGCTACTGAAAAAGGCTTTGTCTTTGCCAAGGCGATGCCTCCGGGTAGTAATGAGCTTGAGATGGAGGGTATTTTTCACCCTCTGCTAAAGAATCCTATAGCTAACAGTATTACTGTTGACAAAGATAGTAACATGATCTTTTTGACGGGAGCCAATATGGCCGGCAAATCTACGTTCATGAAAAGTTTTGGCATAGCAGTTTATCTGGCTCATATGGGTTTTCCGCTACCTGCCTCCAGGGTTATTTTTACTGTTCAGGATGGTATGTTTACTACTATTAATTTAGCAGACAACATCAATATTGGTTACAGCCACTTTTACTCTGAGGTTATGCGCGTAAAGAAGGTAGCAGAAACTCTCAGGGGCTCCAGGCACTTTGTAGTAATCTTTGATGAACTTTTCAGAGGGACCAATGTTAAGGATGCGTATGACGCCACTGTTGCTGTTACCGAGGCTTTTGCCGCTAATAAGAGCTGCACTTTCATTATTTCGACTCATATTATTGAGGCAGGAGAGACCTTGAGTAAGAGTTGTGATAATATCAACTTTGTTTATCTCCCTACAGTAATGGATGGTGATATTCCCCGCTACACCTATCAGTTGGCCAGAGGTATTACTTCTGACAGGCACGGTATGGTCATTATAAGGAATGAGGGTATTTTGGATATTTTAGATAAATGCACAGGAGGGTCAGCAGATGAAATTTGAGATTGATAGTCAAACATTAGAAGATTTAAATATATTAGGTAAATATAAGACCAACTCAATATTCAGTCTTTTTAATAAGACTGTAACAAGGCGTGGCGAGTTATTGCTGGAGCGTTTCTTTCTTAACCCCTATACTGACGCTTCCCTAATTAATGAACAAAGCTCAAAATTCTCACTTTTCCAGACTCATAATCTGACTTTCCCATTTTCGGGCGAGGAGATGAGTCGTGTTGAACACTATCTTGAAAGTTCAGATCATAAGAATATTTTAATCTCCTTTTTGCACAGTTCAAAGAGGAAATTATTGCAGTTAATTGCCAGAGACAAGGAGTATGGCATCCTTGAAGAAGGTTTCAGCGCTACTGTAGATTTCTTGAAAAGGATTCAAGTTCACATTACAGACATGGGGAATAATCCTGCCGTAAAGAGCAATCCCTACTACGAGAGTGTTAAGAAGATATTCTCCATTCTTGAAAATAGACGCCTTGCCTGGATCTTCTCTCTGGATAAGGATGAGCCTATTACTTTTCTTCGTTTTGCCCTATATGATCATAAGGTAAGATACACTCTCTCTGATTCTCTCAATAAACTTTTAGAGTTGATGTATGAGATGGATGTAATGGCTGCAGTTTCCGGGGTGGGAAAGGAGAGAGGATTCCATTATGCGGCAGCCTGTGAGAGTGGCCCGGCCTCTTACATTGAGCTCAAAGGTGTTGGCCATCCTGCTATTTCTAATGCCGTTACCAATGATTTAGCAATAGGTAATAAATTGAATGTCTTCTTTCTGACGGGTGCTAATATGGCAGGGAAGTCAACTTTGATGAAATCCTTTGGCGTTTCGGTTTATCTGGCGCATATGGGCTTTCCTGTTCCTGCCAGATCAATGAATTTCACTGTCTTACAAGGACTTTACACCTCCATCAACGTACCTGACGATTTAAGTATGGGGTATAGTCACTTCTATGCTGAGGTTGTGCGGGTTAAGAAGATTGCAACTGCCGCTGCTTCTGGCAAGAAATTTGCGATTATCTTCGACGAGCTTTTTAAAGGTACTAATGTCAAGGATGCGTACGATGCTACAGTAACTATAACCGACTCCTTTTCCAAAATCAAGGAGTGTATCTTTATAATTTCTACGCATATCATGGAGGCAGGAGTTACTTTAAGAGATAGTAACAATCATATGCAGTTCCAATATCTTCCCACTGTATTGGATGGGAATGTACCAAGATATACCTATACTTTACAACAGGGTATTTCTGACGAACGACATGGCATGAGGATTGTAAACAATGAGAAAATAATAGAAATTATAAAAGAGAACACATGAGAAAAATTACCTTAATTATTACTTTTCTGTTTGCAACAACACTATTAGTAGTTGCGCAGGCGCCGCAGAAATTACCGTTTCACGAGAAGATCAGGACCGCTAAATTGGATAACGGTTTAACATACTTTGTAATGCAAAACTCAGAACCTAAAGGGTTAGCAGAGTTTTATATCGCTCAAAAAGTAGGCTCTATTTTGGAAGAGGAAAACCAGAGAGGTCTTGCCCACTTTCTGGAGCATATGGCATTTAACGGGACTAAAAATTTTCCAGGGAAGGGGTTAATCACCTATTTAGAGAAGATAGGTGTAAAGTTTGGAGCCAATCTTAATGCCTATACAGCTATAGATGAGACTGTTTATAATATATCAGCCGTCCCTGTAAAAAGAGAGGGTATTATTGATTCCTGCCTCTTGATTTTACATGACTGGTCGCATGAACTGTTACTTACCGAAGAGGAGATAGATAGCGAGAGGGGTGTAATACGTGAGGAGTTACGTACTCGTAATAATGCACAACAAAGGATGACAGAGGAGATTTTACCTATAATCTTGCCTGACAATAAATATGCTCACAGGTTACCGGGCGGATTGGTAGAAGTTGTTGATAATTTTAAATATCAAGAGCTTAGAGACTATTATCATAAATGGTATCGTCCCGACCTTCAAGGTATTATTGTAATTGGTGATTTTGATGTAGATGTGGTTGAACAAAAGATAATTAATCTTTTCTCAAAAATTGAAATGCCTGCAAACGCTGCTGCCAGAACGATCTATCCGGTTGAACCAAATCAAGAGCCTCTTATTGGAATTGCTGCTGACCCGGAAGCACAAGGCATCGGCCTATCTATAATGTATAAAAAAGAGCAGCTCCCTTATGAATTGCGTTCTACAACCGCTTCTTCTGTAATGGGGTATATGAACAATATGGTAATAAATATGTTAAACTCCAGACTGGCTGAATTGGCCCAAAAACCCAATCCTCCATTTCTGGGGGCCAGAGCAGGTTACGGAAATTTTATAGTTGCCAATACAATGAACTCTTTCGATGTCAATATTGGTATAAAAGAGGGTGAGATTGAGAACTCTTTAACAGCAATAACAACGGAGATTGAGAAGATAAGAAGATATGGCTTTACACCATCAGAGTATGAAAGAGCTAAGGCAAATTATACAAGCTCATATGAAAGTACATACAGAGAGAAGGATAAGTTGAGCAATGGTTATTATGTTAAAGGCTCTCTTAACTATTTCTTAAACGGCTATGCTTTCCCGGGAATTGAGATAAGCTATATGTTGATGCAACAATTAACAGCTGGGATCTCTCTGGAACAGATTAATAAATATGCAGCTTCTCTGCCAACAGAGGAAAACATGGTAATGACTCTTATGATGCCTAAGAAAGATGGATTGGAAGTGCCCGCAAAAGAGACGCTTCTGGCTGTATATAATAAAGCCAGAGAGGCAGATGTGGAGCCTTATAAAGAGGAGTTGTCCGACGAGCCTCTCATTCCGGCGCTGCCGCCTGCAGGAAAGGTTGTTTCGGTTGAAAAAGAGCCTATTGGTGAATCTACAGTGTGGAATCTTTCAAACGGAGCAAAAGTTGTTCTTATGAAAACCGACTTCAAAGACGACCAGATACTATTTACAGCTTCAAGTAAAGGTGGCTATTCTCTGTTTGACAAAAAGGATGTAATAAGCTCAAAAATCATCAACGATGTTTATTCATTAGGCGGTTTAGGTAACTTTAGTATCCTCAATTTGGGTAAAGTGTTGGCCGGTAAAAATGCATCATTTGCCTTTAAAATTGGCGGACTTTCAGAATCAGTTAACGGAAACTGTTCTCCCAAAGATATTGAAACGTTAATGCAACTAATACACTTAGGATTTACCAATGTACGTAAAGATAAAGATGCATTCGAATCATGGCGTATGAAATTGGAGAATCAGCTAAAAAATGCCGAAGCTCATCCCGGTACTATTTTCAACGACTCTTTGCAGAGCACTCTTTATGGTCGCAATCTATATATGCAGCCATTTAAAAAAGAGATGGTTGAGCAAATAGATTATGACAGAGTTATGGAGTTGGGCAAGGAACGCTTCGCAAATGCAGCAGACTTTACCTTTATATTTGTCGGGAACATAGATGAAGAGGCACTGAAACCGCTTGTGGAAACCTATATTGCCTCGTTACCCTCAAATAAAGCAGTTAAGGAAGAGTGGAAAGATATGGGTTACAGAGTTGTAAAAGGTAAAGTAACCAATGAATTTGAACAAGAGATGCAGAAGCCCAAAACTACTGTATTCTCACTCACCTCCGGTAATATCCCTTATACACTGGAAAATAGTCTTTTATCAACTATCGCATCTCAAGTATTTGACCTTGTATTTACCCGCACAATCCGTGAAGAAGAACAAGGGACATACGGCGTAAGCGTAAAATTAAATCTAAGCTATTACCCAGAAGACTCCTACAGTTTTTCATTTAATTTTGACACAGACGTAGCTTTAAAAGAGAGACTACTTAAGAGAGCATATCAGGAGATTGACAATGTAGTTAAAAATGGTATTGATACAGAGGACTTCAACAAAATTCTGGAGTACATGAACAAGAATTACGAGCAGAACCTCAGGAACAACAGCTACTGGCTCTCCTCGCTCAATACCAGATTTATATTGGGGAAAGATTATCACCACCCCTTCAAAGCTGCTTTAGATTCAGTTACTCCCGGGAAAGTTCATAACTTTATCAAAGAGATATTCTCAACAGATAATCGTATAGAGGTAATAATGAATGGTTTTATACCTTCAAACTAAATTTTATCTGACAGATGGAATAATACAAACCCGGCGATAACCGGAGTAGCGGTAATAGAGGCTATTTAAAAATGCAGAGACCCCCAAAAGTTAGATGAAAAAACTTTTGGGGGTTATTCAATATCTGTGATAGCCTTAAAATTTCCGATTAACACAAATTAAGCAAAAAGGGTGGCATAAAAATGTGATTTCACAAAAAAAATGGCAACTTTGCAATATCCGGAGTATCATTGATGCGGCTATGAAGTACAATACCGAAAAAATTCAGAAAGGCGATGTTGTGGAATTCCGACTATTTTTTGGTGAATTCTATCCGACTTTACGTCTGTTTGCAAACAAATATTTAAAGGATGAGATGCTTGCAGCCGATGTTGTGCAGAATGCTTTTATAAAATTTTGGGACAGAAAGGAAAACTTTGACAATAGTTACAAGATTAAAGCTTTTTTGTATACCGCTATCAGAAATGATTGCCTGAATTTAATAAGGAACGACAAAAAATACTTGAGAAAAAACGGGACATTTGAGAATGCCGAATCAAATATAACATTTAAAAATATTCTTATTGAAGAGGAGTCTTACAGAATTTTTTATAATGCGGTAGAATCATTGCCCAAACAGTGCAAAAAAATTATAAAGTTAACCCTCGACGGCAAAAAGAATTCTGAAATTGCAGATATCCTTGGAATAGCAGAGGGAACGGTACATAAGCAAAAGAAGATCTCCTATAAAAAACTAAAAGTTATTCTTAAAGAACACTATTATCTCATCTCCTGACTTCGTCAATGCGACACCCATTTAAGTTTGGTTCCAAAAATCATTTTCAAATAACTTGGAGATAGATTTGTGTTTTTCTGTTATTAGCATAGTTTTGGAGATAGTATCTTTGTTTTTTTGCAGTTTAACTTTTATGGTTGTTATTGTTTTTGCTATGGATAAAACTTTATCCACACTCATTGTTATGTCATTGTTCCTAAGGATTCGTTCCAGTTCCTTATAGACTTTGTAAGCTACAAAACATATACAGACGTGCGCTTCAATGCGTTTTTTTGTAAAATGGAACATCGGTCTCAGAGCCAGAGCACCTTTGGTAACCCTGAATGCCCTCTCAACCTGCCACAGTTCACTATATTGCTGGTAAACATCGCTCCCCGAGAGTTTTGTGTTGGTAACATATCCCTTTAATCCGTCCCATTGTGCATCTTCTGCTATTTTTGAATAATCAATTTCAACATTTACATGATTGTCAAGCTTTAAAAATTTATTATAACCTCTTTTGTCGATTTTAGCTTTTGTTATTGCCCCACTTTTATATTCTTTTTCAAGTCGCTTAATCCCCTTTTCACGATTAATAGCATCCTTCCGAGCGCGTTGTTCAGTATAACCAAGTATCAATCTTTGTTGCCTGGTCTTTTGATAATCATAAAAACTACCTTCTACTTTGTCCTGAGATAAAATCCATTCTCTGACAACTTGATTTTCACTTTTTATTCTTGCTCCAATTATGTATTGGTAGTTATTCGTTTCTAAGTCTTTGATATTTTCAGCGTTCATTAAACCTGAATCGGCAACAATAATGAACTCTTCCAAATTAAATTTTGAAACAAAATCTCGAATAATTGGCAACATGGTATGCCCTTCATATTTGTTACCTTCATGTATAGAATAAGCCAAGGGGTAACCACCTCTACTGACCAAAAGTCCAAGAACTATTTGAGGTTGGGAATGCTTTCCGTCTTTAGACCAACCCTTCTTTCGCAATTCATCATCTTCGTCTATTTCAAAGTAAAGTGTCGTTACATCGTAAAAAACCACTCCAATACTGCTTCCTAAAACCTTCCTAGTATGATTTACGCTAATCTCTTGTATCTTCTCTTTTTGAGTATCGGATAGTTTATCTAAATAACGATATATCTTATTTAAGTCAACATCCTCATCAAAATAGGACTTTAAATAATCTGATGTGGCAACTTTGCTTTGGGGTTGACAAATACGAGATATAACTAAATGCTTTAAAACGTCATCATTTATTTTATCAAACCCAATATTTTTATAAACAGGATTTAAAATTAGCTGAGTCCCATTGATTAATATGTGTTCTATCTTATTTAAAAACCCTTCCACAACGAGTTTTTCTTCTTCTTGATGAATTTGCTCTAAAAACATATCTCGCTTGCCCGCCTGCTCTAAGATCCATCTTTTGCCCTGTAAATGCAGATAATCAATTTCTATTGGGTCAGAACTCACACCTATGGTTTTAAGATATTGAATCTTACCCTTGCGTTTTTCTACAACTACAACGCTAGTACTACCAGATCTATTGGGTTTTCTACGAACATACATGCCGCAAATTTAGCTAATTTTTTTCTGCGACACCTTTTTGGGGGTCGCAAAAAATGCAAGATGCTTGTATTTAGGTAATTATAATTCATACTGAAAATAAGTGATAAACTCAGGAGAATTCTGAAATTGCAGATATCCTTGGAATAGCAGAGGGAACGGTACATAAGCAAAAGAAGATCTCCTATAAAAAACTAAAAGTTATTCTTAAAGAACACTATTATCTCATCTGGATTTTCCTGGGTTAATTTATTACCGATAGATACTATTTGTTAGAAAGGCTATTTTATCTTACCCATAAAACGGCGTTTTTGTGTTGTAGTATTATATTATAGAAAAGATGCTTAAGGAGTGGTTTGAAATTTCAAGAATTATTGCGGATTATCTCTCTCAAAAGATTGGAAAGGCAGATTTTAAAAAACTGCAAAAATGGATATCCCTCTCAGATGATAACAGAGAGCTGTTTAACAGAGTTATAACTCCTCAATATCAGGAGGAAAAAGGTAAAAAATTAAGGGCTATAGATATTGAAGAAGCTTGGGAAAAATTGGCGCAAGAGAGACCACAATTGAGAGGCACCAACGGTTTTATTCAGCAACGAATCTCTCATAATAAAAATAAAACTATCTATTTAAATATTGCAAAAATTGCAGCAGCGGTAATAATCCTGGCAGGCGGATTATATCTCATTACAACAGAGAGGGGCAGCGTTACCCTCAAAGCGCCTGTTTTTGAGTCGCATTATGAAGCACAGTTAAAACTATCAGATGGCAGGGTGGTGGATTTGACTGCAATTGAAGGAGCGATACAGTTAAGTAAATCGGAAAAAATTGAAAACAGCAGTAATTTACTCATTTACAGTGGTGACAATAAAACAGAAGAGCCGGTAAAATTAGAGTATAATGAAGTTTCGGTATCTTTTGGAAAGGGATATAAGATTCTTTTAAGTGACGGTACAACTGTGCATTTAAATTCATTATCAAAGATTAAGTTCCCTGTGAAATTCTCTAATCAAAACAGAGAAATTTTCCTTGAAGGTGAAGCCTATTTTGAGGTGGCAAAGGAGAGCAACAGACCCTTTATTGTAAATTCCGGAGACTTACAAGTTAAAGTACTGGGCACCTCATTCAATATATCATCATATACCGATGAGAATCTGTTCCAGACCACACTGGTTGAGGGGGCTGTAAAAATATCAGGTTCTGGAATCGAAGAACAGGTTCTATCTCCAAATGAACAATTCTCATACAATAAGATAAGCAGAGAGGCTACTAAAGAGATTGTTGATGTCTCTTATTACACCTTATGGAAAGACGGAATCTTTAAATTTAAGGACATAAGGCTTGAAAAGCTTATGAAGATTGTTCAACGGCTTTACAATGTAGAGGTTGTCTTTATGGAGAGAGAGATACAGGACTATCAATATGGTTGTAACATCAACAGATACGAAGAGTTGGATCCTATTCTAAGGATCATTGAAGCTAACGGAAAATTAAAAGTAAAGATTGAAGGCAGAAAAATAATTATCAGTAAAACTTAATTTCTCTAAACCTAAATTTTAACAAATGAAAAAAATTTTATTAACAACTATTCGGGGAGACCTGGAAAGACAGGGAAAGATGTGTATTTACAAGGGTTTTAAGGCCCTTTTTATACTCCTTTTCATGAGTTTTAACATTATGTTATTTGCTCAAAACAAAATTGTGCTCTCTGTTAAAGATCTCAGTTTAAAAGATGTTCTTTGGATGATCGAAAAACAGAGTAAATTTAAATTTATGTACAACTCGCAAGAGCTTGAATCTGCAGGAAAAGTTACCTTGAATATAGAGGCTGACGATGTAGAGCAAGCTCTCAAAGAGTCTCTTAAAGGAACGGACTTGACATATACGGTTCAGGACAATGCCATTGTTATTAAGAAAAAAGAAAAAGTTGTGATACCCGTAGGGGCAGCGCAATCTCAAAATGCCGTCGAAGTAAAAGGTAGGGTGGTTGACTCTTCCGGTGAGCCGCTTCCTGCAGTAGCCATTATGATTAAAGGGACTAGAACAGGGTTTGTAACAGACGAAGACGGTAATTTCTCTTTTGTATTAAAAAATCCGAGAGGAGCTGTTCTGGTATTCACTTTTTTGGGAATGAGAACTTTGGAACTCCCTTACAAAGGAGAGCCTATGCTTAACATAGTTATGCAAGAGGATCCAAGCATAATAGGAGAGGTTGTTGTAACCGGTATCTTCAACAGAGATATCAACTCCTTTACCGGCTCTTCCGTTACTGTTAAAGCAGATGAGATTCAGGCCTTCGGTAATAGAAATATCGTCACATCACTAAGGAACATAGATCCTTCTTTTAACATTATTGAGAGTAATACCTTTGGTTCCGACCCAAACAGATTACCCGAGATTCAGATTCGTGGTAACTCTAACTTACCAAATGTTAACGAACTGCAAGATGAATCCAGATTTGGTATGAATACCCCACTTATTATTTTGGACGGCTTTCAATCTTCGCTCCAAAAGCTTCTGGATATCAACGAGAATGAGGTGGAATCCATCACCCTTCTTAAAGATGCGGTTGCAACGTCAATCTATGGTTCAAGAGGTGCGAACGGTGTTATAGTGATAACCACTAAAACTCCTGCAATGGGTAAACTAAAGGTAATGTACAGGGGTGATGCAAATGTTGAGTTACCCGATTTAACTGCCTATAACCGTCTTAATGCCCGTGAAAAGCTGGAACTTGAATATTTGGTTGGAGTCTATGATACTCCACGTGCAGAGGGTGATGTACCTTTAAAGAGATACTATAACGATGTTTTAAATGAGGTTAACTCAGGTGTTAATACCGACTGGATGTCTAAACCACTAAGGGCAGGTATTGGCCAGAGGCATAATATAAGCCTTGAGGGAGGAGATAAGACTTTCAGGTACTCTGCTTCTGCTCAGCTTAACGACATTCAGGGAGTTATGAAAGAATCCTCTCGTACTACCTTTAATGGAACAATCAAATTAAGTTATACTTATAGTAACGTTAAGTTTTCCAATACCCTTATGATAGGTATAGGTAATACCTCCGAATCACCTTATGGTGTTTTTAGTGACTATGCCAGGCTAAACCCCTATTGGCGGGCTTATGATGAGGATGGAAAAGTGAATAAGATTTTGGGATATTATGGAAATAATGACTATACAGGCTATATGAGTCCTCTTCCTACCAATCCTATTTACAATGCAACTATTAATACATTTAACAGAGGTCAGAGTACTGATATCACAAACAATACTGCAATTGAATGGACAATTACGGGTGATTTGATTATGAGATTCCGGTTAGGCCTCACCAAAATTAATGGTCAGACCCATGATTTTAAACCCGCCGATCACACTGCTTTTGCCAACTATTCTGAAGCAGACATGTTCCGCAAAGGGAGCTATAGACTCGGTCTTTCCAACTCATTTAATTATGACGGCAGTCTGAATTTAAGTTACTCGAAACTTATCAATCAGGTTCACTCGTTCTATGCAGGTTTTGATGCAAATATCAGGGAGAATCAAAATTCAAACTACGGTATTTTGGCGGAGGGTTTCTTAAATCCTCAATTTGATTTTCTCTCTATGGCTCTTCAATACGCCAAAGACGGGAAACCAACGGGCAGCGAGAGTTTTACAAGGGCTCTTGGCTTTACCGGCAGTGTTAACTACACTTATGACAGCCGCTATAACATTGAATTCTCTGGAAGAGCAGATGGTTCTTCTCAATTTGGAGCCAACAAGCGTTTTGCCCCGTTCTGGTCAGTTGGAGCCGGATGGATTGTGAGCAAAGAGAGATTCTTTGAGAATGTAAAATTCATTGACAGATTAAAACTTCGTGGCTCTTTGGGTACAACCGGTCATCAGAACTTTAGCGCTTACCAGGCCCTTTCCACCTACCGTTACTATACTGACGACAGGTATTATTCATGGTTGGGTGCCTATCTTTTAGGTTTAGGTAACCCCAATTTAAGCTGGCAGCAAAAGATGAATTATAATGTTGGTATTGAGGCCTCTTTAATGGGAAGCAGATTAAATATTGTTGCAGACACCTATTTGGAGAAGGTAGATGATCTTGTTTCATCGGTTGATTTGCCTGCATCCAACGGTTTCCGCAGCTATATAGAAAATATCGGTAAGCTTGAGAATCGCGGTTTTGAGTTTAAAGCTACAGTAGTTGTTATCAAGAAGAAAGATTTTAACTGGAGCATTACCGGGGCAATCATGAATAATAAGAATAAGATTATTGAAATTTCCCAGGCGCTTAAGGATGCTCAAAAATCGATAGAGATGGCAACCGGAGCCAATCCGAATTTCTTGTATAAAGAGGGGTACTCTACAGATGCTATTTGGGTTGTACCCTCATTAGGTATTGATCCCAGCACCGGTAAAGAGCTGTATCTCAATAAAGAGGGCAAACCTACCTTCACCTGGAGCGCTCTTGATTTGCAGGCAGTAGGAGTTGGAGCGCCCAAATACAGGGGTAATATCAATACTATGCTTCGCTATAAGACACTATCAGTAAATATGTCATTTGGATACAGGTTCGGAGGTCAACTATATAATCAAACTCTTATTAACTTAGTTGAAAATGCCAACTATCGCTATAATGTTGACAGAAGGGTTTATGACAGCAGATGGAAACAGCCCGGCGATAATGCTGCTTTTAAGGGCCTGCTTGTAACCACAACTACTAATAAGACCTCAAGGTTTGTACAGGATGAAAATACCTTTAACTGTCAGAACATCAATGTGAGATACGATATTAAATCCCAAAGGTTAAAAAACTTGATGCGTATAGACCTTATTACTTTATCGGGTAATATGGCTGATATTTTCTATCTCTCCACAGTAAAACGAGAGCGTGGTACCAGTTACCCTTTCTCAAGACAAATTTCTTTTAGTGTTGGTTTAACCTTTTAATTGAAGAATGTGATGAAAAAATATATAAAAATATTTACAATATTACTATTGTCATTATCTATAAGTTCTTGTATGAACGAGTGGCTAACCGTAAACCCCAAAACAGATATGACAAAAAATATGCTCTTTACCACTGAATCGGGATTTAAGGATGCACTTACGGGAGTCTATATTCAGTTAAAGAATACAAATGGATATGGTAACAGATTAACTATCTCCACTATCGAACATCTTGTTACCTCCTGGGATGTTACAGCAAGTACAACAGAACAGCGTCTTAATCAATTCAATTATACCGATGCTGGCGTTGAAAGTGCTATGGACCAGATATTTGCTCAGCAATACTCTGTTATTGCCAGTATAAATACCATACTCGACAATATTGATATTAATAAGGATGTTTTTACTACCGAAAATCTTTATGAATTAATCAAAGGAGAAGCATTAGCACTTAGGGCTTTGTGTCATTTTGATATTTTAAGGCTTTTTGGCCCTGTACCGGTAAATGCGACAGAAGATCTCATATTGCCTTATGTAAAGACTCTCTCCAGAGAGCCTATTCCCCATATTAACTTTACCTCTTTTAAAACAGAGCTTTTCAAAGATTTGGATGAGGCTGCCCGATTACTTGGCATAGCCGATCCTGCTCGTAACTACTCTATGTACGACATGCGTCGCCCCGGAGCAACTTATCCGTTCAATCCAAGTGATACTTACTTTGCTTTCAGACATATCAGAATGAACTACTATGCTGTTAAAGCTCTTATGGCCAGAACTTACTTGTGGTTTGGAGATAATGAGAATGCCTTTACCAATGCAAAGGAGGTTATTGATGCTGAAAATCCAGATGGGAGCAAAAAGTTTACACTCGGTACAGCTTCTGATATGACAGCGGGTAATCTATCTTTACCCTCGGAGCATATTTTTGCCATCTATGAGTTCTCACTTGCTACGAGATATACCAATACATTTGAGAATGGCACGCTAAAGAAGGGCTCTGCTGAGACTACCGTAAAGAGTCAATTGTACGGGAATACCGGTACGGATATTCGTGAGACCTACCTTTGGGAGCTTATTACTCAACCAAATCAGGCAAAGACATATATTCTTAAAAAATACAAAGTAAGCGCTACTCCAACAAGTATGCTCTCTGATTATCGCCAGATACCTCTTTTAAGAATAAGCGAGATGTACCTGATAGCTGTAGAGGCAGCGCCATCTTTAGCTGAGTCACAGTCTTACTGGAGTACATTCAGAACTGCGAGGAACATCAGTGTAAGCGCCTTATCTGCCGACCCTGCTCTTCTTAAAGATGAGGTTATTAAAGAGTACAGGAAAGAGTTTGTAGCCGAAGGGCAGGCATTTTTTAACTATAAACGTTTGAACATGCCTAAAAATAAGATTATATGGGCTTCAACAGCAGCTGCTGTGGTATTGAACTATGTTGTACCCCTTCCTAAATCAGAATTAATTAATCAATAAATCAGAGTATTATGTATAAAATAAAATATATACTAATGGCAATGGTACTCCTTTTTCTCTATTCATGTAAGGAGGAGTACTATCTTTTCAATGATGTAAAGAGACTTCAGTTTGGGCCCGAGCCATCAAGAATTTACACCACATCCTTCAATTTAGCCGATATTGAGAAGAGGCATACATTCTACTATGATGCACCTTCCAAGCAAATGGATACTGTCTTCTTTGATATATATGCCATTGGAGGGACATCAAAAGTAGATAGAGCATTCAAATTGGAACAGGTAGCTGTTCCGGAAGAGGAGAATGCTGTTGCAGGGACACACTACAAAGCATTTACAGACCCTTCGGTTATTGATGAATATGTTATAAAGGCGGGTACAGTGCATACAAGAGTGCCAATCGTTATGCTAAGAGATGCATCCCTTAAGACAACAACTGTAACCTTAAAATTCCAGATAGCAAAGAATGAAAATTTCGACTATGGAGAAGAGAATCTTCTATATAGAACAGTAATCTTTACCGACAGGTTGAGCCAACCAACTTCATGGGATTCCTGGTTCACAACCTATTACTTTGGAAAATACAGTGTAGTTAAACACGCATTCTTTATTGAACATACAGACCAAAAATGGGACGAGGAGTTTTTTAACTATTTAAAAGCAAATCTGGGAGATCTCAGTTATTGGAAAGCAGCAGTGAAGATAGCCTTAGCTACCTATAATGCAGAACATCCGGGCAATCCGCTCAGGGATGAAAACGGAGACTTAGTTGTAATGCCTTAAATTTTACAGAGATGAAAAACAAATACTTATATATAATTTTTATAATCAGCTTGCTGACCTCCTGTTTCCAGGATAAGGGTAACTATAATTACACAGAACACGAAGAGATTACCGTTACAGGAATAGAGTCGAGTTATACTAAAATATCTCTTGTGGATAGAATAACTCTTGACCCAACTATAACATCCAATAAACCGGGAGCCGAGTTTAAATACTGGTGGGGTATTTATGAAACAAGTGTTCAGGGGTCAGTTCCTAAGGTAGATACTTTGTACAGAACAAAGTCAATAGATTACTTGGTGGACAAATCTGCAAAAACATGGGTGCTTGTATTTGGTGCAAAGAATATTAAAACCGGATATACAAAAATTATAACATCGAATATTAATGTTGTGACTCAATTTACACGAGGTTGGTATGTTGCAAAGACCGAGAATGGCAAAACAGATATGGATCTGTTTCTCACTCCTACAAATATTATCCCGGAGGGTAAGATGGAGAATGTATTCAGCCTTGTAAACGGAGAAAAATTAGAGGGTCAGGCTATGTCACTCAGGTTTTATCATGACTATAAGGCTTTCAATGGCTCTTTATTTGCCAATACACGCTCCTTATTTCTTGTTTCTGATGGTGACGCCTCTGTTGTGGATATCGGTACCCTTAAGGTGATAAGAGATTTTAATGCATTGTTTTATGGGGTCCCTTCAGTAAAGAAACCAGATTTTGTATGTAACGGGTCTTCCGCTTTCTATTTTGCGAATAACGGAAACCTTCACAGTATCTACAATATGAGTGCAAATAGCGGCCAGTTTGGCGCTCCTCAAATGGTAGATGAATATAATAGCCCATATAAATTGTCAAAGTACTACTTCACTTATTGGGTTTATGATCCCATTTTCTTTAATGAGACGACAACCTCGTTTGTATCTGCAGGAGGAGCAGGGACTCAACTTGTTGCCGTAAGAGATGCCGCTACTACCAATATGCCTGCAAATAATACTAATAAGAAATTGCTTTATATGGGGCATAAAACAGGTTCACAGGCAGTGGCTGTACTTCAGGATAAAACAGATCCTAATCTTAAAATAGTTTCAAAAATCACCCCGAGTACATCTGCTATGATGATAGTCAATGACACCTTATCAGCAAATGAGAAGGTCTTTAATGCAACGCTTTATACGCTGTTTAATGCAGATGAGGACATGATGTATTTTACGGTTGGAAAAGAGGTTTGGTCCAGGAATCTGACTAACAGATTTGAGCAACTCCAATATACAGTGCCTTCAGATGAGACCATAACCTATATTCACCACCTTAAATATACGGGAGAGGCAGCAACTTATGGTCATAACCTTTTTGCTGTTGCCACAAAGAAAGGTGATTCATATATAGTTAGGATGTTTACCAAAACATCGGGGAACCTTGATCTAACACCGGTCTTTACTATGACAGGCAAAGGAGAGGTTGGAGATATTATCTATATTTCACCTTCAGTTAGCGGAACGACCTATCCGAATACCCTATAAATAATATAAACAATTAATGAAGAAAAAATTATTAATACTATTTATTGCACAGCTTTTTGCAGGATCAATCATTGCACAAAGCGTTGTAATTAGCGGAAAAATTCTCACCGAGAAAAGACCGGCAGATTTCTCATTAGTAGCAATTACCAATGGTAACGCAAAGGTAATTGCTACCTCTGTCCTTTCCAGGGACGGATTATTTGCATTTGCTTTTACGCCTGACTATGAAGGATTTTATACGGTTGGGACAGGGGCAAAAGACTCAGATTTACAATTTCCTGTCTATATCAAAGGGGGAGAGCATATCAATATTGTCATTAAAGATAAAAATATCGCCTATGAAGGGGAGCTAACTACAGAAAACAGGATTCTTGCCCAATGGGTTGCTTTAAGCGAAGTAGTTAGAAACAAATCTCATTACTGGCAGAGCGATTTTTTTAGTACTTATAAAGACTTTTTCCCCGATATAGAGGCTTTAGTCGCTAAAAATATGGCTTTTATTGCAGGAATTAAAACAAATAATCCAAAATTCGATGCACTTATGAAGGATTTTGTGAAATTTAGCACAGAATATTATGCAATGAATTTCCTAAGAGTCCCCAGGTCTGAACATCCTGCTAAAGATCAATTAACTGATTTCTATAAGAGAATTGTAACTCCAAACCATTTTCCTGATGATAATATCCTGCAGATACCTCAGAGCATGAGAACAATGTCTATGTATATAGATTTTGCAATGGATATGCAAAGAGATATAGATAAGGCACTTAACATTCTAAGTACAGACAATCAGAGGGCAGAATATTTAGCTTATTCAGAATTATTAAGAATCAATAACTACGATCTTTATCTCGATTTTGTTGAACAATACGGGAAATACTTTGCTACGCCTGCACAAAAGAAGCTTCTGGAAGAGACCGGTGCAAAGCTTTATGAAACTAAGGAAGGTGGAGTTGCTGCCAACTTCACATACCCCGATGCAAACGGCAAGATGATCTCTCTTTCTGACTTTAAAGGAAAAGTGGTGCTTGTTGATGTTTGGGCAACCTGGTGCGGTCCATGCAAACAGCAGATTCCTTTCATGAAAAAACTTGAGGAGGAGCTCCACGGAGAAGATGTAGTATTCCTGAGTGTCTCGGTTGATGAAGATAAGGATAAAGAGAAGTGGAAACAGATGATTATTGACGAGAAGCTTGGCGGCATACATATTTTTGCCAGCGGGTGGAGTAAGATAACCAAAGATTACAAGATCACAGGTATTCCGCGCTTCATGCTTTTTGATAAGAAAGGAAATATAATATCTACCAATGCTCCAAGACCATCCGATCCGACTCTTAAAACATTAATATTGAAATATGTGAAATAACAATATTAGTACAATTCAGATTCCGGTCAGCACGTATAGGGGGTTAAGTTCATAATTGGGTTAAATATTTCTTATAAAGGTGACCGGAATTTTTATTACTAAAAACGTACTACAAGTAAAATTAATATAAATTAAATTAATATGAAGAGACATTTAATTATTGCTACGCTCCTCGTTATCAGTAGTATTTGCAGTATCAAAACATTTGCCCAATCCGGTAACTCATTAAGCAGGCTCATAGACAGCATTTCGGTTGTTGACAAAGAGCTGACGCTTATTGTGGTTGGCTATGAAGGATGCGGCCCGTGTGCACAGCTTAAAAACAGTGCTTACTTTAAAAATCTGACCATCGGAAAAACCTATCTGGATATCCTGAACAGCAGAGAAGAGAAGTTTTTTTCACAACTCTTTTTCATAACAGGATTTCCCACTTCAATTGTAATGGATGCCGGCTGGAACCTTAAAAGCATTGTCCTTGGGTACCGCGATTATGAAGCCCGTATGGATTCTGTGCTTAATCTGGGCGTAAATATGTACGATATTCGTCTGAAAAGTGTCCATGGACAGAAGGGAACCGAGAAAGAACAGGCCGTTGCTATGTTTGATAACGCCCTAAAGGCCGTGCGTTGCTACTGGCAGGGCGATTATAAGCAGATGGAGAGTTTTGCCCTTAAATCGCGTGAAAACGGCGATTACCTCTTCAATAACTACCTGCTTTACCTTACAGCCGTAAAGAGCGGCAATGCCGATATGGCTTTACACTATAAAAACGAAATTGCTACCCGGTTTTCCGATGAAATGAATCGCATGGTTTATGCCGAAATATTTACAGAGCTGCAGCTCTGAGGCATTTCCTAAAACGCTTAAAGTCAGAAAAGATCTAAAGTTTCCCATGTAAGTAGCCGGCAAATCGCACTCTGCCAGAGTTTTTTAAAACAGCTTGATTATCTGATGATTAACCCTAAAAATTTAAAAAATCCGAACGCTTTAAAAAGTTAAAGTACTGATAATCAGAGGATATAAAAAAACTCTGGCAGAGTTAGGGTTGAACATATAAGAGCCTTGTAAACAAGCAGTATAATGGCTCAAATAATTAAAGGAGGAGAGAATATAGATTTAAGTTGTTAATTAAAAACTAATACCTATGAAGAAATTAAAATTGCTATTGGTCATATTAATATGCTCTTTGGGAAGTGCATATGCTCAATTACAGGGACTTAGACAGGTTCCTGTAGAGGAAATTGCAAGGGATCGCATTGTATCTAACTTAAAAAGCATAGAGGGCTTAACGGAAGCTCAGATAGATAAGTTGGTTCAAATAGATCTGAAGATAGATAAGGAGCTCCCTTTTCTTACTACTCTTTTCACTAGCGATAAAAAATGGTTAGAGAGGATGGATAAGGTTGGAATAATGAAGAAGACGCTCTATAAGGATGTATTGACCCCTGAACAGATGGAAGAGTTTTCCAGGCTTCAGAAAGAGTGGAAGGAGCTCCGGGAATCCAATTCTAAGAATAAAAAAAATAAACCTAAAAATAAAAAGCTTAAAACAAAATAGTTCTTCTGAATAATAACAGTTACAACTATGAGAAGGCTTATAACTATAGCTTTGTGTTTTTTCGTAACATCTTTTGCTCATGCGCAGAGGCAGAGTGAGGGCCGTAACTCGATCAGGATGATCCTGATTGATAGTGTTGACAATCAGCCGGTCAATAATGCTGTGATTAAGGTCTTTGTCAATAATGATCCTGAGTCGCCACATTACGGGATCTCCGACAGCAAAGGCTTTGTTGAGATAACCAGGCTCATCAAAGGTAAATATGCGGTAATAGTCGAACATTTGGGCTACACAACTCTGTTGATCGATATTCCGGAGGGAGAGAGCCGCATTACAGATCTTGGCAAAGTAATATTAAAACAAAAAATCATTGCTATAGATGGAGCTGTTGTCGAAGCGGAGGGTGCCATTGTCCATAAAGACGATACGACTGAATATAATGCTAAGTTTTTTAATCCTGCGCCCAACGACTACCTCAAAGATTTGCTCAAGAAAATGCCCGGGCTGGAGTTATCCGGAGGAGAGATATATTTTAAGGGAGAAAGAGTTAGTATACTGACAGTTGAAAACCGGCCTTTCTTCGCATCTGATAAAACAGTAGCACTTGATAACCTGCCTGCATATACCGTAAATAAAGTTAGTGTATTCAAACGGAAGAAGCAGTTTATAGATGGAATAGAAGAGAATATTAATGCCCCTATTCAGCTGAACATCACGCTTAAAGACGATATGAAAGTCGGGTGGATAGGAAATTTAACCCCCGGATACGGCACCAATGGCCGATATCTGGCCAAAGGTTTTGTCGGACGTTTTGATAAAAAAGCCACAACGGCAGTCATAGGATCTGCAAATAACACATCAAGGGATACGGGACCGGGGACAACATACAACATGGGCATGCCTCAGTC
>CAYZPF010000020.1:0-25125 GCA_964479995.1 uncultured Muribaculaceae bacterium | reverse complement strand
TTCAGTCTTTGTTTTGTAAAAATGTCTGTGGAATTTTCACCCTTTTGGAAAAGACTAAACGAATTAAGTTTCACATAACCCATAAAACCATTACAATTATGAAAGAACCATAATCCGCCTATTTCAAAAAGACAGGGAGTTGCTCGAACAACCCCCCTGTCACGCTTCTCCCTTAAGAAAAGAGAGAAACAAGCAGAATTTATATGTTAAACTCTAAAAACAAATGTATGAAAAAATTCCATACAATGTTTTTTTATCAGAATCATGGATTAAAAAAAACATTGTTAATCGCAAATCTTTCACTGATATTATCTGTGGCATTTGGATTACTGAACATTGTCACAGTGTCGGCACAGAGCCTTCAAAATAAAACCTACACGATCAACTGTAAGAATCAAACGGTTGAATCAATCTTTGAACAAGTTGAAAAGTTGAGCAGATATAATTTTCTTTACCAAAGCTCAGATATTAAAAACCTCAAAAAGGTGACTTATGATTTTGTCAAAGCTACCCTCAGCGACATTGTTACATATTGCCTTAAAGAGTCGGGGTTGACTTTTGAAATAATTAACAACCAGGTGGTTATTTCCCCGTCTTCACAGGAGAAAAAGGCGAGAGTGCCCATCACTGTTACGGGTAAAGTCGCCAATAGCACAGGAGAGCTTTTAGTTGGGGCAAATATCATTATTAAAGGCACATTAAAAGGAACAATAACAGATGAAGAAGGTAACTATAAAATTGAAGTACCTGATAATACAGTGCTGGTATTCAGCTTTTTAGGTTACAGCAACAAGGAGGTTTTTGTTCGAGGTAAAACCTTAATTAATATAATATTGGACGAAGAAAGCGTTGATCTGGCTGAAGCAGTTTTAATAAGTACCGGATATCAGAAAATACGCCCAGAACAAAGCACAGGCAGTCTTTCCGTTATAAAGGCCAGGGAATTTGACACCCGTGTCAATACTACTGATTTTTTGACCGGCCTACAAAATAAGATTCCCGGGCTTCTAATAAATGATGATATTGATTTTGAAGGTAATAGCCTTTTTCAGATAAGAGGAATATCAACAATTAACGGTAACAGGAGTCCTCTGATTGTAATGGACGGGTATCCTACAGAGCTCTCCCTGGACATGATCAACCCTAACGAAATTGAATCAGTAACTGTCCTTAAAGATGCTGCAGCTGCCACAGTTTACGGAGCGCGCTCATCCAACGGTGTAATTATTATTGAACGGAAAAAGGCGCAGATTGGGAAGCCTGTAACGAATTTTCGTGTCACTCTGAGCTTTACTCCTAAAGAGAACTATGAGCGTTACCGCTGGGATAAAGATGTTTCTTCAATATTGACCGAATGGGAAAAGATTAATTCGGCATCTCTTAACAATCGTGCCTGGGAAAGGTTGTCAACACTGCAGGGCGCATCTTATAATTACAATCCGGCTGTTATGATAATGGCACACTGGAGAGCGATCAGTGGTGCGATTTCAACAGAGGAGAGAGACAGGCAGCTTGCAGAATTGGCCTCATACAACAATACCCAAGATTACAGCCGCCTTTTTTTGCGCACTGCTTCAACAAGGACATACAATCTGGATATTTCAGGAGGGAACGAGTTTGCACGATATTATATAACAGGGAGTTATATAAAAAGTGATTTATCTCAGATTATGAGAGATAACAATCATATAAAGCTTTCAGGAAGAACGACGGTGAATTTTACTAAAAAGTTTTCTCTGGAACTGACTATTGATTTCCAGAATTCGAACAAGAATTCAGTGCCGGTACCAGGGATCAATAGCCTCTATCCTTATGAAAGATTAATGGATGATGATGGGAATCCGCTCTCTGTGCATATAGGCTCTTATGCAAATCCTTTTTATAACCAGGCAATGATGACAGCAGGAACCTTTGATAATCGTTATTATCCTTTAAAGGAGATACATGAAATTCAGGATATGACACGTAGTGTTAACAACCGTATTACATCAAATTTCAGATATGAAATCGGGAAAGGTTTTAATCTCAATTTCGGAGGAGTGTATGAATTGTCCGGAACAGATACAAAACATCTTGCCAGCGAAAATTCAGCTGAAGTACGTCAGTATTTAAACCGCTATTCCCAGGACGGGACGGATGGATTGTTATACAACATACCAAAAGGGGCCTTTTTAAGGCAACGGACCGGTAATATGGAGAGTTTCACTTTGAGAGCTCAGTTAAATTATGATAAAAAAATTAATGAAGATCACTCTCTTAACCTTATATTAGGTGGTGAGGTGAGGGATGTTATTGAGAAATCGGGTTCGGCAGCATATTTCGGTTACAATGATCAGACACTTTTCCATCTGCCTGTTGATTATAAGTCGCTCGAAACATTCTCAGCTACTTACGGGCGCAGTAATCCTTCTGTATCATATAGAAATCTCTTTTCACAGGGGTTTGTGGAAAACCGTTTTATCTCTGCTTACTCAAACCTAGTTTACTCTTTTAAAAATAAATATTCATTGACAGGAAGTATTCGCATAGATCAGTCAAATCTGTTTGGTACCGATCCTAAATATAAATATAAGCCTTTATGGTCTGTGGGTGCTGCGTGGAATATAAGTAGGGAGGATTTTATGCAGAATATTGAGTGGTTAAGATCTTTGAAGCTTAGAAGTGCATTTGGCTTTAACGGCAATGTGGCAAAAAATGCTTTACCCCAGGTAATAGCTTCAGACGGACTTAATTATTTATATCCTCTGGAAACAACGCCGATGTTAACACTATTATCTTACGCAAATAGCGGATTGCGTTGGGAACAGACCCGCAACCTTAATATTGGAGTGGACTACAGAATATCCCGGAACATTAGCGGTAATATTGATTACTATATTAAGAAAAGTATGGATTTACTTGCTACAAACCAGATAGATGCTTCAAAGGGAGGTACCTCTGCATTGATTAACCAGGCTTCTATACTTAACAAAGGTATTGAAACAGCCCTTCAGGCTGATTGGATTAGCAGAAAAAATTTTAATTGGAACACAGGTTTTGTTTTCTCATACAATACCAGCAAAGTATTGCAGGTGTACAACACTAATATCAATCCAAACACAAGTATCTCCCGCACATATATAACAGGAAGTTATTCAAATTACCTGGAGGGGTATGCCGTAGGTGCAATGTTCACTTTCCGTTATGCAGGATTGGATGAGACCGGAGCCCCTTTGATCTATGACAAGGAAAATAATCCTAAACGCTTTTTTACCAACGATCAGGGGCGCGATGAGCTTTTGTATTCAGGTAGCTCAATTCCTGTTTATAATGCAGGACTTAGTAACCGGGTGGATATTGGAAGTTTTTATATCTATTGCATGCTTAATTTTTACGGGGGATTTAATGTAAGAGTTCCCGTTCCTCTACTTAATCCAAATATAGCAAGACCGTTAGAGGGTGCCGGTAATTATTGGAAAGCAGCGGGCGACGAAGCAAATCCTGACCTGTTACCCTATCCTAATATACTAACAACTTCTAGTTCTACCTATCTTGCATATACTGACAAATACACTGTAAACGGAGCCTATCTGACTGTCGGAGATCTTACTGCTTCTTATAGTTTAAGAAAAAGTAAGCTGCTTAAAAACACAGGAATTAGCAATTTTGAAATAAGATTGCAGGCCTCTAACCTTTACACAATAGGATTTAATAAATATAACTTAAGCATGGCAACAAAAAGTTATGAAAAATCTTACCTGACCCCTACTTATACAATGGGTTTATATGTTAGTTTCTAATCCTCTCATATATATATAAATTGAAGACAATGAACAATAATATATTTAAATGGTTTATAACCGCATTACTATCCGGGATTATCTTCTCTTCGTGCGATAAATATCTGGATGTACAACCTAAAGGTGTACGTTTGCTGGAGACTGTCACCGATTTTGACTTATGGCTGGATAATGAATATCTTGCAACATCTGTGCCGGGCGAATTAAATCTCTTTACAGACTATAAAGATAACACAAGCATTAAGAATCCTCCCCAGAACGACCCCGATCTGATATACACCTGGCACCATCAGTTTTCAGACGATATAAAGACTCCCCCTGTAATTTGGAAAGATTTCTATCAGGCAATTTATTACTATAACACCGTTATTCAAGGGGTGGATGCCGCAATAGGAGGGAGTCCGGAACAGATAAGAAGCCTTAAAGCAGAGGCATACCTGGGAAGAGCTTTCAACTATCTTTACCTTGTAAATCTGTATGGTAAACAATATAACCATCAGACAGCGGAAAAAGATCTTGCCGTGCCTTTTGTTACTTCAAACGATCTCAACAAACCAACTCCTGACAGAAGTTCGGTTCAGGAGATATATGATTATATAATTGCAGATCTTACTGCTGCCATTCCCGATCTGCCTGAGGATAACAGTCAGAACCGCTTCCGTGGCAGTGTGGCCGCCGCATACAGCGTATTAGCGAGGACTTACCTTTATATGGGGGATTATTCCAAAGCAGCACAAAATGCTCAACTTGCTCTTGATAACGGGGTAAGCGCTATATTGGATTATTCTACTATGACCAAAGCATCGGATATACCCTATCTTAAGAAAAGAGTAGATGCAATTTATGCACGGTTCAGCAACAATCGGGCGCAACAGGAATATCCTACTCTTGCTTATCTTCAGTCGTTTGACACAAAAGATTACCGTTTAAACTTCTATTTTTCAAACTCCTTCTTCTCTGCCGATCTCGGAAACTATGTTTTCACTATAAGAGGTTTGACAAGTTTTTATCCCGGTGGCGTTGCCAATGGAACTACTGCTCATCCAAATTCTGGAACTTCCGTTGCGGAGATGCGGCTGATAATTGCAGAGGCTGCAGCTCGTGCAAATGACCTTACCACGGCGCTTAATCAGTTAGACCTGATAAGAAAATGTCGTTTTCCCGCAAATTACTATGTTAAGTTTCAATCAACCGATCAAGAGGAGGTGCTTCAAAAAGTTCTGACAGAGAGAACATTTGAATTTGCTTTTAATGGTCTGCGCTGGCTTGATATGAGGAGGTTGGATTCAGAAGGGAGAATGGCCCAAGTGATAAGGTACGATAATCTGGAAGAGGTTGTAGCGATACTTCCTCCCCACAGTTACAAATATACTTTGCAGATTCCTGTCCAGGTACTCTACTTCCATCCGGACTGGCCCCAGAATCAATGGGACGATTAGGAACTTAACAGGGCAGTCAGGAAGTATTTTCTGATAAAAATTAATAACGTAAAAGAGAACCGGAGGCTGCTTATATAGCGATAACGCTAATGATGCTTTATAAATATCTTCCGGTTCTACATATTGACCATAAAGATTAAAAAAAAGAAAAAATGAAAATCAAGATTCCCGACCTATTTAAACGATTACAGTTACTTTTGATTATTAATCTCCTGATAACTCCTTTTACAGGGATAAGCCAGGATAAGTTCCAACGCTTCACTATTGAGGGAACTTTTCCGGGAGCTCAGCCAGGGAGCAAAATTCATATAAGTTATGGAAGAGTTATCAATGACAGTATAAATAGAAAGATAACAGATTCTATATTGGTTACAGACGGAAAATTCAGCTTTACCGGAGAGCCTCAAATCAATTTTCCGGTTAATATACATTTGAAATTGGCTAATAACGGAGAGCATAGAAATAAGTCAAAGGATTTTCTGTCATTATTCGCAGATGCCGGAGAGAGAGTTAATATTAATATAAGTGATTCCTTAAAAAATGCTGAATTTGACGGAGAAATTAATAGGGAAGCGACTAATTACCTCAAATACATCAATGTTTCCGGCGGAGACAAATACAATATTAATGGACTGATATTACTTCATATCACTATGTTTACTTCGTCAGGAGATGTGGTTAAGACTGATAATCCTGATGTAAAGGAAAAAGAGCGTCTGATCAATAAAAGAGAGGAGCTTATAAAAAAGTATATTAAAAACCATCCTGATTCATTTTTCAGCCTGTTTGGATTATCTGAGATCGGCAGTGGCGGTAAAACCGCTTCACCGGAGATTGAATCTCTTTTCCGGGGATTATCCGTTAACCTGCAAAACAGTTATACCGGTAAAAATTTCCTGTTTCAGCGCAAAATAACCGAAGAGTACAAAAAAAATGATAAAAAGGAAGAAAATATCTTAAAGATTGGAGATATGGCTCCCGATTTTACACTTCCGGATGTAAACGGTAATCAGGTAAAATTGAGCGATTACAGAGGACAATATGTGTTGGTCGATTTTTGGGCCAGTTGGTGTGGGGGATGCCGTATTGAGAATACCAATGTTGTAGCAGCATATAATAAGTTTAAAGACAGGAACTTTACAATCCTTAGCGTAGCTCTTGAACAAAAGGGACAGAGGAATAAATGGCTGGAGGCCATTGAAAAAGACGGGATGACATGGACTCAGGTGAGTGATTTTATGTTTTGGAAGAGCCCCTTGGCAACCATGTATAATCTTAAAGCTATTCCGACAAATTTTCTGATAGATCCTTCCGGTAGAATTCTGGCAATAAAATTACATGGGAAAGGATTGCATGAAAAGTTATCACAAGTGTTGAGCATTAAATAGGCTCAACACTGTCTATTCAGAAATAGCAACTGGGAAATTATAAAACATTGATTTGGAAATTATAAAAAAGCAAATTATGAAGAAAATATTATTATCAGGAATAGCAGTCCTGATATTCTGTTGTACAGGCTATGCGCAGAAGGTAAAATTACCTTCTGCGCATGATGTTATAAAAAAGGCATTGGAACAGGCAAAAATAGAGAACAAAAATATATTTGTTATCTTTCATGCATCCTGGTGTACCTGGTGCCATAAAATGGACGTAGCAATGAACGACACCGCATGTATAAAGTTTTTTACAGATAATTATATTATACAGCATCTAACTGTAAAAGAGCAAGATAAGGAACTTGAAAATCCAGGAGCCAAAGAGTTACTGGAAAAGTATCAGGGAAATAAAGGAGGAATTCCCTTTTTTATTGTATTAGATCAGAATGGAGTATTAGTAGCTGATAGTCAAATTCGCCCTGAAGGGATGGGAATGGATACTCCCGGCCGCAATGTAGGGTTCCCCGGAGGATCGCAGGCATGGCCTCTATTTGAAAATCTGTTGAAGAACACCAGCTCCTTAACGGCAGATCAGATAAATATCATAAAAGAGGTATTTCAGAAAGTCAGAGGCTCCGTGAAAATTATAAACAACATAACATTTAACTAATAGTTTACTAGTTGATGTTGAGAATACATTTAGGATAAAGCGGAAAGAGATAAAGTGCGGTAAAGATTACACCTATTAACTCAGTTTTCATATACTGCAAACCTTACTTAAGGGTGTAGATTGAAATATCGGGCATACTATTAGCTAAATCAGAGAGTTTAATAAGTTTTTCTCATTATAGATAAGAGGTGATTTATGTGTAATTGCGATAGATTTATTTAATATGTATCTTTGCGGCCGCGATATTATTTTATTAAACATGACCAGTCCCTCGCAGAAGGAAAGTGATTCTCAATTGTGGGCACATTTCAAAGATGGAGATAAAGAAGCGTTTACACGACTCTATGAATTGTATGTGGATGTGCTTTTTTCTTATGGTACAAAAATTTCCGGAGATAAGGAACTAGTCAAAGATTGCATCCATGAAGTATTTTTATTGCTACACAGACGAAGAAAATTCTTGTCAGATGTTACCAATATAAAATTCTATCTTTTTAAGGCGTTAAAACATGTTTTATTGAGAAGAATCAAAAGAGAAAGTAAGTTTACTGATATTTCTTTTATTAAACCATCCTCTTCGGAATTTAATCTTGAGTATTCTATTGAAGACAATATAATACTTGATGAGCAAGAAAAGATAGTAAGAGAATACGTAATTAATTTATTGAAAAACCTGAACAGTAAACAACGAGAAATACTTTATCTTCGATTTTACCAGGGATTTAATTATAACCAGATTTCAAAAATAACTGGAATCACCGGTAGTTCGGCAAAAAAACAAGTTTATCGTATTCTTTTGAAATTACGTAAGATTGCCGGCAAGGACTCTTTGTATATTCTTCTTTTGTTTTTAAAGTAGTCTATTTTTTCAATTTTTTGTCCCCCTTTTTTGTATTCATGTCTCTTATTAGTAATAACGCCTTTTGCGGGGCACTATATTTATCATAATTACATGAGCAGATTTCTAAATAATTTCAATGACGAAGATTTCATCCGATGGATATGCGAAAATGATTCAGTTGATACTCGTGAGCTTAATAGAGAGCAAAAGCAGATTGCATTTGTTTTAAAAAAGTTATTGTCTGAATTGAATATAACAGATGCGAGATTATCCACTTCTGAACGGGAAGAGATTTTGAGCAGATTGTTGGTAGAAATTGACAACTCTGCAAAAACAAAATTTATTTTCAATATAACTCCAGTTGTTAAATATGCTGCTGCAATATTGGTGTTTATATTGATTGGTATTGGTATCTATAATATATTACCTCAGAGAGAAGACCCTTATAATAAATATTTTAGCCAGGACACACCTATTGAGCCAACTAATACAACTCAAATTATTTTAGCAGATGGTAGAATAATTGAGATAGATAGTAAAAATGCAAGCATTCATTATGAAAAGGACAAAGTTATAATCAATAAAAGTGATACCTTATCTTTGATTAATACAGTAGAAGATTCTGTTGGCCATAGATATACAAAAGATACCTCTGCTAGTTCCACTAATATTACCTACAATAATATTATCATTCCATACGGAAGAACAGCAATGCTTACACTATCAGACGGAAGCAATGTATATCTTAATGCTGGCAGTAATTTCAAGTACCCCACAATATTTGACGGACAAACCAGGCAAGTAATGTTAATAGGTGAAGCGTTCTTTGAAGTGGAGTCCGATAAAAACAAACCATTTGTTGTAAATGCTAACAATCAAGTCTTGATCAATGTAATTGGGACTGTTTTTGACGTTCATGCATACAACGATGAAACCTCTATAAAAACCACACTGGTGCAAGGTAGTATAAAAGTATCATCTCTACTTACAAATGAATGGTCAATGGTTTCACCGGGAGAGCAGATAGAAATGGATAAGCAAGGTAATATGGTAATTAAAAAGGTAAATACAGATCATTACATATCGTGGGTAAATGGTATTTTTCTTTTTGATAAAGAAAGTTTTGGTAGAGTACTGAAAAAAATTGAACGCTATTATAATATAAGATTTGCTTTTGAAGATTCTTTAAAAACAGAAATCAAAATAAGCGGGAAACTTAATTTGAATGCAGAACTTGAAGAGGTTTTAGAAGTGTTGCAAACGACATCTCAGACATCTATAAGTAGCATTAAAGAAGGATATTATGTAGTAAAATAAATTTAAACATCTAATTTAAAATTATAAATTATGAGAAACTATGCAAAATACTGCTTCCGATTTAAGGGGAGTTTTAAAAAAATGCAAATTGGAACTATAAAAATCTTATTATTAGTTCTCTTAAACACATTGATTATACCTGTATTTTCCCAGGAGAAAAAAGTTAGTCTAGATTTGAAGAGTGTAACTTTAGAAGAGGTCTTTGCAGAAATAGAAAAGCAACATGATGTGGTTTTCATTTATAGGCAGGAACTTATAGACAATGTAGGTAAAGTATCTGTTTTTTGCAACAATGCAAATCTAAAGGAAATTCTTAAAGATATTTTAGTTAAAAGGAATTTGGATTTTACAGAAAGAGGGAGGCAAATTATAATTACGTCTATGGCATCAAAAGAAGAGGATGCTGCAGAAGTTAAAATTTCAGGAAAAATTACAGATATTATAGGTGAGCCAATGCCTGGAGCTGCTATACTGATAAAGGGGACAATGAAGGGAGCTATTGCAGATAATGATGGAAACTATATAATAATGGCTCCCCCTAATAGCACTCTTATTTTTTCATATTTAGGTTATCGCCCGCAAGAGATTCCTGTTTTAGGAAGGTCTGCAATAAATATTGTAATGGAGGAAGAAGCTGCAGAATTGATGGGAGCAGAATTAGTGGTTACTGGTTATCAGACCTTATCAAAGGAACGTAGTGCCGGATTGTACGCTAAACCCGATATGGATGTACTTGTATCACGACCAGGAGTTCCAAATATTTTGCAAAGACTTGATGGATTAGTAGCGGGATTGACAGTCAACAATGCACCTAGTGCTTCACAAAACTCCTTTTTAATAAGAGGACTTTCAACGATTGGAATATTTGACAATCAAATATCAAATTCGGTACCTACGGGAACTAACAGAAACCCATTATACGTAGTTGACGGGATTCCTATTGAAGATATTAATACTGTAAATCCACAGGACGTATCGGATATATCAATATTGAAAGATGCAACTGCCGCGTCTATTTGGGGTGCCAGAGCTTCAAACGGAGTCATAGTCATAACGACAAAAAAAGGAGAGGTGAACGAAAAAATTAATCTGGAATACAATGGCTATATTTCATTTCAAGGACGTCCAGACCTCAACTACACCCCTGCTTTGGATAGCCGTCAGTTTATATTTGCAGCAAATGAGATATTCAACCTCCAGAACAGTGATAATCCCCAAAAATATGCAGAGCTTTATCCTTGGAGTACAATTTCTGAATACAGAGGAATATCAAATACAGGAGTAGCCCCACATGAAGTAATTTTATATGAGGGTTATTTAGGAAAAACTTCTCCGCAACAGACCCAAGCAAGGCTGGACAGCCTGTCAACTATTAATAACAGAGGGCAAATAAGAGATTTGTGGTATCGTGAAGCAATGCTCACAAATCATACACTTTCTGCCTCGGGAGGAGGAAAGATACATTCGTTCTATGGGTCATTTACATATACTAATGCGACAGATAATCGCCCACAAGATTCAGACAATAATTTTAAAATTAATTTGCGTCAGGATTTTAGATTTAGCGACCGTTTCAAGGTGTATTTGATTACCGATCTTTCTAATACGCTTTCTAACTCAAGAAGGAATATTGCAGTAGACAATAAATTCTACCCTTACCAATTATTCAGGGATCAGGCAGGAAATAATTTATCAATTCCTTACATGAGGTATTTGAGTGAACCTGTACATCAACAGTTCCAGGCTAAGAGTGGGATAGACCTTGATTATAATCCTTTGGACGAAGTTAACCTGGGTTACACTAAAAGTGAAGATCTTCATAACAGGATTGTGGGAGGAATAACTTTGGATATCTTGAAAGGGCTCAGGTTTGAGGGGACATATGGATATATAAAGGGTCTAAGTGAAACAAAATCTTTTGATGATGAAAAGAGTTACTTGGTAAGAAGCGAACTGGTCCAGTTTACAATACCTTCTCAAACACCTGGTGGAACTCCTCAATACGGATTACCCGACAATGGTGGAAGGTACAGTGTAACAAATATGTCTCAGACAAATTGGACAGTAAGGAATCAATTGGTATATGATATGCATTGGAACAACAGGGTTCACCAGTTAACTTTATTGGCAGGTCATGAAATGCAGGACCAACTATTATTATATAAAAGCAATACTGTACGAGGGTATGATCCTTTACTGCTGACATTTACCCCAATTGATTATAAAACTCTAAGTTCTGACGGAATTTCCGGAACAATTATGCCTAATAGTGGAACCAGAAGCACACTAATGAATGATTCATTTAATACTTCTGAGTCGCATGTCAGGTTTAGATCTTACTATGTAAATGCTGCATACACGTTTAGCAATAAATATACAATAAACACAAGTTTAAGAAGTGATGGTAGTAATCTTTTTGGAATAGACAAATCTGCACAAAACAAGCCTGTTTGGAGCGTTGGAGCAAAATGGAGATTAAGTAGTGAAGAGTTTCTTAGTTCATCCGATTGGATTGATAATCTTTCTCTTCGTGTCACATATGGTATTACTGGTAATGCCCCACATCCAGGAACGGCGTCTTCTTACGATATATTAAGCTCGGTGTCAGGATCTTCCTTACCTGGCGGCAAGGGCTTGACAATAGCAACTGCAGCCAACCCAAAACTTACCTGGGAAAGCACTTCTACTGTAAATACTGGTATGGACTTTACATTACTGGGCAGAAGGATAACAGGAACTATTGATGTTTACAAAAAAAAGACCGATAATCTTCTTGGACAACTGTCTACCAATAGTCTGACTGGTTTTGCCAATATTATCGGGAATCGGGGAACAATAGAGAATAAAGGGTTGGAGATTACTCTGGGAACTGTAAATATCCAATCAAACGATTTTTATTGGAACACTCATTTAGCTATGGCATATAACCGAAATAAAATTCTGATGCTTAATAATTTAACTCCTTTAACAACAGGAGCTCAACAGATACAGCAAAAGTATGTTGAAGGATATAGTGCCTTTAGTTTATTTGCATACAGATATGCAGGTTTGAATGAAAAGGGAGACCCTCAAATCTATTTGAAAGATAATACTGTGACTTCTATGAGGAATATTACAAATACCGAAGATGCCGTTTTCATGGGAACATATCAACCTGTATGGAGTGGCGGTATTACAAACATTTTCGGATATAAAGGCTTCAGATTGACAGTTAACTGTATATTTAATCTTGGACATTTTATGCGTCGTGATGTAAATCAATATTATTCAGGGCGTTTAACTCATAATAATATGGCTACCGGAGGGTTTACAACAGGTAATCTACATACAGAATTCATAGATAGGTGGATAAAGCCAGGAGATGAAAACAATACAGATATTCCATCTTATGTTATCAATCAATCTACCAGCGATACCAGGAGAGATATTAACTACTACAGGTATGCAGACATCAACGTGGTCAGCGCATCGTATGTTAAAATGAGGGATATTAGCTTATCATATATTTTGCCAAAAAAGTTAACAAAACATACCTTGATAGAAGTACGCTCCCAAATTGGGAACATCATGCTTTGGAAAGCCAATAAAAATAATATTGATCCAGAGTTCCATGATGCATTTACAGGCTTGAGAACAGTTCCTACTCAGCAAGGTAATATAACATTTGGCGTAAATGTTAAATTTTAAAGATTGAAAAATGAAAACAATAAATATAAAAATCATGAAACCAAAATTTTCATATAAATTATTGAACGTATTATCGTTAGTGTCATTTTTACTTTTGCTACTTTCATGTTCAAGTGATTTTTTAGAGATAACGCCGAAAGGCAAATTGATTGCACAAAAAGTATATGACTATGATCTATTGCTCAACAATAACAACCTTTTAAATACAGGAGGCGCAAATGCTCATGTTTTTCTCGGTGACGAAATAGCAGCTGTTGAACCCTATTTGTCTGCAGATGAACCTCGCTCACAACGATTATTTAAATGGGAGCCCAATATATATGAAGACAATGAAAATGCACCTGAGATAGGATCTTTGGTCAGTCAGTTATATACATATAACAAAATTATAAATGAGGTAATGGATGCTCAGGACGGTACGGAAAAACAGAAAAAATCCATCCAATCCGAAGCCTTAGCCGGGCGTGCCTGGGTCAATTTTTTATTGATAAACTATTTTGGGAAACCCTACAACGAACAAACCTCTGCAAATGACCCTGGATTTCCAATAATTGATAAAGCAGATGTTACTGAGACCAAGTTTTCTAGAGCATCGGTTAAAGACATGTACGATTTTATTGTAAATGATCTTATTTCTGCAATACCAAACTTACCAGTACAAACTACCTATAGAATAAGAATGTCAAAACCTGCAGCAGAAGCTCTGTTGGGTAAAGTTTATATGTTTATGGGTAGATACAGCGAAGCCATTACTTACTTGGATGATGCACTTAATAACATCCAAAATTCTACAATACCAATCGATTTAATAGATTATAATAAGGCATTTAGCGAGGGTGGATTATTTATGCCAATCAATCCGACTTTTGGGCCAAATGCACCAGTCATAAATAATAACCCCGAAACCATATATGCTCGACAATTTTCAAATTTTTGGGTGCTCTCTTCAACCCTTGTAATTTCTCCTTCCACAATAAATCTATATAATCCGTCTGATTTAAGACTTATGTTTTATTCAAGGATGCCTTTTCCGGTAGGACCTGAGTATCCGCTGAATACAATGCGGAGAGTTGGTCCTTTAACTACCAGTTACGGGGTTGTTCTACCAGACTTACTTTTATTAAGAGCGGAATGTCGTGCAAGATTAAATGATCTATCTGGGGCAGCTAATGATGTAGAACTTCTCATGAAAAACAGAATGCCGGCAGAATTAGCATCAATACCAGATGAGATAAAAGGAGAACAATTCTTACTAATTAAGTATGTTCTAGATGAGAGAATTAGGGAATATGCCTGTCAAGGTGTGCGTTGGTTTGATATGAGAAGACTTTCTGTTGATCCTCTTTTCAGTTCGCTAACTTTTAATCACCAAATTTTCAATGAGTCAGGAGATGTTGAGGAAATTATATTGCCTGTTGAAAGATTGGTACTTAGAATACCTCCCAAAATTTTATCTGAAAATCCTGGAATGACAGATAATCCTTAATAGAATAAACTTATAAGCAAAATAACATGAATATTGTAAAAATAGCAATTTTGGCTTTATTGGTTAGCTTAAATTTTACAGCCTATTCTCAACCTTCTGAAGAATTAAAGGAGCAGATGAAAATACTGATGGAAGAGAGAGATCCTGTCAAGAGTTTAAAATTAATGAAAAAAATAATTAAGGCCTTTGATCTTAAGCAAGATAAAGATGCCGAAACAATAGATATATTGAAGGGTAATGTTGCTATGACCTATTTGGAAGCGGGAAAATTCAAGAAATTTGACAATATGATTTCTTCAATGCAAAACAAATTTAACCAAACCTCTTATTTGAATATGGCAGCCTCCAATTTATTGAGGAACAGCAAATATATTGACAAAGCCGAAGTATTATCAAAAAGAACTTTAGAATTATATTTTTCTTACAAGGACGATCCAAATGCAAAACCTGAGACTATTTCAGATGCAGACTGGAATAGATTTATGAATTTCGCCTTTTATCCATATTGTGACACCTATTCCGCCGCATTATTTGCAATTGGCAAGAACAAAGAGGCATTGGAATATCAGGAAAAGGCGTTTGATGATTCCCCTGAAAATGGACACCCTGCCTCAATAGAACGATACATAAAACTACTTGTATTAGATAATCAAGTTGATAAAGCATATTCTCTACTTTTGAAAATGGCAGAAACAGGGAAGAGCACAGAAAGTATGAATAAGCTATTAAAGGAGATTTATGTTAAAAAAATAGCAGAGGAGGCAAATTTTGACAAATTCTTTTCTGACTTGCAAACAAACATTATTCCCTCCCTTAAAAAAGAGTTAGTAGAGAAAATGATAGATATTGAAGCACCTGATTTTACTCTCTTGGATTTGAGTGGAAACAAAGTTTCCCTATCTGGTTACAAGGGAAAAATCGTAGTTCTTGATTTCTGGGCTACTTGGTGTGCTCCTTGCAAAGCATCTTTCCCTGCAATGAAAAATGCTGTTGAGCAACATTCAGATGTCGTATTCTTATTTATTGCAACCCAAGAAAAACGTGATGGTGCGTTGGACAGAGTAAATAGCTACATCACTCAAAACAATTATCCTTTTAAGGTTATCATGGATGAGCCTTCTAAGCAAGATCCTAACGTTTTTAAAGCATTGTCTTTATATCAAGTAAATGGTATCCCTACAAAAATTATTGTTGACGCCAAAGGCAGGCAGAGGTTTGTATCTGTTGGTTTTACAACAGATGTAGAATTGCTCAATGAAATGGAGGCTATGATACAAATAGTCAAAGAGTTATACAAACAATAAAGTATAAAAACCTATTAACAATAGATATTTTTGAAGAAAAGATATTCTATGGGTGAATCTGAATCAACCCTAACTCTGGCAGAGTGCAGTTTGCCGGCGACTTACATGAGAAACTTCAGCAGAGCGGCAACTTACCGGTAGCTCATGTGGGAAACTTTAGCTGAATCATTTTATTGGGTAGTGGAGCTAACTGATGCCCAAACATTAACAACACTCGATTAACTTTTGTTAGAGAAAGATTCTCCTTTTCTTGCTCTATTTTACGTATAACTGTTAAAGCTACACCCGCTTTTTCTGCAAACTGTTGTTGAGTTAGATTGGCCTCTTTTCGCTTCGTTCTAACAAATTCAGCTAAATTTTGATACATAATTATATGCTTTTACAACTATTATTTGCAAGTATATGAAATTATATGCAATTAGATATAATCTGCCGTTTATGATATTTTTATTCGTTGATGTTTTCTTCTCCAAACTCGCTGATATAGTCAGATGGTATGTGTGCTTTTTCTTTTTTCCCTTCACCTTTTGAGAGCAGCAACGCTTTATAGGTCATATCTATACCTAATGCCCCAAGGGGAGCGGTTATCAATATTGCGAGAACAGCCACGGTGAGTACAATATTTCCGCAATCCAGTCCCATCGCTAGTGGCAATGAGCCAATAGCCGCCTGTACAGTGGCTTTAGGTAGGTATGCAATCATGCAAAATAGGCGCTCTTTCATATTAAGTTTAGTTTTTATCATACATACAAATACGCCCGCCATCCGAAATATCAGCGCAAAGGAAATAACTATTATTGCTACTATTCCTGCTGCTGTTGCAAATTTTATATCGACAGTTGCTCCTACCAGCACGAACAGAAGTACCTCAGCTACTATCCATAATTTTGAAAATTTTAACGATATACGGTTTGCAAGTAACGGATAGGTTTTCAGTATTGCTGCACCCATCGCCATAACTGCCAATAATCCTGATACAGCAACCGTCCCCTTTAACCAGTTTTCAATGGCAAGGAACAGGAATGCTACACTCATCATAATTACTACCTTTATTGTGTCTCGCATATGGAGTTTTTTGAAGAATATTGATAATGCCCAGCCCGCAACGACACCAAGTATCAGCCCGGTAAAAATTGAAACAGGTATCTGTACGAAACTTCCAGCAGATACTTTGCCACCTGTCATCAGAGTTGTAAATACAGTGAAAAACACTATGACAAAAACATCATCCACCGATCCTCCTGCCATAATCATTTGGGGAATGCTTTTTTTTGTGCCGACTTTATTTTCCATAAGGTAGAGCATTTTCGGTACAATTATAGCAGGAGAGACTGCAGCTACTACCGAACCCATAATAGCGGCTTCAAGTATGGACACCTCAAGTAATTTCGGAGCAATAAGAATCATTCCTACTATCTCAAAACAAGCTGGTACAAAACACATCAGGATAGCCGGACGACCTACTTTTTTAAGATCTTTCAGGTTTAAAGCAAGGCCGGCACGCATTAAAATTATTACAAGAGCAACCTGCCGTAGCTCTATCGATATGTTAAGTAAAGAGGGAGATAGCAGACTAAGTAAATGAGGGCCGAGAATGATACCTGTTATGAGCATCCCTAGCAAAGCGGGTAGTCGTAATTTATTGAATATCCATCCAAGCGACATTCCCAAAATAAATATGTAAGCTAAACTTGTAAGCATAAAGATGATTTGATGGTTTGAAAGCTATATTTACTATGAAAACCGCAGTAGATCAAAATGTCTATAAAATAAAAATACCTACTTATCATAATCTTTCTAAGATTAAATTAAGTAGGAACAATCAGCTATCCATTTAGCGGTTTATGTAGGGAGGTTCCATTCCCTTTGCGAGCGACCGTGCAAAGGTATAATTTAAATACAATTAAATGCTATATAAAAAAGGTTTAATCAAAAAAACATTAAAAGAGTAATTAACATTACAATTTTTTATACATCTTTATTACAGATTTTAGATTTTAATAATTCTATTAGATGAAAAAAGTTTACGCATTCTCTTTTCTACTCATTATAGGTCTTATATTGTCGCAGCTAACTCCTCATCTTTTAGGAGAGAGTTTCTACTCGTTCAAAACCCTTTTAGATGCAATGCTATACATCTCATTGGCCTTTATTATGATCAATGTGGGTTTTGAATTTGAGATAAATAAAAAAGAGTGGAGATCATACACAAAAGACTATCTGGTGGCAATGGGAAGCGCCGCACTCCCTTGGGTTTTTGTAGCTCTATACTATCTATACTTTGTTGCACCCCCTCAGATGCAAATTTGGAACAATGGGGATGCCTGGAAAGAGACATTTTTATTAAGCCGTTTTGCAGCACCAACCTCGGCAGGTATCCTGTTTACCATGCTGATTGCTGCCGGATTGAAGCAGACATGGGTTTATAAGAAAGTGCAAGTATTAGCAATATTTGACGATTTAGATACTATCTTGCTGATGATTCCGCTACAGATCATAATGATTGGTATGCGTTGGCAACTATTTGTAATTCTGATTGTAGCCATTCTGCTAATATGGATAGGCTGGAAGAAGATGAATAGCTATAATATCCCTCAGGGATGGAGAGCGATATTGAGCTACTCCATTATTTTATATGCTATGATAGAATCTCTCGACCAGATATCTGTATATCTTTTTGGCAGTGGTGGTAGAATTCATATAGAGATACTTCTCCCTGCATTTGTACTTGGTATGGTGATACGGGCGGACCATAATGCAATCCCCGACTTAAAATTCAAAAAGGTTAGTAATTCCATATCGTACCTTTTTATGTTATTGGTAGGGATGAGCATGCCCCTTTTTATCGGATTAGATTTTGACACTATAGCAGGTGACATCTCTTCTGTGATCTCAGGTATTCCTATGCCCTCGTGGGGAGCAATTGCCTTACATGTTGTGTTGATTACATTGGTCTCCAATATTGGAAAACTTTTCCCTTTATTCTTTTATAAAGATCGTAAGATTGGAGAGAGGCTTGCAGTATCCATTGGTATGTTTACCCGCGGAGAAGTAGGCGCCGGCGTACTATTCATAGCTATTGGCTATCAATTAGGAGGAGTACTCTTGATTGTCTCTGTATTGGCAATGTGCCTGAACCTACTACTAACCGGCTTTTTCATCTCCTACGCCAAGAGATTGACCATTAACAACTCCAAAACACACTAAAACCTTAGTCACATCCTTAAGGATAATGCTATAGCTTAGAAACAAGAAAGGGGAAATCACATACTTCCAATGAAGAGAATAAAAGCAACAAATAGAGCTAAAGCAAGGGCCTCTCCCTTTAATCTCGTGTACTTCTCTCTATAACCTTTATTTCTTACAAAAGCGGAGAAGGCCATCAACTTTTTTCTGCCCCTTTTTATCAATAGAAAGGAGAGCGCAAAGAGTAAGATTATCCCAAACAGTAGAGAAACAGATCCTTGGCTTAAATTAGAGTGCATCATTAAGTTTAAGGTATCTATGTTATCCATCGGGATTATAAAAGAGATTAATGAGGTAATGGAGGAGATATAAAGTAGTGTAAGAGAACTATAAGGCAATGTGCATAGCCCTTTTATTGATCCAAGCCTTATTATTTTTAGAAAATAATGAAGATAATTTTCCCATACTCTCAAATATAGTGAGATATTTTTAAAATATATCAAACAAAGTGTTTAACAAGGCGTATCCGGTTTAGTTAAATTTTTTATTTATATTTGTGAACTGTAACCCATAATTATTCTGAGTTATAGTTCATGTATGGAGAATAGTAATTTTATATTAGAGATTTACAAACATAAAGAGACCGTATTTCGTTTATCCGATATAGCGCTCTTTTTCCCAAAGGAGAAAAGTGAGTATCTGAGTGAAAGAATGAGCTATTATAGGAGAACAGGTAGAGTTATAAGCCTGCGTAAAGGCATTTATGCCAAGCCCGGCTATAACCCATTAGAATTGGCCAATAAGCTGTATCGTCCCTCTTATCTCTCCCTGGAGTATGTGTTGCAAAAAGCGGGTGTGATTTTCCAATACGATTCACGCTATACAAGTGTCAGCTACCTTTCTCGTAAATTAATAATAGAGGATAAGAAATATCATTACCGTCGTATAAAAGAGGATATTATTATGGATATGAAGGGTATTGTTCAAACTGGAGAGAATATCAATATTGCAATTCCGGAACGAGCATTCCTTGATATGCTCTATCTTGATAAAGAGTTCTATTTTGACAACATAAATCCACTTAATCAAGAGTTAATTCAACAAATTATTCCTGTTTACAACTCTATAGCTTTGGAGAAACGGGTTAAAGAAATATTCAAAAATGATAGATATCAATAAGCATAAATTTTATCTTTTTCAAATCCTTAAAGATATTTATGAGGATAAAGAATTGGGAAAAACTCTTGGATTCAAAGGAGGTACAGCGTTAATGTTTTTCTACAACTTACCTCGCTTCTCGGTTGATTTGGATTTCAATCTATTAATATCGGAGAAAGAGGAGATAGTATTTCAAAAAATACGCAATATTTTATCAAATTACGGAACAATTCACGACGAAGCTAAGAAGTTTTACAGCCTTATACTTGTGCTTGATTACGGAGTAGGGGAACGAAAGTTAAAAATTGAAATATCTAATCGCAGCTTTGGTGATAAGTATGAGATAAAAAACTTGTTGGGGATAAATATTCAGGTAATGGTTGATGCTGATATGTTTGCCCATAAATTATGCACAATGCTTGACCGCACAACAATAACAAATAGAGATATATTTGATTCTTGGTTTTTTATGAAAAACAGAACAGCAGTCAACAAAACAATTATCGAGAAACGAATAGGGATTCCTTTTGCAGATTATTTGCAGAAATGTATCAATAAATTAGAGGAATTGAGTGATAGAAAAATATTAGATGGACTTGGTGAATTGATGGAGCCCGACATGAAACATTTTGTACGCACTAAACTACGAAAGGAGACAATAACCTTGCTTAAATTTTACAAACAATTCCCAATCACACTGTAAGCGTATCTATCCGATACCTGTTTGGATTCTTTAATTTTATTTTAAAAAACTATGGCAGAGCGGCAGTTTGTCAGCGGCCTACATGGGAAACTTTAGATTTTGTATCAAACACCTAATTAGTGTCAAACTTAAAATGCTCCGTAAAAAAGTCCTGATATAGTTGCCATTATAATCACTAAAACGACATATATTATTGTTTTTTGTGTTCCCATAACTCCGCGAATTACGAGTATGCTAGGCAAAGATAATGAGGGACCTGCAAGGAGCAAAGCTAGTGCAGGTCCTTTGCCCATTCCCGAAGCTAATAAACCTTGAATAATTGGGATTTCGGTAAGGGTTGCAAAGTACATAAATGCTCCTGTGAATGAGGCAAAGAAGTTGGATAGCAATGAGTTTCCACCGACTGCCCACTCTATCCATTCGTTTGGAATAATGCCTGCTATGACGGTTGTATTGTGTGTGGAACCAAGCAAGAAACCTGCAGTAATAATTCCTATTGCTAATAATGGTAGTATTTGTTTTGCAAATCCCCAAGCGGATATTATCCATGCCCGGTTGTCTTCGTCTTGCTTGTCGAGCAAAGTCATTAGGGAAAGCGCGGCAATACCTGTTATCATAGGCACAAGCGGCACGAATGTTGGATTATGAATAAATGTTTTTGCGAGTATTGCTGAAACAAGCGTTGCAACCGTCCCGCTGATTATCCACCACCACTTTATTTTGAGAATTTTAATAAGCGAGTAGCAGAGCGCGATTGAGAAAATGCCTGTAATATACCATTTGTAGGTATATATGTAGTGCCACAGGCTGCTTGTATCATTGGCGTCGGGAGCTCCCCAATTGACAAATACAAGGATTAAGACTAATGTAAAGAAATGAAATGAAGTTTGCCACATAGGGCGTTTTTCAGGCATAGACGGGAAATTCATTTGTTCTTCTTTTTTTGTTTTTTCTTCTTTTCGGTAGATAAATGACATTATCAATCCGATTATTATTGAGAAGCTGATTGCACCAATCATTCTTGCCATTCCCATTTCAAAGCCTAATATGCGCCATGTGAGGATAATTGATAGAATACTGATAGCGGGGCCTGAATAGAGAAAGGCTATTGCAGGACCTAATCCTGCTCCGCGCTTGTAGATACTTGAAAAGAGCGGAAGTATGGTGCAAGAACAAACGGCTAATACGGCTCCTGATACGGCAGCAACGGTATAGGATAGCCATTTTTTTGCGTTTGCTCCAAAGTATTTCAGTACTGCTCCCTGACTGACAAAGATTGCTATTACTCCTGCAATGAAGAAAGCGGGTAAAAGGCACATAATAACATGTTCCTGTGCGTACCATTTCGCAAGGTCGAACGTTGCGGCAATAGCGGTCATAAAGGTTTGGTTCCCGACAGGCATAAAGAATACTCCTGCGAATATGATAATAATCCAAAATAAGATTTTTAATTCTTTACTGTTTTCCATAATTATAATCCTAATGCTTTTTTTATTTCTGCCTCTGAGGGCACATATCCTTTTATTTTTACTGTTCCGTCTATTACTATGGCGGGGGTCGTCATAACACCGTAAGCCATTATTTGCATAATATCTTCTTCTTTCCTGAGGGTTGCGTCAATGCCTGTTTCGGTAATTATTTTTTCAATGAGGGTGTAGGTATTTTTGCATTTTATGCAGCTTGTGCCTAATACTATTATTTCCATTTCTTTAATTTTTAAATGTTTATGATTATATAATACGTTCCTACTATGATAAAAATAGTGGCAACAATGCGTTTGAACCATATTTGAAAGACATTTATTTTGTTGTAGAAGTTTCCAATGTTGGAAACGCTGTAAGCCAACAGCCAAGCAATGACAATGACAGGCAGGCCTGTTGCAATGGCATAAACAGGCGGCAATAATAAGCCCGCAGGATTTGTAATGGTTATTGGTATAAGTCCGCCAAAGTAGAGAACTGCACTGTATGGACAGAATGCCAAGGCAAATGCAAGTCCCATTAAAAAAGCGTTTAAGTAGTTGCGTTTCATTTTTCTTTCACCTATGCGGGAAGTCCATTTGCTGATAAATGGAATATCGAATTTGAGAATGTCTAATATTAGGGTACCAAATATAACGAGAGCGATACCTATCCATATACCATTAATTTGCTGAAACCATTTTGCCACATGAAATTTGCTCGCTCCAAAAAAAATGATTGTTGCCAAAGCGGTGTAACTGGACATACGGCCAAGCGTATAAAATGCGCCGTTGAGCATGACATGCCGTTTGTCGGCAATGTCTTTGCTGAGGTAGGCGGTTGCGGTAATGTTCATTGCCAACGGACAGGGGCTAATGGCTGTCATTAGACCTAAAATAAATGCCGTGAGTAATGGTATGTTTGAACTGTCTGCTAATTGCTGTAACCACTCCATATTGTTCCAGGCTTTAGTTTATTTACCTCTTCTTTGATGAGATTTTCTAATGATTGCGGGTTCTTTAAGGCTGTGGCAAAGGCTTGGTCGGTTATTTCGATAAAATTTTCGCCTTTGGCGATAATGAGGGCGTTCCAAGTTATTTCGTATTTTTCAACTAATGCCTCAAATTCTTTTTCACTTGTGTTGATTTCGGTAAATCGGACGTTATCGTTATAGGCAAAGTTCGTTTCGATTGTTTGTTTTGCTACATCGCCAACAGCAATACAGGTTTTACAGCGTTGTTTTCCGTGGAAGTAATAGACATTTACAAGAGTGGTATCAACGGTTGTTTGTGCAGAGCTGTTTTCTGCTTTTTTGTTGTTTTGCTTGCACCCTGCGAGGGTTGCGATAAGCATAAGAAATAATGCTGCTTTTTTCATTTGATTATCTTTTTTATTTTACTTGTTACTATTCGTATTTCGTAGTTTTACGAACAATTAGATTAAAAAATTTTACTTATTCATTTTTTGAAAGTTCAATAAACAGCTCTTTGAACATTATTTTTGCTAATAGCCAATTTTCTTTGTTAATACAATATTTTATACTTGGTGGTATAATTGTTCCTTGTATCAATTCTGCGTCTTTTAATTCTTTCAGATGTTGCGAAAGCGTACTTTTTGCGACAGGTAGGATTTCAGACATATCGCCGTGATAGCAACAGGATTGTTTTGACAGCATTTGTAATATTGCCACACGAATAGGATGCCCTAAGGCTTTGGCAAAGCGCGCCAATTGTTCTTGCTCTCTTGTTAATCGTTCTTTCGACATTATTTTAATATGTACGGGTTGTAAAGATACTATTATTTTTATAATTCGTAATAATACGAAGTATTTTGCCGAATAAAAATCCTGCTAATAAGATTTTATTAATAGAAGAAACTTTTCTAAACTTGTAAATAGTTATCATAGTTATCTTTATTTCTAATTTATTTTCTTTTCGTTCCTCTTTCGCTTCTCAAACCTGTTTTTTTACCAAAATAAATATGGAAGTAGATTTAAAAGGAACTTTCGTTGTATCTCCTTTGAAAAAGAATCTGATAACGAGTTCTTTAAACTTACCTGCGGGCAGAACATCCATCGGAGCCATTATATACTCAGCAGAAAGAACAGTAAATCTGTGTTCTTCAAGTAATTTAACTATTCTTTTCTTTGTATATATTCTTGCATTTGCAAATTTTTTATGTATCCTTTTCGGCAGCCATGAGAAAAATGGCACTCGGTTCCATGGCAAAAAAGGTAATTTTGCCCCATGTGTTTCAAATATCCACCATTTATTGGGTACAGAGAATATTGCCAATCCTCCTTCTTTTAAATTATCGTAATAAAATTTTACGCTATTTTCACTCCGTAAATGTTCAATTACTTCAAAGCTAATTATTCTGTCAAATTGATTTTGGAGAACATCCTTCTCTATATCCAATAATTGACACTCGCAATTATTAATATTGTTTTGTCTTTTGAAATCGTTAAAGGCACTCAAATGCTTATCTGTAATATCAATACCTAAACAGAATTGAAAATCTTTTTGCAATCCAAATAAAGAAGCACCATTGCCACAACCAATGTCTAACAAAGTTAGATTTTCTCCTGTAAATCCAGGTATTTGTCGTAACAAACGCAATCTTCTTTGAACAATCCGGTCATTAAAGTTTGCAGGTTTACCTAAGTAGTCAGCCCTTAAAAACGGTATAATTATTTACATTACAGCATAATAGTAGGCCT
>CAYZPF010000019.1:0-25152 GCA_964479995.1 uncultured Muribaculaceae bacterium | reverse complement strand
GAGCACTACACTGATAATGTAGGGGTCAGCGGTTCAACTCCGCTCGGGACTACTAAAATTGACATAATGGGGGATTAGCTCAGTTGGCTAGAGCACTTGCTTTGCAAGCAAGGGGTCGTCGGTTCGACTCCGACATTCTCCACAAAAAGGTTGTCTTGAAAAAGGCAACTTTTTTTATTGCCCACTAACGCTAACACCCCTCCCTCTTCTGGAGCCAATGTTTTCTCCACCATTCTCTACAACTTCGTTACCACCTCACCCTTTCAGGGTGTGTGCACCCAAGATGGCATTATCATTTACACAGTTTAGTGGATAGTGCCAAATTAAAAATCTCTTTTTAGTCGCCCTCCTTTAATGTTTAATCAGATATCAAATATTTATAAATTTTATTATCACCACAAAGTCCATAAATTGTATTTTGATCAGAGCTAAACTGAAAAACTTGAATATAATGATCTAAAATATAGCTTTTTAAAAAATCATAGTTTCAGTATTTCAATCAATTCTTTGTTTATATACAAAGTCTCTCTCCCAACTTTTTGTGATTCAAGAATTCCAATATCTTCAAGTTCTTTTAAATAACGAGAAGCAGCCTTCCTTTCCACTCTTAATTTGTTTACAACGAATTCAATTTTTGAATACGGTTGCTCAAAAAGTAATTCAACGAGTTCTTTTCTATACACTTTTGGGGCTTTTTCCTGAACTTTTAGTATTGTAGAATCAAGCTGGGATTTAATATTTGTAATCTTTACAATTGTATTTTTAGATGTACTTTCGATTGCTTTAAGCATGAAGATAATCCACTCCTCCCATATCCCGGTAGAATTAATCTGATTTAACAAACGATAGTACTCTGGTTTATTGGCAATTATATAAGAACTTAAATATAAAATGGGGACGTCAATTAATTCGTTAAGTATCAGGTACAAGATATTCAGAATCCGGCCGGTTCTTCCGTTTCCGTCATAAAAAGGATGAATGCTCTCAAACTGGTAATGCAATATTGCCAGGTTTATCAATGGCGACAAATCATCCCGTTGGTTAAAGTGATTAATGAAGTTTGTCAGCAAGTCAAGTATTTCAACCTTGTCCTGTGGAGGGGTATATACTATTTCTCCGGTTGTATCATTTTTTAATACAGTTCCGGGTATAGTTCTGATTCCTGCTGTATTGCCGACCAACTCTTGTTGGATGCCAACAATGTCGTTAACCCTCAAAAATCCTTGACTTTTAGCAATTTTATAGCCAAAAAATATAGCTTTACGATAATTTATAACCTCTTTGGTTCCTGGTGAAATATGAGTTTTATTAACAGTCAATGCTTTATAAAGCTCATCCTGGGTCGTAACAATATTTTCAATTTCGGAACTGTCTTTTGCTTCCTGTAAAACTATCGCATTAATCAGCATTGCCTGATTGGGAATTGTCTTTGCAATTCCTTTCAATTCGGCTAATGCAGCAGTAGACTTGTTCGTCTGTCTAAGAATTTCAATGGTTTCCACTTTTTCTTTTTGAGGTGGAAGTTTTCCCAGCTTATAATGTGGTGTATTTTGTCCCATATTCTTTTAATTTGTCCCAAAAATACAAATTATGGTACAATTATCCATATTTGCGGCGTTTTTTTGTAATTCAGCAATGAGAAGATAACATATTGTTTATATACAGTTTATGAATTAAAAAATTCAAGGGGTTATTTTATTACCTTTTTGCTTCAGTAACCAACAGATTCATTATAGCATCACATAATCTGTCAAACCTCCTGTAATCCACCTCATATCCAAGATTAGTCAATTCAGATTTCACAACTTTTAAAAACCGGATCTTGTCTTTTCTGATAAAACGCATCCGTATATTCAGATATCTTTCATGATGTTAATTATCTTTTAAATTCGGTATTGCAATCGTTGCAGTAATAGGTGTTTTTTATGTTTCCGAAAGGTGACCCGGTAAACACGGATAAAATTATCGTTAATAACTTTTTAATCTTGTTTGAGCCTAAACTGGACTCAGTATTGGGGGATCCGCATTCGGGACAGATAATCTCGTCCGGTTTTGTCTGTGATGAGATCAGCTCTTTAGCGCGATCCATATCGTTTTCATCAATTATTACCTGCACACCTGACCCCATTATACCGTTATAATTAGGCATTAAACCGGAAAAATTTTCATTCGTCAGGAAGCATTCGATTCCGTTATTTTCCAGCATTCCTTTTATGAGGTTTGCTTCAACGGCATTGTTACATGTTGTCAAAATTGCTGTATTCATGATGTTTTGTTTTCAGTTTTAGAGGTTTGATATCATCTGCTAATTTTTACTGTTTATCAAATTCACAATGACTTTTATCATAATATCCATCTCTTCCTGTTTGCTAACAGCTATCATCAGGGTTAAAGCAACTAAAGTATTGTCGGCTATTCTTTTATTGCCATTTCTGTCGTACAGTATTCCATTTCTAGAGAGGAAGTAAAGAAACATAAAGGCTGCTATTCTTTTATTTCCGTCAATAAAGGAGTGATTCTTGGTAATAAAATATAGGAGATGAGCGGCTTTTTCTTCAATACTCGGATACAGATCTTTTCCATCATATGTTTGATAGATTGTAGAAATTGAGCTTTTAAACGATTTGTCTTTCTCTTTTCCGAAAAATTCGCTGTTGCCATATGCTTTTTTAACCAGATTTATCTGACCAATTGCCTCGGTATATGTAATCCTGTAAATATCTTTGCCATAAGTATCAGTAATTGCTAAAGTCTGATAATCATACTGATCCAATATGGTCAAAGCATAAGAATAGTCAGATATTATACTTAGTAATCCTTTGCTCTCGTCTGATGTCAGCTCCTTGCTCTGTATGGCCGAACTTAAGATCCTGATAGTTTTTTGTAGTTCTGCCAACTGCTCGTTTTGTTGCCTAAGAGCTTTTTCGTTAATAGAATAGCCCTTAATCAGATATTCTTTTAGAATCTTGTTTGCCCAGATTCTGAATTGAGTGCCTCTTTTAGAATTTACTCTGTAACCTACTGATATTATGGCATCAAGATTATAATGTTTAATCTTTCTCTTTATATTTCTATTGCCCTCTTTTTGAACTACCGTGTATTCCTCGGTAGTTGAAAGCTCTTCAAGTTCTCCTGTGTTATAAATTTTCTTTAAATGTAGACTTATTGTATCTGAATCTTTATCAAACAACACTGCTATTTGCTTTTGAGATAGCCATACAGAGTCCTGTTCAAGTTTTACCTCAATCTCTGTCGCCCCGTTATCTAACCTGTAAATTTGAATTTCAGACTCTTTCATATAAATATTTTTGCTAAGTTATGATTTATTAATGCAGGATAATGGAATTTTGTTTGCAATTCATTCAAAAGTTCTCCACATAAATGGTTAAGTGCTTCATCCGGAAAGTGCCACATGTCAGCAAATTTTATAACATATTGTTGTTTAGGCGGATAGACAATTTTTCAAAAACTATAGTTTTTTGAAAAATTTGTGTAACGCTTATAATCTGCGCTTTACAAAATTTGCGGCAGATAATGAGCCGATAGATAAATTGTTCAACCTTCTTTTCAAAGAGAGAGGAATTGCTTTCAAGATCAACAAGAAACAGGTTACATTGGCGCCGAGTGAAATAGTACCTGATAAAAAACCATAGGGGCAGTATCTTCTCAAAATGTATCACAGCAGGTGATCGGAATTTTTTCGACTGCCTCTTAATTATTTGTACTTTCAAAAATTGACATTTTTTACTTCAGAAAGCAGAAATTTTCACAAATATTTTTAATAAGACTATCTACAAAAGAGAAAAAAACGCAACACGGATATAAAAGTGGATAATATATTTGTTATTTAATTATTATTTACTTATGTTTGGAACATAATATTTGAATGATGGATCAAATTCGAAAATATTTGTTGCCATTTTTTTGTATTATGCTTATTCCTCTCTTTTTATCGTGTAATTCTAAAAAGAAGGAGATGAAGGAATATATAGAAAAAGAATTAATCCTTTTTCTATACTCAAAAATATCTATTGAAGAAGTTGGATTAATTCCTGTAAACTTAACAGATAGTATTATGATGAAAGACTATCTATCAAGTAAATATAAAATATATTCATTTGTTGATTCAATGGATTGCTCCAGTTGTCAAATTGTTAGATTGAGAAAATGGAAGGATTTATTTAAGGATCTTAATTCTAAATTATCTCCGATTATCATTATATTTAATACACAGGATGTATTAAACGTTAAAAAATATATGGATCTTTATGGCCTTGATTTTCCATATTTTCTTGATTTTGAAAATAAATTTAAAAAAGTTAATAAACAAATACCCCAAAAAGGGATATTCAGAACCTTTCTTACAAGAAACGATTCAATAATAGTTGTGGGAAATCCAATAAATAATAAAAAAATAGAAAAATTGTACAGGAAAGAAATATCTACAAACTAAATCGAGAAGTTATGAAAACAATTAAATTTTTATTAATCGTTGTGCTATTTGGTACAATAAGTTTTGGTTCTACATTGATTGCTAAAGATTTTTCTTCCACAAAAGAAAAATTGCTTAAAGCTAATGTTGAAGCATTAGCAGATGACATGCCATGTTTATGCGATAATGATTGCCCGACAGGATGGACGTGTATTGAGGGGTTTTGTTTTCCTGGTTCTCCGAAACCATATTGCTATGCTGGAGGGCCGGGTTCAGTTCAATGTTCTGTCGAGGCAGGAGCTGACATTGCTGGGTATGGAATATCAGCTGGGTGCTCAGTCACATGTTATAATGGAGCCACTCACTATGCCTGCTGTTCTTTAAGGTGTGTCTGTGTTCCTTATTAACAAATGTTAGCATACTTTTGATTCTTGTAATGCGTCTTATAATTGTGTACTTATCATAAGAATGTTATTTTTATTTATTTTCAATAATAAATGATGTGGAAGTTATATCCCGATATGTATAATTCTTTCGGGATTTACAATAAGATATATAAAAACAAGGAAACAGAAGATAAAATTTAGGTTCTAAGTAAGATATTTTAATCATTGGCTTACAAATTATGCATTATAATGATGCAAGAATCGGAAAAGAAGGGCTTTCGATATATTTAAAATGGCATTCAAATCTATAGTTTGTATTAGAGGTATGCTCTCTGCTTATACAAATTAATTTTTGTTGATATAGCTTAAACCTAATATATTTATTAACTAATTCGTTAAAAGGGAAACGATATAAATCACTATTATATGGGAAAGGAATTATTTTTTTTAATGATAATAAGTGTGTTGTTTTCATGTAAATCCAATAAGTTTGAATCTTCTATTCCAATTATAATAGACATCGATAAAGCCAATATTGTATCACTTGAAGATAAATCACAAATAATATCAGTTATTAATATTGAGCAATCAAATAAAGATTGCTTGATGGGACTTATTAAAAATCTTTATATTTTAGACTCAGCATATATTTTCTTTTCTTTGAAAAAGCTTATCAAATTTGATAAATCAGGGGAATTTTTATATAACATATCGAGAAAAGGTAGAGCCTCTAATGAATATGTTGATCTATGGGAAAGCTGGATAGAGGGCGATACCTTGTATATTTATGACATGAATAGTGATAAAATACTTCTATATTCTGTTAGTAACGATTTTATAAGATCCATCAATTTATCTGGGTATAGAAAAAATCATTTCCAATATTTAATTCCAGTAAATAGTGGAGAGTATGTTGGTAAAGTTGTGTATAATAATAAAAATGGTTGTCCTGAATTAGCATTATACGATAAGGCATTTAATTATATTAAGAGAATTGGAGATCTTTCATTAACATCTGGGATAAACTTAGGATATGCTTTTGAGAAATTTAAAGACGAAATTATTTATTGGCGTCCTCTTGAAAATTATATTTATTCAATTGATAATAATTATAGCCTTAAAATCAAATATATAATTAATTTTCTAAATAAGAATCTTCCTGACTATTTTAAATATAGAGACGACTACGATAGAATTGATATGATTAATAGAGATATAACAAAATATGCAAGTGTAATTAATGATCTCAAGGAAACTGATAATAATTTAATGTTTACTTTTTTATTTAACACCCAGAAATATTTATCAATTTATAATAAAAAAAATAAATCGGGATCCGTAGTGTTATTTAAATCTAAAAATAAGGACTCAAAAATATCTGCAATAAAATATTTTAAAGAAAATATATTTGCTGTATTAGAGGATAAAAATGATGATAATTTTTCGTTGTACTTAGTGTCATTATAGCAAAAAATTGAGGAAAAACTTATTTAAACAACTATTGAGAATTATTATATCTATTTGTTTAATAATTGTGTTATGGTTTTGTGTAGAATTTTTTTTATAGACCAGTTTGTCGTTCCTGGATATTCGATGTATCCTACTCTGATAAAGGGTGATCGTATTTTAGTAAATAAATTTATTTTTGGAGCGAGAATATATGATTCGTTTGATTTTAGTGATAATTCTATTCTAAAATCCCATAGAGTTAAAGGAATAAGAAATATTAGACGTAATGATGTTTTAGTTTTTAATTTTCCTGTTAATAAAAAGACCGGGAAAATTGAATTTAAAATTAATTATGTTTATGTTAAAAGGTGTATTGGATTGCCGAAGGATATTATTGAAATCAGAGAAGGATATTTTATAAATAATAATTATAAAAGTCAACTTGGAAATATTTTTGAGCAGTCAGTTATTCATAATATTCCAGACTCCCTTTTAGATAATTATCGAATGAATTATAATATAGTTGATGATAATAATTTTGAGTGGACTATTAAAAATTTTGGGCCAATACAAGTACCAGGAAAAGGCTTGCAAATCAAGCTTGACAGTAGGGCGAAAATATTATACAAAAATATTATCGAATACGAAACGGGAAGGCAAATATGTTTTGATAATAGTCTATATCCCTTTAAAAAAAATTATTATTTTGTATGTGGAGACAATTTAAGGGACTCATATGATTCTCGCCATTGGGGCTTTGTCCCAGAAGAGTTTATTATTGGTGTAGTAAATTGTATATCATATTCAAGGGATGAAAGTGATAACATAATAAAGCATAGAATCCTTAAACGATTACCAGAAATTAATAAGTAAGTAGTAAAACGATTCAAGTAATCATTATATTTCAAACAAACTCAAATACCTGTTTTGTAAGTTAGAAAATGGAGTAGATATTTAAGATAATGATTGTAATGATGAGATTTATAAATAACTTTAGTATTTAAAATAATTCGATCATGAAAAATTTATTGTTATTTTTCGCTATAATGATCACAATGTTTTCATATAGCCAACATGTCCCAAAAGAATTTAGTGCCAATAAAATAACAGATATTGATTCTGCACTTGGGATACTTAATAATGCATTAATAAACCAAACGAGGAAGCCTGTTGATGTTGAAATAAACAAAGATTATATCGCTCAAATCAGACAATTTGGGAAAAAGGAGATCAGGACGGTTGTATATCTTACATATTATTACGACATAATTAATGTTGATATAGACAAACATTGGGTAATATGCATTACTAATTCAAAGAATGTAAAAAATCGTATTTATATTAATGATAAGATTTTAGCAGAAAAATCTTATGCAGCTTTATTGTGTTTAATAGAAAACTCTGGAAATAAAGTATTGAAAAAATAGGAATATCGGTATAGTTGAAATATGATTTAAACAGGAATCAAAAATACTGCACTTTTGATTCCTGTTTACACTATAATATTCCCCTAATTTAAGCCACCTTGAGGAGTTTTAAGTTTATAAAATTGTTTTTAATAATATTATTTTTAAGCTGCATTTTCATACTTTTCCACAGGTCTTATCCTGCCTATACCCTGATGGGTGGGCACGCTTGCTGTTATAAAAGCTGATATAATCTTTAATCCCAAAATAGAATTCCAGGCCATCATCCACCGGATTAAGATAGATGTGCTCCTGTTTGATAGTCTTCCAGAAACGCTCGATCCAGATATTGTCCTTTGCTCTTCCCTTACCATCCATGCTTATGTTAATCCCTTCATCTCTGAGCATATTCACCCATCGAGTGTGAACTGTGATCCCTGATCGTAATTGATGATTTTTGGCTTTCCGTATTTGGTAATTGCCTCAGCCAGAATTTCAGAACATATCCTTGCTTCAAGGGTATTGGACAGAGCCCATCCCACTATGAACCGACTCGCCACGTCTATGATAGCGTTAAGGTACATAAATCCCTTTTTCATCGGAATATACGTAATGTCAATGGACCACACGTCATTGGGCTGAAAATCATCTCCTTTTTTCAAGAGATAAGGATAGATGTACTCGGAGTAATTACATCGGCTCAGGCATTTCCTTGGGTATATCGCACGAATGTCCATCAGTCTGAGAAGTCGTCGTATCCGTTTATGGTTGGCTATGTACCCCTCATATCTGAGCATGTCCTGCATACCTAAGACCCCTGTAGAGGGATGTTCCATATGATATGAGTCGATAAGCCTCATAATCTCAAGGTTTTCCTCGGATTCTCCTACAGGCGTGTAGTATAGAGAACTTCTTGACACCTCCAACATATCTGCTTGTTTTCTTATGCCTAACCCTTTATGCCCTTTGTCCACAAGTTGTCTTAAATCTATTTTAGACCGGCTTTCTTGCAGGCACTTACGAAAAATCGCGTTCCATTGTCAATTGTCCGATCTTGGTGTGCAAATGCTCAATCTCCTTCTCTTTGTCATCTGTGACCGATGAGCCATTCTCAAAGACCTTGGTGCTTTTCTCCAAAAACTCACCCTTCCACTTGCTTATTGTCATGATGCTTACGTTGAATCTCTCCGACAGCTCCCGCAATGTCTCTTTATATTTTATTGCCTCTATCGCAACCCTGGCTTTGAATAAAGCTGAATAACGTTCTCTTTTTCCCATAACTTTTCCTTTTGCGTAAAATTAGATACTAATTAGTCGCAGTGGTCTCGTTTTGGGGAAGTATTATAGGTTTCCTTCCCGGACAATTTTAAGTTCCGCAAGACAAAGGGCGGAATAAAAGTCCACACCCTAGATGACTTGGAGACTCAAATTCCGACATTCTTTCATATCACTACCGCGTCAGTACACGATATGAATGTGATAGATAAAATTCCTTATGAACCAGGTGCTTATTATGTCTTTGACAGAGGATACAATGATTACAAGCGGCTCTATAACATCCATACGATTGGATCTTACTTTATTGTCAGAGCAAAGACAGTTTATCTTTCTAACAAATGCCAAAAATCTGACAGCATTGCAAGTAGCCAATCTTTACAAAAATAGATGGCAGATTGAACTTTTTTTCAAATGGTTAAAACAACATCTGAAAATAAAGAAATTTTGGGGTGAAACAGAAAATGCTGTCCGGACTCAGATCTATTCAGTTATCATCACATACTGTCTGGTCACCATCGTCCAGCATGATATGAAGATAGAGAGAACTACTTACGAAGTTCTTCAGATACTCAGCATATCTCTTACAGACACTACAAGTTTAAAAGACCTTTTCGATAAATCTAATTTCAATAATGTCAAAGAACAGGATGGTCTTAGCGAACCAAATTTGTTTAATTTTAAATATTTAAATAATCGTCAACATTTTTAGTGGACACTAATGAAACTGAGTTAGAAAAAATATTTTTGTAATTATTTTTGGCTAGACATATTTTTCAGTTCTTATTTCTATTTTTCAGTACAATACCAGCCACTGCTCCTATAAATATTCAGAGACTAACACCCGGAGCAGGAATATTTCTGCATAACTGTCATTGCAGTTGAATTTGCTGTCGGTTTCATAATTTGATAATGCCCGTAAGGATGCTACTGCGATTGCTGTATCTGAAATTTTATCATTTATGCTCATAGCAGGAGGTTTTTGATTGATAAGCAGATTACAACTCCTTAAATTTAATTTGAATTAAACATTGAAAATCTGCATCTGTTTCATTAAGCACAGAATCCAATGTCTCTAAGTTAAGGCAGTGTTCCTTTAAAGGATCTGCTGCTTCTATGAATTGTTTTATGTTCCCGGCATCTGTCCGTATATAACCACGGCTCTTATAACTATCCCTTATTGTGAAATTTGTACTATAGAGCCGCGAATTATCATTTGAAGAGTTGAATGCAAAGCAGTATCCTTTATTTTGATATTTAAAGAAAAGAAGATTCAGATCGCCGATTTCAAAATAGCTGAGATACCTTAATGAATTATTAGGGTCCACATCATATCCGCTCCCGTTATTTATGGTAATGATCTTCTTCCCGTAATCAAATGCAAAGGCAGGAGCAATGGAGTTTTTATTTATATGGTAAACCGTATCTCCAAAGTATGAAAAAAAGCAAGCATGGTCGCCATTTAGCATTGTCCGGTAGAATTGTCCTTCAACCCCGAAATACGGGCCTGACAATGGTTTTATAGGACATCTTTCGGCAGTAGTGTTAAAGGCTTCATTTACAACACGAATATAATAGTCTGTTAATGAGTCCCCGGATGGAATGACCTTTTCAAGGATAGTGTGTTCGTCGTCAAATCTCACTGCTTTATCGACACGGAAACCAAGATTGTTTTCAGAGATAAACTTGCCGTTCTGGTTATACTTTTTGGCTTTCTCCCCATCGTAGATCGTAATTTCTTTATTTGTGGGATTATAGGTAAAGTCTGATATGTAAACATACTCACGCGGACCTCGTCCGCGTTTGGATATAGTGTTCTGGAGTGTTCCTTCATTATTGAAAATCAGGATACTTTGATTTGATTCGTTTTTTATCAGAATAAGTGAATCTGTATAAATGGTTCTCGCGGCATTGGCGATATAAGCTTCCGGTCTCCTGTCAAGGGGAATTATTATATATGAGTCGATTAATGTGGAGAGGGATTCTGAGGTGGTTCGGGCGGGGATTTTTATTTCTTTTACCGTACCGTTCAGGCCGGGGTTGCAACTCTGTAATAAGAAAAATATCACAATTGCAAGTGAGGTTAATCTGGAATATTTCATAATCTTTTTTTTTGAAACCATGGGATAAATTTAGATAATCTTTTTCTATATTCAATATATTGATTCCCAAAATCTTTTAATAACCTCTTCTCCTCCATTTTTACGACTACTGTCAACATAAAAGCAAAAAATCCACAAACTAATATCAAAGAGGTTATCGAATTGATATACAGTGCAAAAGCAAGATACATCAAAAGGGTTCCAAATAACATTGGATTTCTTGTGTTTTTATATGGTCCGGATACAACTAGATTCTCCGTTTTCGGGCTTATTTCAATATTTCCAATTTCAACAGGCCCTCCTTTCCCAATAATGTTCTGGGTGATTATTGACCAAATTCCATAAATCAGTCCCAGTATCATTTTTGTATCTCGGTTCATTTTATCTCCCGTTTATAAATAAAAAGTTATTAGTGAATATTTCCGCATTCCAGGCAAAACGGTCTGTGGATACACAAGGTTGAACCGCACTGCGGGCAGGTCCTCCTTTTGGTTTCGAATTTAAGGAACTGATCAATTCCTTCTTCTTTTATCATGGTCAGATTGTCAAAGAAGCTGGTGGTGTATCTGGTGCTGTATCTTTTGTTGAGATTTTTTAATCTTTTACACGGGTACTTCGGGCAGTCATAGCAAAATTTCGATTCTGTAGTCTTAAGAAGATCACAGTTTATAATTATAATACTCCCGCAAATTCAGACCACTGGGTAAATTTAATAAAATGATTAATTTTACTCGTATGAAGACAAGCAGGAAAAAATACAGTGCCGCTTTCAAGGCGCAAGTAGCTATTGAAGCAATCAAGGAACAGGAGACCCTCAGTGAGTTGTCAAAACGTTTTGGGATACACTCGCAGGTGATTTCCACCTGGAAGAGAGAATTTCTCTCCCGTAGTCCGGAGATCTTCTCTACGAAAGCACCGGATGAAGAGGCAGAAAAGAGAGAACAGGCATTGTATGAAAAGATAGGGAGATTGGAGGTTGAGGTGGATTTTTGCAAGAGGGCCTCAGAAAAACTGGGGATACTGAAGTCCTCAAAGAAATAGTATCCCCTGATGGAAAGCTGAGTATTCGCAGACAATGTGAGTTGCTTGGATTGAACAGAAGTACTCTTTATTACAAGCCTGTTGAAGAAAGCCCTGAAGATCTTGATTTGATGCTTAAAATGGATAAGGAGTATCACGAACATCCCACTAAGGGAGTTCTTGGCATGGTTGATTTTATCAAGACATTTGGCATATTGATTGGCCCCAAGAGAGTAAGAAGACTCCTTAGAAAAATGGGAGTTATGGCTATTTATCCCGGGAAAAACTCAGCAAGCTGGGGTTGGCAAAATAGATTCATTCTTATAAACTCAGAGGATTAGATATAACACATTCAAATCAGGTTTGGTGCATTGATATAACATACATTCCGATGGCACGAGGGTTTCTTTATCTTACAGCAATTATTGATGTTTACAGCCGTTACATCGTTGGCTGGAACCTCTCCAACACACTTGGTGCCGAATGCTCCCTTCATGTTTAATCAGATATCAAATATTTATAAATTTTATTATCACCACAAAGTCCATAAATTGTATTTTGATCAGAGCTAAACTGAAAAACTTGAATATAATGATCTAAAATATAGCTTTTTAAAAAATTACCATTATAGTCGAATTTTAACAAGTATGTATAATTGCAATTTTCATTCTTGTTTTGCCTCCAGTCGCCACATTTTAGACCTAAGGTAGAAACGTATATAAAGTTCTTTGTCATGAAAACATCTAAAAATCCAAATATTTGATCATTGTTTATTTTTACCCAACCATTCTCAACGTTATATATAGGTTTAAATATCATCTTTTCCCAGTTAAGTAATATCTTATTATCGATAATAGAGTATAACTTGATTGATGGAAACATGAAGTCTACAGCAACAACATAATCTTTATTAGGAGACACAGCAATTTGAGTGGTAAAATATTTTGTTGAATAATCTAGATTATTGTTTTCTATAACTTTATACGGTAATTTTGATTTAAAAGCACCATCGTTACTTATAAGCCCAATTGTTTGATCTGGGCAGAAAGTCAATCCAATAAATAGGCTATCACTAATAACCTTTAATCTATAAAGATTCGATTTTTCTTTAACATCAATTGATATTTCATCTTTCAAAATATTATCTTTTGACACAAAGAATGAGTGAATTTTTTTCAGATATATATCCCAAACGAATAATTTATTTGTAGCTTTGTTATAGTCATATGAAATAACAGACAGAATCTCATTATGCCCTTTACCAATAAAACCTCCAGAAGAATTTTTACTCCCATTTAATGTATCTAACATAAAGAATGCTTCATTTTCTAATCCTGCGTCAACAATCAACCCATTTGGTGAGTATAAAAAACTACTATAATTTGCGCTATCCTGAGAGGCAGTTTTTTCAAGAATTACACCTCTAAGAGTATCTTTTATACTAGATATCACTTTAAAATCTAAATAATTATTTGAAATATTCTCTTTGCACCCGTTTAATAAAAATAATATTATAATGGTCATTAATGATGAAAACAATTTTTTCATAGTGATAATCTCAATAAAGTTTATTTACTCTATTCTTAAAAATACATAGCCAAGTACCTCCACTACTTGGGATAAACCAGTAACAATATGAATTATTTTGTGTATTACAGAATTTTATGATGTCTTGTAGACAAAATGGGTTTTCACTCCCAGCTTCAACACATTCACCTTCAAAACAAATCATACCTGCCGGACAATCCTCATCAGTTTGACATGCGATACAAACGCTAAATAATGCTTTGATGTTTTCCTTTAATAGTCTTTCTCTAGAATTACTTGTATTATTCTGAGTAATTCCTGAACAAACAAAGAACATCATTAAAAAAATGGACACAAATTTAATTTTTTTCATAACTAAAAATTTTTAACTATTTCTCTTCGGTACATTTTATCTAATTCTTGATTTTTTAAAGGATTTCCAACTAATATCACAGTATCATTTCTTGTCAGGAATGTTCTTAGTAGCTCTCTTTGAGGCAATTTTAAATTTGTATTAAAAAAAGAATTTTTAAAATCAACAAAGTAAGCAAATGTAAATCCATTACGTCTCATTAATGATTTTAATTCAGATATAACATTTGTATGAATAATAATGATTATTGGAATTCCATTATAATCACTCCTTTTATATAAATCATTCCAACTTGATAATTTCCCAATTTTACATCCAGAACATCCGTAATTATCAATGAAATGAAAGATCTTATACTTACTTTTAACAAAATAATTTGAATCTAGAGTATCCGGGAAATTTATTGGTAATAAATTATTCGTTTGAAGAATTATCTTTGTTCCAATAAATGAACTTAATTCTTGATATATTTCTTTTTTTTGATTATTTTTTTCAGAGGTACAAGAAAAAACATTGCAAAAAAAAACTGATAAACAGTAAAAACAAATCTTACTTCTAATCATCTTACTTTTAATATTTAAAATTTTCATAGAAAAAGTAATTTTAAAGTCAATCAAATGTAATATTTTATTTTTAAAAAGTTAATTATAAATAAATGATGAGGAATCTCCAGGATTTATATTTTAAAACTTAATATCTTAAACTATCCCGGGTATGCTCTATCCGGGATTCTTTTTAATGCATTTTGCTATATTTACAAAAAATAATTGCGGATGGCTAAAGGGAAAATATTCAGAGTTAAGCGGAAGAGGAGGTTTTATTTTTTGTATCTGCCTTTAATTTTGGTTATTACGGCCGGAATTGTCCTCTGTTTGATTATTGTGAATCCGGGATATGAGAAAAAGGTGGGTGGATTCAGGGATTTCAGGGCTGAGGGACTCTCTCTTTATGAGGCTGCACCATCCAGCATTAAATATATCAGAAAGTATCTGCATAAAAGCAGTAAGGCGTCAGATTCGGTTGTTGCCCATTTTAGGGAGCAGAGCAGACTTATTGAGAAGAGAAGAGAGTGGGAGAGAGAGCAGTATGGTGGTAAGATTCCTGCAGAAAGTCTGTTGAGAATATCTTTTGTGGGGGATATTATGTGGATTCGGAACGGGTGGAACACATTTCTGGATTCTAAGGTGAGGGATTATCTTTCTGAGTCAGATTTGGTGTTTGGGAATCTTGAGACCCCGATAGATACTTTGACGAAGGTGCCATGGATACTTCCCGATTATGCTAAGTATAATGCTAATCCAAAGCTACTTACTTCATTCAGGAGAGATAACGGCAACCCGATTTTCACTGCGCTTTCGGTAGCAAACAACCATACTCTGGACGGGGGCATCGAGGGGTTGAGGAGAACACTGGAGTTTCTGGATAAAGAGGGGGTGAAATACTCGGGAGCGGGAGTAAAATATACCGATGACAAGTTGAAATCCCTTTCCGGAGCTAAGAGTACACGCTCAAAGAGATATCTGATAATTGAAAAAAATGGAATTAAAATTGGGTTCTATGCAGCGGCATGGGGTTTGAATAACCCTTCGCTTTTAAGAAGCGGAAATATTGAATTCAACACCATTGACGGAATTGCTCCATTGCGAAGCGAGCTCATTAATATAGCTCCTATAAATGAAGTTATTAAAGAGATGAAAGAGGATGATATTGACTTAATCATTCTTTATCTTCATTGGGGTTATGAATATGAGCTCTATCCCGATTTCGAAATTATGAAAATCGGCAGGGAGTTGGCAAGAGCCGGAGCCGATTTCATAATCGGTACTCATCCGCATGTAATTCAACCTTCCGAAATTTGTCTTGCCAACGGCTATACACTTATTGAATCATCTGACTCACTTGCAAATACTCATCCTCAAATCTTTTATACTTTTGAAGATGAAGAGCAAATACCCAGAAAATCGTTGATTGAATATTCATTAGGAAACTTTACAACAACAATGTACACATCTTTATGCAGGTTGGGCGTTATAAAATCAGTAGAGATTTACAGAGACCCCGCTACAGGTAGAGTTGACTGGACACTACCGGAGTCTGCGTATGTTTACAATAAATTTTCAACTATAGGGCGCTCAAAACGAAAACTAATCTTTTACGAAGATTATGATAAAAAGATTACCTTGCCTGAGTTTTTACAGTAAACTTCAGTAAAGTATCCCATACGTACTTACAACACTTGACTCTGACTGGAGATTTCCACGTAAGTAGCCGGCAAGTAACGTTTCAGATCTGGCTCTGGCAGAGTTTTTTCACATCCTCTGATTATCAGCGCTTTAATTTTTCAAAGCGTTTGGATTTTTTAAATTTTTATGGTTAATCGCCAGGTAATCAAGTCGTTTTAAAAAACTCTGGCAGAGTGCAACTTGCCAACGGCCTACATGGGAAACTTCACAAAAGTTTTTTATTATAGAAACAAAAAAGGTGAATTGAGTTATGAGCGACATTGAAAATGTTGAAACTCTTCCTGAATAAAGCGGAGAGGAAATAAATCATTTGTCAACTAGTATTCCAAAGTCGAAAATGAAAGGAGTATTGGAAGAACTTGAAATGTTTGCACTTCAACGTGGAAGTCAAAGCAGTTTTGATATTAGCACATTCAATGAAGCGCAGAAGGATAAACTACTTGATATTTTGAGTATTAATAAAAAAATACTTTTGACTATCACACAAAAAGAATTGATGCAACAAAAGAAATTGAAGTCAAGAAAATTGATGCATCAATAGTCCAATTTCTTTTCTGATAAAATTTTCAAAAATCTTTTTATCCAGTAACTGAACTAAGTATTTGGAAACAAACAGTTGGTTATCCATGCTGGAAGTAGCGTATTTTGCTAAAGTTAGGTAGATTATCTCCGTCCGACATTTCATTATCTTTGTAATAACTCAGATAAACATTCAGCTGTCCTGCATCGGTATGGTCGAATTTACCTATTTTCAGGTCAATCAGGATGTGACTTTTAAAGCGGGCACTGATCCCTGAATTGAAATTGGCAAACATTTTTGTAATTCGGGGGTTATTGAACCCCAAATTTGAATTAGGATGTAAAGGTAATGAATTCCTACAGATGTCGTAGGAAAGCCGGAGAGATGTATATATTATAATATTTTTAAATTATTATTTCCACTAAAAGGAGGGTGTCCAAAAATTGCTCTTTGGATACCCTCTTTAATCTGTTTTTCAGAGTAATACTGCCTCTCCTATTCTCCGAAAATCTCCTGTAGCTTAATCTTAAGATCTTCACCTCTTAGATTGTAGCCACACAGCTTGCCTTCTCTGTCAAGTAAGATTGAATAAGGCACCCCTGTCATACCAAAACCCAATCCAAACAACCGTGCTACGGGGCATTCCCATCCTACGAGACTAGAAACATGAGTGTCCCATGGAAGATTGTCATCATTGATTGCCTTAACCCATTTATCTTTATTTTCATCAATTGAAACGCTTAGAATGGTAAAGCCTCTTGGATTATATCTATTGTAGAGATCTATCAGGTTGATATTTTCTGCCCGGCATGGTTTACACCACGATGCCCAAAAATCAACAAGTACGATATCTCCGTGATATTTAGAAAGGGTTATCTTTTCCCCATCAGGATTTTTTAAAGTAAAGTCGGGTGCCTCTTTACCATAATCAATCTTGCTCATGATCTCTCTCCTCTCTTTTAGCCTTTTTAAGTACCAGTTATCGGGAATTGATTTATCAAATATATCCATTAGCTCACATAGTCCTTTATAATCCAGATTCCCTGTCCCCGCCGACAGAAACATAGGTGCAATAATGGTATTGTTATACTTTGTGGCAAAAGATCTTCTGAATTGATAATAATCATCATAGGCTTTACTGCTACCAGCTGACAACTCTTTCTTTTTGACAGTGTCGTTTTCCAAAGAGTACGCCTTTTTAACAGAGGCTATCATATCTTCGTAAGGGGCAACTTTGGTAAGGTAGATGTTCCATGCATCATTTGAGGCTGTACCACTAGCTTTAATAGAAATGGGATTATTATAATCGCCTGATAAATAGATTGTGCCTGGTTCAATAAAAAGATTTGACATTATTTTCTTTTCGTTAATGTGGAGAGTTGTCGCGACTCCTAAAAATTTCTTTTTATTTTCCAGAACAAAATGTCCCGATTTAATAATCCCTGATATCACAGTGTCCCCATTATACATATTTTTAACGACTACAGGTCCATCAGGGGCATTATCTATACTACCTTTGATAGTGTATCCTTGATTAATCTGAGCTCTGACTATTAATGGAATAATCAGAATAAAAAGAAGTATTACCTTTTTCATCAATTATTTAATTACTCTGTTATTGGAATTTCTACATTTTCGCTATTAAAATATTTCACTCCCGTAATACTTCTGTCATTTTGCTCAAGCTCGGAATTCATATTGATGTATGGGATGAAGATTGGCCATATTAGCCTTGGATCATTTGCAGGCACCTCTATCCTTAATGAACCCAGATAGTGTGAAAAACTTTGCTCCAATCGTTTAAGATCAAATAATCTAAGATCTTTGCCATAAAGCTCTCTTCTTCTTTCCAACAGAACTCTTTCAAGTACTTTGTCCTTATTGTTTTGAAAATCTGCAGGTGTAAGATTTGTAAATGTACCGGTTTTGTATCTTTTTATACATATCGCATTTATATCATTTAGCGCCTCCTGCAATTTACCATCTCTGGCATTACATTCAGCTCTAATCAAATACATCTCTGGTGTCTGAATAGGTACATGGCAAGCGGATCCTCCTGTTGAGCCATCAGTTTTATATCTATAGTTATAAAAATCAAATACGTAAGTTGCCTTAGTTGCCGTGATTTTTCTATTTAATGCAACAGCATTAAATTTTAGGGTACGTCTTAAATCTTTAGTGGTATATGTCTCATCGCTATTTTTGATAAAATCGGGGTATAACTTATTAAAAGACATCGTATCTAAAATATGATATGAATTAGTGGGTGTAGTATTCGCATTTTTAGCATACGCTTTCCATAACAGAGTCTCTTCATCTGTATTTCTTGATACTCCAACAAGATTCATATAATAATCTACAGTCCCGGTATAAATTGTATTATAATCATAAAGGTAATTCCTGATTTGAAGCGCATTATTGGCATATTCCAATGCTTTTGAATAATTACCCATATAAAGATATGCTCTGGCCAAAATAGCATACACACTTACCTTTGCCGGCCTGTGCTTATATTGCGATAAATCGTTTGGCAAGTCGGATATAGCCTCTTCCAATTGTTCAATAATAAATGTGTAAACCTCTTTAACAGATTTTCTTATTAAAGGTGGAAGCGAGGTGGGATTACTAATAATTGGAATACCCAATGTATTCTCGGCGGTAGATTCCTTATAATGTGGAGCATAAAGATTCACCAGTAATAAATAAGCGTAAGCTCTGTGAACTTTGGCCTCTGCAATGAGTTGCTTTTGAAGCTGAATATTATCATTAGCCTTAGGAATTTCGGCTAATATATTGCTACATAACGAAATTATGTAATACTGATTATTCCAGTTTACTTCATTTACAAAGGTTGGTGCTTCATAAGTCCAGATCGTATTATTAAATACATATAGATTTTTTACATGTTCATTTACAGTCGTATATGAGTTCCATTTAACAGTATCAAAAAACACATTATCTGTTAAAATGTCAACATAAGACATTGTCAGAGAAAGTGAATAGGAATACCGGGAATTATCAGCAAAATCTAATAATTTTCTAAAATCTGCTGTAGTCTTTGCAATAACTTGACCTCTTGGCAATACATCAAGAAATTCTTTTTCGCATGAAAATAAAATTGTCAGGCTTAAAAGTAATGCTATATTGAATTTTATTATTTTCATAATTTTTAAGATTTACAATTTAAAATAATCCTACCTTAATCCCGGCGGAGAATTCCGGACGATTACGAACGACAAATTGCAAAGCCCCCCATGTAGAGCTGCTGTAAGGCACATTGTCGGGATCAAAACTTGTGAATTTAATTATAGGTCCAAGATTCCTGCCTTCGAGAACTATACTAAGATCTTTAAGGTTGAGTTTGACTAGAAACTTTCTTGGTACATTATAAGTCAGATTAATACTTTGAACTCTAACGGAACTGGCGTTATATACATTCTGAGTCCCATATGCCATAATTGCATCAATAAGCTGAGTTTGGGCACTATTCGTTATCTTATTATTGAGATTATACATAGTGGCGGTATTGGAATCTTCGGCACTCTTCCAGCTGTTAACCATTATTTCCGGTAAAAATGTAAACATTTTACCGGGCGCCATGAATGATGAAAACATTCCTGTCGGTGGATAATCTCCTATAACTTTATGTCCTAATTTATAATATAGTCTAATTGACAGAGCAAAGTTTTTGAACATAAGTTTGTTTGTCAGAGAGCCAAAATGTTTAGGGTCCTTCTGCCCGACAAACTTAAAAAGCTTGCCCATTTCAAGTTTATTAATATCGGTTATATCAGTAACATTAGTCTCCTCTCCATCATAAATTAATTTTGGCAAACCAACGTCATCATAACCTGCCCACTCTATAGCCGCCAAATAGCTAAGGGGTTGATCTGGTTTTCTGTAATAAAAAGCCATAGTGGTGTATGCAGCAATATTGTCAGAAACTTTTGTTATGCCACTGGCCATATTTCGATTTGTTGAATATTGAAACATTGTTTGCCATTTGAGATTTTTTGTATTAATTATATTGGCCTGAATATCAAATTCAAATCCGGTATTATGAATCTCTCCTGCATTAAGTGTAGCACGGTTATTTTGGAAACCGTAGGTACCGTTAACCGCCATCTGAACAAGACAATCTTTCGAATCTTTACGGTAAAAATTTATCGAACCGCTGATACTATTTGATAGAAAACCATAGTCAAGTCCAAAATTGTACGTAGATGTTTTTTCCCAAGTAAGACTAGGATTTGGTGCTGTTTGTATTGCTGAATAAGAAAGTCTAGTAACCGGATCGACCCACGGATAACCATATAAATAAGGGGCAGCACTTTTATCAATATTTCCGTTCCAGCCGTACGATGCTCTCAATTTAAGGTAGCTGATCTCCTTTTTATATCTTTTAAGGAACTCCTCCTGTGTGATTTGCCATCCAAAACCAACAGACCATTGAGGCAGATTTGGAACATCGGATGAGCTCCCGAAAAGATTTGTTTTATCTAACCTAATACTACCTGTCAAATCATACTTGTTGTTGTATGAATAACCCACATTTCCAAAATAGGAAATGTATCGGTTATCCATACCAAATATACTGAAGTAGTACTTACCCGGCATAAATGGTATAGTCTGATAATAGTTACTTTGGCCTGATAATTTTGGGGTTATTGGAGTTTTAAAATCAATTTGTGATGTGTATGTTAATGCCTGAGGATCATACCCATAATATCCGTAAGGGTGTTCATCATAATAATCCTGTCTCCAATCACTACCAGCCATAACCTTGATACTATGACCTCCAAATCTCTTATCGTATGTAATTTGTCCCCTGTAATTATTGCCGGCACCGAACCGTTTTCTTTCATAAAGCATACCTCCGGGCGGAATGGGAAATGTTCCATCGGGTCTGGCATTATTGTTTACTTGATTTCTTACAATCCAACTCTCTTCATTATAATATTCTCTTAAATAGCGATTAATATATTGATACTGATATGAAAGCTCGATACTTAAACCCTCCAGAGGCATTAAGTTCAACTTAGCTGTAAGTCTTAGATCAGAATTTTTTTCTGTATTATCGCGATTATCAGCTTCTCTTTTTAGGTTCCAGTCCCAATCGTATGGGAGTTTATATTTTTCAACTGTATCTCTACGACATGCAGTGTTAAGGGTGTAATATGAGTCATAAGTTGATCTGGAATCTTGAGCATTCATAGGTATATAATTTCCGTCATTATCAAGGATACGAGTCATTTGATTTATATAATTCAGTTCTTTTATATCCATCCCGTTATTTTTTGTCTCATTAAGGTTTAGATTAACTCCAAAAGACATTCTTATCCATTTTGCCGGAGTTAACTGCTCATTAATACTTATTAGATAATCGGTTTTTTCGTTTCCTTTATTATAGCGTTTATTAGAAGTTGTGGTTAAAGATGTTCTAAAATTATGCAATTTGCTTCCGGTTTGATATGTAACATTTGCCTTTATATTTGTCTCCAGTTTATTCAAAAAAAGTTGAGAGAACTCATCTCTGACGTCAATTTTTTTTAGATCTTCCAGTTGGGCATTTGCTTGTTCCATGGTTATAAGATCATTCTTTGCCATAGCGATAATCTGTAGTACGGGAGGCAAATCATATTTAAGATATGCCGCATAATTTGTTTTAAAGGCATCGAGATAACTGGTATTAAATCCCATCCATTTATATAGATCAACGGCTTGTTCACTACTTGCCCAAGGTATCTTATTTAAGTTGGGAGCAGGCTGAGTGAAAAAATCTACTGATGCGTCAATCTTAGGGGTTGTTCCCTGTCCCCTTTTAGTTGTGATAACAATTACACCGTTAGCAGCTTGTGCTCCCCATATTGATGCAGCAGCAGCATCTTTCAAAACTGTAACATTTTCGATATCATCAGGGTTTATCGATTTCCAAGGATCTGAAGCAGAACTTACAGGAAAGCCATCAACAACAATCAGAGGATTACTATCACCAAATGTACTTGCCCCCCTTATTATAATACTTCTGCTTGCTTCTTCTGTAGGATATTGATCTTCAATGTAATTTGGTTCAAAATAGAGCCCCGGAACCAAACCTTCCAATTTATCTTTAAGACTAAAACTACCTATACTTTCAAGAATTTTTGAATCCAGAATTGTATATGCTCCGGTAATTCTCTCCTTAGGTAATGTCTGATAACCGGTTACTACTGCTTCTGACAACTCTTCCTGACTCTCCTCCATTATTATTTGATAATAAGTTCTTTGATCGGGGATGAGAGTCTGAGTAATCATCCCAATCATACTAACACTTAACATAGTGCCCTTTGTTGTAGGTATGTTGATTGTGAACTTACCCTCTTCGTCGGAATATGTTCCCGTTTTTGTTCCAATAACCATTATGGCAACTCCCGGAATAGGTTCCTGATCTTTATTTAACACAATTCCGCTTATTTTTATTTGCTGTGATTTTGTGTCGGGAACAGTTTTCTCCTGAATAACAATCTGTTTTTCATTGAATGAATAGGTAAGGTTTGAAGCCGAAAAGACTCTATTCAGAATAGTAGTTAAGGCCTCATCTTTTGCATCAATTGTTATAAGGGGAAGCTTTTCAACCTGAGAGGTTTTATAGAAAAATTTGAACGAAGTTAATTTTTCAATCTCACTAAAAAATTTTGTGATAGACTCATTTTTAAGTGAAATTGAAATTTTTTCCCCTTGGTTTTCAGCATTTAACAATGGTGTGAAGATAAAAAAAACTATTGTCAGCAATAGAAAATGCTTAATAGATAGCCAAATCTTAGAGCATTTTTTTCTTTTTCTTGAAAAAATTTTCATAATTTCGAAGTTTACTGGTTAATATTAAAAGTTAATCAGCAATGCGGGAGAGATAAAGTTTACCTAGCCTTAATTTTCCCGCATTGTTTTATTTATAGTCAACAATAATGAGCCTGCCTTGTACTATTCTGTATCTTACTTTAGCACTCATTGCTACGGTTTTAATCGCAGCTACAATATCTTCTCTGTCAAATTTTCCGTTAAATCTCTCTTGATTGGAAATTGATGAGTTGTTAATTATTTCAACTCCATACCAATTTGAAAGACTCATGATCATATCATCAAAGGATATATCTTTAAGAACAAGTATCCCATCTTTCCATTGCGTGATAGATTTGGAATCAACACACTTGATAACACCTTCCTGTACTTCTTTATTGTATTGATACATCTCGTCGGGTTTAATAACCACACTTTTACCTCCGTCATGTACAATAACGGAACCTTCAATTAATATTACTGACGATTTATTTGAATTCCTTTTAGATTCTACGTCAAAAGAGGTTCCCAAAACCTCAATTTTGAGATCTTCAGTGGATACAATAAATGGGGTATTAGATTTTGAGACATCAAAGTAGGCTCTGCCTTCCAAACATACATTTCTAACTGTGCCACTAAATGATACAGGATAACGGAGAGATGAACCAGAGTTAAGGTAAACCTTTGTGCCATCTGACAAAACAACCACGAATCGTTCGCCGGGAGGAATTTCGATTGAATTAAATTTTAGAGAATCAGATTGTTTTATTTTTTTAGAATTGATATAATAATTCAATTCCCTTTTACTAATATTTAAATTTTCGTAATCACCATTTAAATCAGCTAATAAAGATGCTTTACTTTCTTTATTTAATGGATTAATACTCCTGCCACTGGACAGTTCAAAGCGAATGGTATCAGAGTTGTATTTCAGTTTTGAAAATGCGATTGCATTATAGCCATCTTTTAAAATAGCAGATTGTGTAAGCAGATATAAACCTGCAATAACAGAAACTAATGCTGCAGACGAGACTGAATAGTACAGAGTTTTTCGGACTCTATTCCTTTTTCGTTTGGTATCAATATAATTTATATAAGAGTTTAACGCCCGGTTTGTTCTTTCATCATCAATCCCGTTGTTATTATATAATGTATGCCAAATCTCTTTATACTCAAGAAAATACTTCTCGTTTGCCGATATTTTAATCCATTTGTTAAAATTATTAACATCGTTGGAATTAGCCTTTCCCGACAATATCCTGGACAATAGAATATCTATACTGCTGCTCTCTTTCTCACTCATAAAAAAAGTTTATATAAATAAGACGCGGCAGCTCTTTTTTACCACTAAAAAAAAATGAGATATTTTAATTGTTTCCGGATTTTCCTTAGTGCTATTGCCATTTGATTTTCAACCGTATTTTTTGAAATACCAAGTAGCTCAGCAACTTGCGAGTGACTATATCCATATATTTTACATTTTATAAATATCTCTCTGCATCGTGCAGGCAGAGACTCAACAGAGGCAATTATCTCTTTTCGGGTTATAGAATTAATTAGTCAGCCCTTAAAAACGGTATAATTATTTACATTACAGCATAAT
>CAYZPF010000018.1:0-25283 GCA_964479995.1 uncultured Muribaculaceae bacterium | reverse complement strand
AGATATATTCTTTTTATTACAGCATTGCTAATAATTTTCTCTTGCACCACAAAAGATGAGTATATATTTGACAAATCTCCAGACGAGAGGCTTATAGAGAAAATAGACGAATACAATTCAACGCTGACAGGGGCCTCGAATGGATGGATAATGACAATTGAGACAAAGGTAAACGGTGTATATAGGTTATGGATTAAGTTCAAGGCAGATAACAGAGTGGAGATGCTGAGCGACATGGATGCAACCTGGAATACAAAAGAGGCTACATCTGCTTTGGTAAAAGAGAGCAGCTATAAAATAAAAGCGATGCAGACGCCAACATTAATATTCGACACCTATAACTATATCCATCTAATGGCCGATCCTCAAGGAACAAACCCTACTTATGGCAACATTAACGGCGGTGTTAACGGAGATGGTTTAAAATCTGATTTTGAGTTTTTCATCGAAGAGAGTACCTCGGAAAGGATCAATCTAACAGGTAGGTATAACTCTGTAACAGCCTATCTTGAAAAAGCAACAGCAACTCAGGAGAGCGCAGTAAAAGAGGGAGGTCTAAAGACTGTCCATCAAAAACTTAACAGCTACATGGCCTCAATCAAATATCCCGTCATTGAAGTTAATGGGATAAAGGTAGATGTCGCAATTGGAAACAGAGAGACAGGATTCACATATATTGTAGATGACCAGATGGTCATTGAAAAATGCTCTTCTTATCCCGACCTCACTTCTGTAACCGACAACATGAGCTCCAGCAGTATAAAGTTTATCAATCCCATCGATATTAATGGTACTGAAATATCTGCACTCTCTTTTGACGCTCAAGGATATTACTATGATAAATCAGGAACTAAAAACTACATGTATGATCACAAAAAGCCGTCTGTCCCACTTAGGCTGGGCTATAAACTTGACTATACAAAGCTCTTGGTTGATGATGCTCAACTTCAAGGCACACTAGTAAATCCATTCCTCCAGGATGTTTACCTCGCCTCCAGAGCTACAATGGCTACCAGCGGCAGCAGGTACATGCAGTATGTAACTCTCTCATTTGAACTCCATCCGACAAGCGGTGAACCCATAATGAAGCTGGTACTCCGCTACAACAACACAGCCGGAACAGTTTACAATGCAACATGGTTATACAGATACAGAATAGAGTCCAACGGAGATATAACATTCTATGAAAGGATGCAGACCGGGAGCACTAATGAGGCAGGTAGAGAACCTTATTTCAGATTATTCGTAGATTATTTCTGTAAAGTAACATACATATCCTACAACACCTCTTCATGGGCCAATACAGTGGTAGACAAATACTATCCTGTCACTTTCAAAATTGACTGGGCAGAGAATAATACACCCGGGTCATCTTCCAAAATTGGCGGATTCTACCCCGTAGATAATCCAACCAACTTCTGTTGCGGAATATTATCAAAATAATAAAAACTAAAAGGTTTGTATATAAAGGTCAGTACTTAAAAGTATTGGCCTTTTTACATTAATAAATCTATAATTACAAAAGCGGCAAAGAGAACTGATGCGATGCCATTAAGAGTAAAAAAAGCTGCATTGACTTTCGATATATCCTTATGGCTTACAATAAGGTGTTGCCATAACAGTAAGAGAGAAAAAAGTAAAGAGCCACTGATATATAACCATCCCAGCAAACCGTCAACATAAAGGTTAACAGCAAAGAAAAACAATATTAACAAGGGAACTATCAGCAAATGTCCTACCGAAGAAATAATCAGCCCCCCCCTTTTACCAAAGAGCTGAGGAACAGAGTAAAGGCCATACTCATTATCAAACTCTTCATCTTCAAGAGCATATATTATATCAAAACCACTCACCCAAAGTATCACTATAGCCGATAGTATAAGCGGAGCCGGATGAAAAGAACCTGTTACGCTTATGTATGCTCCGGTTGGCGCAATAGCTAATGCAAGACCCAAAACATAATGGCTAAGAGAAGATATTCTTTTCATGTAGCTGTATCCCAATAGAACTACCAAAGCGGGAAAGGCAAGCACAAAACTGAGAGCATTGATTAAAAATGCAGCAAAAAGAAAGAGGAAAGAGTTAACTGCAACAAAGGTTAAAGCAGCCTTTGCCGACAACACTCCGGATGGAATCTCTCTCCCTTTTGTCCTCGGATTTTTTGAATCTATTTCTCTATCAAGATATCTGTTGAAGCCCATTGCAGAGTTCCTGGCAGTAATCATTGCTATTATTATAAGAAGAAATAGTTTCAAAGAAAATTCACTTCCCGAAAGGGTCAGTCCCAAGGTAAAGCCAATAAGAGCATAAGGCATTGCAAACAATGTATGTGCAAACTTTACAAGCCTTAAATATCCGGCAATATTTTCAAAGACTTTTTTTGCCATTAACGGTAAGATTATCTTAATGATGCGCCAAATTTATCAATAAAATTGTTGAGCAACCTGTTTACAATCTCTTCTACATATCTGTCTGTAAGGGTTTTTTCCCTATCCTGAAAAGTAAAGCTTATTGCATATTGTTTTCTGCCTGCAGGTATCTTATCTCCGCGATATACATCAAAGAGGATGACATCTTTTAATAACCTTTTCTCAATAGAATAGGCACACTCACGTATATCGGCAAAAGAGATTTTCTCGTCAAGGAGAATAGCTAAATCTCTTTTAACCTCAGGGAATCGGGGCATCTCTTTAAATTGAACCCTTTGTCTCTTTAATATTGAGAATAAAACGTCCCATGATATCTCAGCTGCATATACAGGTTGTTTGATGTCAAACTGTTTCAAAAGGGAATTTGGAATAGACCCCATTACAGCCAACTGTTTCCCTCCTTTGGTTGAATAGGTAACTCCTTCTGCAAAAATATCGGCCGGAGCAAAAGAGTAGTCCATTGAATAGAGATCAATCCCCACCCTTTTAAGAATAGCCTCAAGGTACCCTTTTAATTTATAGAATGACCCGCCATCCACTTTTCCTCTCCAATATGGAAACCCGTGCCCTGTTATGACAAGAGAGAGCTTATGAGACTCTTTATAACTGCCAAGCGCCTCTATCCCCGATTCGCTGTTTCGGTAATAGACATTACCAAATTCAAATAATTTAAGTTCAGTATGCTGCCTGTTTATATTATATAGCACAACCTCCAACCCATTTAATAATAGAGTTTGGCGCATAGAATTAAGATCTGAACTTAGAGGATTAAGTATTCTCACTAAATTATCGGGAGGGTAACTCGTTAATTTTAAATAATAATCTGCTTTTGTAAGCGAATTATTCATCATTTCATAGAATCCATTGTCAACCAATAGGTTAGCAATTAGCTCTTTAACTCTTTCCTGGTCAGGCTTGATACCCGGAGTAAGAGTTGCACTCATTCGTTCCGGTAGCTCAATATTGTTGTAACCATAAATTCTTAACACATCTTCAACCACATCACACTCTCTGGTTACGTCAGCCCTGTATCCCGGCACAGAGATTACTGCTCCATCATTTGAAGCAGAGATAATTTCATAATCCAAAAGTTTAATAATCTTTATAATCTCATCGGCACCAATACTCTTGCCAATAAGATCTTCCATCCTCTCAAAATTAAGTGAAATCTCTGCCCTCTTAATCTCCTGAGGATAGAACTCTGCAATATCCCCGACAATCTTAGCCCCTGCAATCTGAGAAAGCATAATAGCTGCTCTCTTTATAGCGTAATGCAGTACTTCGGGATTTGCTCCCCGTTCAAAACGAAAAGAAGCATCTGTTTTAAGAGAGTGGCGTTTTGAGCTTTTTCTAATAGAAACCGGATTAAAATAGGCGCTCTCAATGAAAAGAGATGTCGTTCTATCTGATACACCCGATCTTTCTCCTCCAAAAACACCGGCAATACACATAGGCTTCTCTACATCGCAAATCATAAGATCCTGAGCAGATAACTTCCTCTCAACCCCATCTAAGGTAATAAACCTCTCCTGTTCTTTTGCCCTGCGCACTATCACTTTACCTCCTTCAATTTCGTCATAGTCAAAGGCGTGTAGAGGATGTCCGGTTTCCATTAAGATGAAGTTAGTAATATCCACCACATTGTTTATCGGTCTCAATCCAACTGCTATTATAAGCTTTTGAAGCCACTCCGGCGAAGGCTCTACAGTGATGTTATCCATTGTAAGACCTAAATATTTCGGCGATCCGTCTGCTGCGGGGACCATAAGCGATACCTCTTTTTTACCGGATTCAGAGTGTAAGATATTATTAAACTCCTCATCTGACGGAAGGTTTAATGAAACATCATAGTTATGATACTTGAGGTATGCGTAGAGATCGCGTGCTACCCCTATATGCGAGGCTGCATCAATTCTGTTAGGAGTAAGGCCTATCTCGAAAACCGTATCGGATTGAAGATTAAGGTAATCTTTAGCAGACCGGCCTATTGCAGAGTCTCCGGGAAGAACCATAATACCCTCATGAGAAGCACCCAGTCCAAGTTCATCCTCGGCACAAATCATCCCTTCACTCTCTACCCCTCGTATCTTCGATCTTTTAATCTTAATTACCTCTCCACCCGTAAATGTAAGAGTTGATCCTACCGTAGCCACTAACACTTTCTGTCCTTTGGCTACATTGGGTGCACCGCATACAATTCCAAGAAGAGTGTCTGTGCCAACATCAACCTTTGTAACGGTAAGTTTATCGGCGTTAGGATGTTTTTCACATTCAACAACCTCTCCTACCACCACTCCGGCTAATCCTCCCGGAATATCTTCTATCTCTTCAATATCTTCAACTTCCAGACCGATTGAAGTGAGTATCTCTCCAAGTTTTAAAGGGTCTAAATCAAATTTTAAATATCTTTTTAGCCAGTTATATGAAATCTTCATTATTTGAATAATGTTTTATTAGAAAAGCGACTCTACAAAATCTCTCTTATTGAAAACCTGTAAATCTTCAATCTTCTCCCCGATACCAATGAATTTTACCGGAATTTTGAATTGATCGGATATACCAATAACAACGCCTCCTTTGGCTGTGCCATCAAGCTTGGTAACGGCTAAAGCTGTTACATCTGTCGCTTTGGTGAACTCTTTTGCCTGCTGATAAGCGTTTTGACCGGTAGAACCATCAAGAATAAGAAGAACTTCATGTGGAGCATCAGGAACAACCTTTTTCATGACATTCTTTATCTTAGTAAGTTCGTGCATCAGATTTGTTTTATTGTGAAGACGGCCGGCTGTATCTATAAGTACAACATCGGCCTCCCTGGAAATTGCAGAGCTAACGGTATCATAAGCAACGGAAGCGGGATCTGCACCCATCTTCTGTTTTACAATAGGTACATCCGCTCTTTCGCTCCAGATAGTAAGCTGTTCAACTGCAGCAGCTCTAAATGTATCCGCAGCACCCAAAATCACGCTCTTTCCGGATGCTTTTAACTTTGCAGCCAATTTCCCTATAGTAGTGGTTTTGCCCACTCCATTTACCCCTACCACCATTATTACATATGGTTTTTTAGAAAAGTCGAACGGCTCCTCTTCTTTAAAATTTTCATCAATATTCAAAAGAGCTTCAATCTCCTCCTTTAGAATTATCGACAACTCTCCGGAATTCATATACTTGTCTCTGGCAACCCTCTCTTCCAATCTTTCGATTATTTTTAAGGTTGTTTCAACCCCGATATCTGAAGCTATCAGGGCCTCTTCTATGTCGTCAAGGGTACTATCATCAACTCTGGACTTTCCTGCAACAGCTCTTGTAAGTCTATCAAAAATCCCAAGTTTTGTCTTCTGCAAGCCCTCCTTTAGCGCCGAACTCTCTTCTTTGGATTTTGAACTAAATAAGCCAAATAAAGCCATAACTATTTTTTTTAACTTTCAAAGATACAAATAATGTCATTACAAAAAAGAGAGACTACCATATAGCATGGCAGTCTCTCTCAAAATTACATTAACCAGGTTTACTCCTTGCTAAAAAAATCCTTTACAATCTGGGTTGGAACCATCTCCTCTTTAAAAGCATAGGAACCACTACGGTCTGAACGAACCATTTTTATGCACTTTACGCTGGTCTTTCCTGAACCTTTTGCACCACCGAATGTAGCAACAGCTTTCTTTGCCATTTTATTTAGTTTTTATAATAATCAATTATTTTATCTCACGATGAAGAGTAACCTTCCTCATGTATGGATTGTATTTTTTACGTTCCAAACGTTGAGTGGTATTCTTCTTATTTTTTGTAGTGATATATCTTGATATACCGGGAATACCGCTCTCTCTCTGTTCTGTACACTCCAGAATTACCTGAATCCTGTCACCTTTATTTTTTGCCATACCGTTCTAACATTAAATAATATCAATTAAACCTTTGGCTTTAGCCTCTTTCAGTACTGTGCTAAGACCCTTTTTACTAATAGTACGCATCCCTGCGGCTGAAACTTTGAGGGTAATAAATCTTTGCTCCTCTTCAAGCCAATAGCGCTTAGTCTTTAGATTGGGAGCGAATTCTCTCTTTGTTCTGCGTACCGAGTGAGAAACATTATTCCCAATCATCCTCTTTTTTCCTGTTACCTGACAAACTCGTGACATTGTCTATTCTAATATTTATATTTTTTTCAAGGGTTGCAAATATCGGGATTATTTTTCTTTAATCCAAAATATTTACAGGAATTTAAAAATCCTCTTCCATCTGATACTTTTTGGAAAAGATTTATATTTATCTTTTGAAAGCCAAATTACAGATGGTGAGCCTACTATATGTGATTCCGGAACGAATCCCCAATATCGGGAATCCAAAGAATTATGCCTGTTATCACCCATCATAAAATAATAATCCATTTTGAAGGTGTAACTGCCGGCTTCAACTCCGTTTATAAAAATTAAACTATCTCTAACTTCCAGAGTATTATCTTCATAATCTTTGATTATCCTCGAATATAATGGAAGATTTTTAAGATTAATCTCAACTTGCGAACCCTTTGCCGGTATCCATATAGGTCCATAATTATCCCTGGTCCACTCAAATGTGTCATCCTCTGTAAATGGAAAGATCAACAATGGAAAATCAGGAAAATCGGGAGGATAAACATCAATATTCTGCCTTATCTCCAAAACATTGGGCAATTTGGAGAGCTCTTTAACCTCCTCTTCATTCAACGGGAAGGCGGGATAGCCTGGCATTGAGGGATCATAGCCAATCTCCTTCTGGCTCAATCCTAAATTCTCGATAATCTTGATATTGAACGGAGAACCGTTTGTAAAGATTCTATAGGTGTTTTGCACTCCAGGTATAAACTCTTGAGCCTCACCGTTAACATATACCTTTCCGTTGACAATCTCCAGAGTATCACCTGCAACCGCAACACATCTCTTCACGTAATTATCCTTCTTATCATCCGGCCTGACTACAATAGGACCATACATTGTTTGAGTCTGCTCTCTCCCGTGAATCCTTACATGGGTATAGTAATCCTCAGTAGGAACCGCTTTAAGAACCGTATCTCCGTGAGGAAAATTAAAAACTACTATATCGTCTCTTTTAACCTTTCGAAAACCTTTTAATCTTCTGTATGGATTCTGAATACATTTAAGATAAGATTCACCTCCGGTTACCGGCATCACATTGTGGACCAATGGAAATGATACTGGAGTTTGAGCCACTTTTGGACCATAAGTCATCTTACTGACAAACAGATAATCTCCCGTCATTAGCGTCCTCTCCATTGAAGAGGTTGGTATCATGTAAGCCTCAAAGAAAAATGCCTTGATAAATGTGGAGACAATCAATGCAAAAATTATTGCATCCAACCAGTCCAGCCAAATATTTCTCTTCTCTCCTTCTTTATATTTTTTCTTCCAGAACGCCCATTTGACTTTCCGGGTAATAAACAGGTCAAAGATAACAGCCAGTCCCAAAAGAAACCACCAGTTACCAAACCATATTACCCACAGCAAATAGAGTAGAGCCCAGAGTGTAAATCTGGACCATTTATTGCCGGTAAGCCGGAGAAAATTCATTATCTATTTAACAGAGTTAATTATTGCTTCGAAAGCTCCCGGATTATTCATCGCTAAATCGGCCAGCACCTTACGATTGAGACCAACATTGCTCTTTGCAAGTTTACCCATGAACTGAGAATAGTTCATACCATGTTCTCTTGCAGCAGCATTTATTCTTTGAATCCAGAGAGCACGGAATGTGCGTTTTTTGTTCTTACGATCACGGTATGCGTAAGTGAGACCTTTTTCATAGGTGTTCTTAGCTACAGTCCATACATTTGCGCGGGCTAAAAAATTACCGCGCGTTAATTTCATAATTTTTTTCCGGCGCGCTCTTGAGGCAACCGAATTTACCGATCTTGGCATACTACACTAATTGAGTTTTAAGAATGTCAGCGCTCTTCTCCATTAAGAATCTTACTCTGCTGTTCATTCAGATTAATAAAAAATTATTTTACAAGAAGGGCTTTTATTCTCTTCTCGTCGGAAGCTGACACTAAAGCAGAGTAGGTAAGATTTCTCTTCCTTTTAATTGACTTTTTGGTCAAAATGTGACTTTTGTATGCGTGCTTCCTTTTCACTTTACCTGTTCCGGTTAGTTGGAAACGCTTCTTGGCACCGGAGTTGGTTTTAATCTTTGGCATTGTACTTATATATTTTAAAAAATAAAGTCTCTATTTCTTCTTAATAGGGGATAACATCATTATCATCCTTTTCCCTTCAAGTTTTGGCATCTGATCGGCCTTGCCGTACTCTTCAAGTTCAAGGGCAAATCTTAAAAGTAACTTCTCACCCTGCTCGGCAAAAAGAATAGATCTGCCTCTAAAAAAGACATAAGCCTTAACCTTTGCTCCTTCGCTTAAAAAAGTTTGTGCATGCTTCAATTTAAACTGATAATCATGCTCATCGGTATTAGGGCCAAATCTAATCTCTTTAATAACAATCTTTGTAGCATTGGCCTTCATCTCCTTTGCCTTTTTCTTTTGTTGGTAGATATACTTTTGATAATCAAGTATCTTACACACAGGAGGGTCAGCATTTGGAGATATTTCAATCAGATCAAGTTCTAACGCCTCTGCCATTCTTATTGCCTCTGATAGAGCATATATACCCGGATTTTCAACATTATCTCCAACCACCCTCACTCTAGAAACAGTAATCTCATGATTCATCTTTGGAGAACCATCCTCTTTTTTTGAACCTCTCTGATCAAAGCCTCTACTTCTATTTGTTGTACTGCTGTTTGTCCTCTTGACAAATCCTCCGGGGCGTGGTTTAAATGGTGTAGCGATAAATTAGTCCTCCAAATATTAAATTAATACTCTATTTGCTGTTTAATCTCATTTTTAATTAACATAGAAAACTCCTCAACCAACATCTGTCCTTTATCTCCCTCTCCCTGCCTCCTGACAGATACAGAACCCGTATCTTCTTCTTTCTCACCGACAATAAGCAAAAAAGGCACTCTTTTTAACTCATTCTCCCTTATCTTTTTACCAACAGTTTCATTCCTATCGTCTATGGAGGCGCGAATATCGTTATTATTCAGCAATTCTACAACTTTTTTTGCATAATCATTATATTTTTCACTAATGGGGAGAACGACGGCCTGCTCCGGAGTAAGCCACAATGGGAATTTTCCTCCGGTATGTTCGATAAGCACTGCCACAAACCTCTCCATCGAACCAAAAGGAGCACGGTGTATCATAACTGGCCTGTGTCTCTTATCATCTGCTCCCACATACTCAAGCTCAAACCTTTCCGGCAGGTTATAATCGACCTGAATTGTACCCAGTTGCCATTTCCTGCCAATAGCATCTCTCACCATAAAGTCCAGTTTAGGTCCGTAAAATGCAGCTTCTCCCATCTCTATTACAGTTTTCAGACCCTTCTCTGCAGAAGCTTCAATGATTGCCCTTTCTGCCCTTTCCCAGTTTTCGTCACTTCCAATGTACTTCTCCTTGTTATTTGGATCTCTAAGAGATATCTGTGCGGTAAATTCTTTAAAATCCAAGGTTTTAAAGATATAAAGAACTATATCGATAACCTTAATAAACTCCTCTTTGAGTTGGTCCGGGCGACAGAATATATGAGCGTCATCCTGGGTAAAACCTCTTACCCTTGTTAATCCATGTAATTCACCACTCTGCTCATAACGATAGACTGTACCGAATTCTGCCAATCTTAGCGGCATATCTTTATAAGACCTCGGTTTGGTTTTATAAATTTCACAATGGTGAGGACAGTTCATCGGTTTAAGCAAAAACTCCTCTCCCTCCTGAGGGGTACGGATCGGCTGAAAAGAATCCTTGCCATATTTAGCGTAATGTCCAGAAGTTACATACAGCTCCTTTTGTCCTATATGAGGAGTCATAACAGGGAGATATCCATGCTTTTTCTGAACTCCTTTCAGGAAGTTCTCAAGTCTTTCCCGCAACATAGCACCTTTGGGCAGCCACATAGGTAACCCCTGCCCTACCTTCTGCGAGAAAGCAAAAAGTTCCAGCTCCTTCCCAAGTTTTCTATGGTCTCTCTTTTTAGCCTCCTCAAGCATTGCCAAATACTCATCCAACATCTTCTTCTGAGGGAAAGTTACACCATAAATCCGGGTCAACATCTTATTCTTTTCGTCTCCTCTCCAATAAGCGCCTGCTATAGCCGTAAGTTTAACAGCTTTAATTACAGATGTATCGGCCAGATGAGGCCCTCTGCAAAGATCCGTAAAGGTACCGTTTGAATAGAACGATATGGTCCCATCCTCCAAATCCTTTATTAGCTCACATTTATACTCATCACCCTTCTCTTTATATATAGCCATTGCTTCCTCCTTGCCAATCTCCTTTCGGATAAAAACCTGCTTCTCCCTGGCCAACTCCAGCATTCGCTCTTCAATATTCTTAAGATCGGACTCTGTAATTTGTCTCTCTCCCGTATCCACATCATAATAGAACCCCACCTCAATGGAAGGCCCTATTCCAAACTTTATACCCGGAAAAAGTTGTTCCAAAGCCTCTGCCATAAGATGAGAAGATGAGTGCCAGAATGTACTTTTGGCCTGAGGATCCTCCCACTTATGCAACTTTATGGCAGCATCTTCATTAATGGGCCGGTTCGTCTCATATATTTTATCGTTGACTGTTGCGGCCAAAATATCTGCCGCAAGCCGGGGACTTATTGAATTTGCAATTTCATAAGGTGTAACACCTTTAGGGAACTGACGCATGTTTCCATCCGGGAATGTAATATTTATCATCTCTATACCTTTCTATTTAACTTACAAAAGTAGTAATATTTTTATAAAATCTAAATTTTGAGACTATGGAGTTTTTATCTAAATTTGAAGAAAATTCCCTAATAGAAACATTTGTATTTATGCAATCAAAAAACTGGAGTTCGGCAGCTTTTTATGGATTAGTACTTGCCGTTATCACAATAACCTATCAATTGATTCAAACCGTTTTTGAACCCGCAAAAGGTATCGCCCTCATTCTTTGGGCTGCAAAATTTGTGTGCACTCTATGGATTCTCTATTTTTTCATCAGAGAGTACGCAAAAGGTTTTGAATATTTTACATACTCTAACGGTTTTAAGTTTGGAGTACTTGTAAGTTTCTTCTCGGCGCTGCTCTGCGCGGCGTACATGTTTCTCCATTTTGCAGTTCTCTTTCCGGATGAGATAGCAGCACAGATTGAACAGGCTATGACCCTAATGGAGTCAAGCAATCCCGACGCACTGGAACAATTCTCAAAAATTGAAGATAGATTACCCCAGATAATTTTCATATTTTATCTGATATATAACACTATTTTTGGTGTTATAGCCTCTTCCATAATTGCAAACTATACAAAAAAAGGAAACCTGTTTAATACTCCGGAAACACTATAAATAAACTATAGAAAATGGATCTCTCAATTGTCATCTCGCTATATAACGAAGAGGAGTCTCTAAAAGAACTGCTTGAATGGATAGAGCTAGCCCTGAAATCAGAAAACCTTAAATATGAGATAATTTTAATTGATGACGGCAGTACAGATTCATCCTGGAGCATAATAAAAGAGTTATCAACCCACTACCCGGTGAAGGCCATCAGATTCAGAAGAAATTACGGAAAATCTGCTGCACTTTTCTGTGGGTTTGAAGCAGCCGGAGGTGAGATTGTGGTAACTATGGATGCAGACCTGCAAGATAGTCCGGAAGAGATACCAGGATTGATAAGTATGATAAAGAAGGATGGCTTTGACCTGGTATCAGGCTGGAAAAAAAGGCGTTATGACAGTTTTTTCTCAAAGAATCTTCCCTCAAAAATATACAATTATGCTGCCAGACGTGTTACAAAAATTAAACTGCATGATATGAACTGTGGCCTTAAGGCCTATAGATATGACGTAGTTAAGAATATTGAGGTATATGGAGAGATGCACAGATACATACCATATCTTGCAAAAAATGCCGGTTTTTCAAAAATTGGAGAAAAAATTGTAACCCACCAGCCTCGCAAGTTTGGTAAAAGTAAGTTTGGCAAAAGTAGATTCATAAATGGTTTTTTAGACCTGCTCACCCTGTGGTTTCTTTCAAAATTTGGTAAGAAACCAATGCATTTTTTTGGTCTTTTCGGGCTCCTCACATTTTTTATCGGCTTTTTAACTTCAATTTACATAATAACAGAAAAGTTAATTTGTCAGAGTAAAGGTCTTCCATACCGGGCGGTAACAGACCAACCACTGTTTTACACCTCTCTTGTTGCTCTTATTGTAGGGATGCAACTTTTTTTATCCGGATTTATCTCTGAGCTGGTTACCCGTAACAGTGGAGAGAGAAACATTTACAAGATAAAAGAGAGATTATAAGCGATTATTTCAATTTTTTATGTAATTTTATGCAAAATTTACAGTTATGATTAAGACTTATTCATTTCCAAGCGTTTATGAATCTACCCTAAGAGAGTTTTCAACCGGCAATGACCCCATTCTGGGCTTTTCGAAATTGAAAATTGAAGGGAATAGCTATCTCGTTGGTCTTCAGGCGCTCAATGAAGGTGTATCACCTCACAAATCCATTAATGCTTCACCAGGAGATATCGATTATAAAGTATTAATGCAATCTGCCCTTCTAATTGCAACTAATAGTATAAAAGACGAAAGTAAGGGTTCAAAGGTTCCAAAGATGGTTATAACCAGTGGGTTCCCGTTCGCAACATACCAATTTAACAAGAATGACGCTATTAACTATTTAAAAGAAGAGAAAATTATAACCTACTTCAAAGCTGCAGATGATGGCACTTTTATTTCCGAGCAAAAGATGATTCACATTGATACAGTGAATATTATACCAGAACTTCTTGGTTGTGAAATTGCAGTAAGAAAGGGAGAACAGCCTGTTGAAGACAATTTTATTATAATAAGTCTTGGTTACGGCACTTGTGAAGGAGCAGTAAGCACTACTGACGGTTTTACGGCACGGACACTTTTTAGTACACATGGCCTTAGCTACTCTGTAAACATATTCAAAGATGAGATTAGTAAACATACATACCTTAACCTAAGGAACGAACATCAGGTAGATCATCTTTTCTCCAAAGGATTTATGTTTGTAAACAGGCAAAAAAGAGATTTTTCCCACGAGAAGAAACTGGCGCTCAATCTTTACTATACAAACGTAGTCTCGCCAAATATCAAACGATATATAGAGGATGGAGATTTTGAAAATTGTCCAAAAATGATACTTGTTGGAGGTGGTGCCCTACATAAAGATTTGGTTGAACTTTTCAAGCAAGAGTTCGGAGAGATATGCGATGTTATCGTACACAACTCACCGGATAAGACTGCATCTATTGGTTATGCGATTTATTCAAAAAACTTCATTGAAAGTGCCGAAGGAGAGGGCTTCTCTTTCACACCCGAACACGAAAGGCACTTCACTTACGCAGGAATTGATATAGGTAATGCAAATACCAGCATATCATTAATTTCACTTTGATTAACCGTTAAGTCCTTGGTTTTTCTTATCTCCGGAATGGGCAATCTCTTCCGGAGTTTTTATACTGTCTTCATACTCCTCTTCGGAAATCATTTTACATGTTCCGTTAAAAACTACCCCCTCCTCAATAAAGATTTTCTGACATGCTATTCTACCTTTTATTACAGCAGACTTTCTTAATCCGAAAACTTCTTTAACCAGTATTTTTCCGTCCACATATCCCCAGATATCGCAACTTCTGGCCGTAATCTCTCCGGTAAAATGGGCCGATTCACCAATTACCAATTTCCCGGTTGTGGTTATTTTACCCTCAAATTTCCCATCGATTCTTATATCAGAAGAGGAGTTCAACACGCCGTTAAACTCTGTTCCGGTAGATATTCTATTTACTTCGTTGACTTGTGATGTACTGTCGCCTTTTGACATATCCGTAATTTTAAATATGAATAACCTCTCCGTGGGCAGCCGAAGCCGCCTCCATTATAGCCTCACTCATGGTGGGGTGCGGATGAATTGCTTTCATTATATCTTTCGCGGTAGCTCCAAGAGATCTTGCTAATACAACACCCGAAAGCATTTCTGTTACATTTGCTCCAATAAGGTGAGCACCTAATACAACATCATTGCCTGAATCAATTAAAAGCTTAACAAATCCATCTCTCTCGCCTGCTGCAGAGGCTTTGCCCGATGCGGTAAAAGGGAACTTGCCTACTCTATATGAAATGCCTCTCTCTTTTAATGCCCTTTCGGTGAACCCTACAGATGCTATCTCAGGTGATGTATAAGTACAAGCGGGAACATTGCCGTAATCAAGCGGTTTTGGATTGCCGCCTGCAATTTTTTCAATGCAGCATATAGCTTCTGCAGAGGCAACATGTGCAAGAGCGGGTGTGGCTATTACATCGCCTATTGCATAACTACCGGGAACGTTCGTTCTATAAAATTCATCAACTTTTATCTTCCCTTTTTCTGTAACGACACCGTTTTCTTCCAATCCAATATTTTCAATATTTGAAACCACTCCCACAGCAGAGAGAACTCTTTCAACCTCAATCTTCTCCTCTCCCTTTTTGGTTTCAACTGTCAGAACAGACATCTCTCCCGTAGTATCAACACTTTTCACCTGAGCAGAGGTTAAAACTTTAATACCCATCTTTCTGAATGATCGCGAAAGTTGAGCAGATACTTCGTCATCTTCAAGGGGAACAACATTAGAAAGATACTCTATCAGATAAACCTCACAGCCTAAAGATCTGTAAAAGTAAGCAAATTCGCTTCCAATAGCGCCCGAACCTATTACAGCAAGGCTTTTAGGTAATGACTCAGGTATTAACGCATGTTTGTAAGAGACTATTTTTTTGCCGTCAATAGGTGCAAAGGGCAGGGAATTTGGCCTGGCTCCTGTTGCAATAATAATATTCTTAGTACTATATGTATTTTTCTCACCATTACCGGTAATAACCTCAATTTCACCAGATGACTTAATTTTACCGGTACCGTTAATAACTGTCACATTGTTCTTTTTAAAAAGATATTCAATCCCGCGGCTCATACCAGAAGCCACCCCCCTGCTTCTCTCTACAATCTTATCAAGATTTACCATTATCTCACCGGACAGTTCAAATCCGTAGTCGTTACTCTCCCTTGTGTATTGAAGAACCTGTGCGCTCTTCAACAGGGCCTTTGTAGGAATACATCCCCAGTTAAGGCATACTCCTCCTAATTCTGATTTTTCTATCACTGCCGTGCTAAAGCCAAGCTGTGAAGCCCTGATGGCAGCCACATAGCCGCCGGGACCCGAACCTATTATTGTAACATCATACATGTTTAAAAATCTTTATATTTCCTTAAAAAACTATCTAATTTATACCGTGACAATTCTTGTATTTCTTACCACTTCCGCAAGGACAAGGCTCATTTCTCCCCACCTTCTTTTCAACATGAACAGGAGCCTGTGATTTTGGTTCACCGGAGGAGGTTACCAAATCGCTTCTGGATGTTTGCATGTTGCTCATATCGGTCTTTCTCCTCTGTTCTTGCCTTAAAGTAACCGGGTCTTGCCGGGATTCTCTTAGCGGAATGTGTGATTTAATCAAAAATGCCAGAACATCTTTGTTTATTTTCTCCAGCATCGATTGGAAAAGTTTAAAACTCTCAAACTTATAAATTAACAAAGGATCTTTTTGTTCATAAGTAGCACTTTGTACAGATTGCTTAAGATCATCCATCTCTCTTAAATGCTCTTTCCAGTACTCGTCTATCATCATAAGCGTAATGCTCTTATTCAATGAACGCGACACCTCATATCCGGAGCTTTCGTAAGCCTTTTTAAGATTTACGACTACTTGCATGGCCTTGGTCCCATCACTTACCGGTATAGCAATATTATCATATGTCGCGCTTTGAGTCTCATAAATCTGTTTCATTATTGGCCAGGCCTGATTTACCAGAGTATCAACCCTTCTTCTATAAACACCTTTGATAGTGTCATACAGCTTCTCGCTAATTTCATCGACCCTTCCATTTTTGTACATCTCTTCATCAATACCCGATTCTAAAGATAACTGCCTTATTGTTTCCATTGAAAATTCTTCATATGAGAGCAGGCCATGGGAATTTTGAACAATAGTTTCAGCCATGTCTGTCATCATGTTTTGAATATCCACATCTATCCTCTCACCGTAAAGTGCATTTCTTCTCCTGGTATAGACAACTTCTCTCTGTGAGTTCATAACATCGTCATATTCAAGAAGTCTCTTTCTTATGCCAAAGTTATTCTCCTCAACTTTTCTTTGCGCCCTCTCTATTGATTTTGAGAGCATCGAGTGCTGCAACACTTCTCCCTCTTTCATACCCATTCTATCCACAATCCCTGCAATCCTTTCAGAGCCAAACAGTCTCATCAAATCATCTTCCAAAGAGACAAAAAAGCTGGAAGATCCAGGATCACCCTGACGACCGGCACGTCCCCTTAATTGCCTGTCAACCCTCCTGGAATCATGTCTTTCAGTTCCTATAATCGCAAGACCTCCCGCCTCTTTTACTCCGGGTCCCAATTTAATGTCAGTACCTCTACCTGCCATATTGGTAGCAATCGTGACAGCGCCTGACTGACCGGCTTCTGCTACAATATCGGCCTCTTTTGCGTGCTGTTTTGCGTTGAGCACATTGTGTTTAATCCCCCTAATCTTTAACATCCTGCTTAAGAGTTCGGAAACCTCTACAGAAGTTGTTCCAACAAGTACGGGTCTTCCCTGTTTGGTCAGAGTGACAATCTCATCAATAACGGCATTGTACTTCTCTCTCTTTGTCTTATAGATAAGGTCCTCCATATCTTTTCTGATAACAGGCCTGTTGGTTGGAATTACCACTACGTCCAGTTTATATATTGACCAAAACTCTCCCGCCTCTGTCTCTGCCGTTCCTGTCATACCTGCAAGTTTATGGTACATCCTAAAGTAGTTCTGGAGAGTAATTGTGGCAAATGTTTGGGTGGCCGCCTCAACTTTAACCATCTCCTTTGCCTCAATAGCCTGGTGCAAACCGTCGGAGTAACGTCTTCCCTCTAATATACGACCTGTTTGCTCGTCAACAATCTTGATTTTATTATCCATGACCACATACTCAACATCTTTTTCAAACATGGTGTATGCCTTTAAGAGTTGATTCACTGTATGTACTCTTTCACTTTTTATAGCAAAATCTGTTAAAAGAGCATCTTTCGCCTCTAATTTCTCCTGGGGCTTTTTATCGCTCTTTTCTAACTCGGCAATCTCACTTCCAATATCGGGAAGGATGAAGAATTCGCTGTCGCTTACACTTTTTCCTATGAGATCGTGCCCTTTATCGGTTAATTCAACAGATTTGAGCTTCTCATCAATAACAAAAAACAGGTCATCCGTAATGAGGTGCATCTGTTTGTTATTATCCTGCATATAGAAATTCTCTGTCTTAAGCAGTATCTGTTTGATTCCCGATTCACTCAAAAATTTAATTAGCGGATTATATCTGGGTAACCCTTTATGCGCTCTAAGCAACAGTTTACCCCCCTCCTCTTCATTGTTCTCCTGAAGCTTTTTCTTTGCCTCATTTAACAATTGAGTAACAAGCTGCCTCTGAGCGCTATACAACCTCTCTACAATAGGTTTGTACTCATTAAACTGCTGTTCATCTCCCCGTGGAACCGGCCCTGATATGATTAGTGGAGTTCTTGCATCGTCAATCAATACCGAGTCAACCTCATCCACTATAGCAAAATGGTGCTTCTTTTGAACAAGGTCCTCCGGATTGATAGCCATATTATCACGGAGGTAGTCAAAACCAAATTCGTTATTCGTTCCGAAGGTTATATCTGCCTTGTATGCTGCCTTCCGCTCTTCTGAGTTAGGCTGATGTTTGTCAATACAGTCCACATTCAGGCTATGAAACTGATAAAGAGGTCCCATCCATTCGGAGTCCCTTTTTGACAGATAGTCGTTGACTGTAACTACGTGCACCCCTTTCCCTGCCATTGCATTGAGGAATACAGGTAAGGTTGCCACCAAAGTTTTTCCCTCACCCGTACCCATCTCCGCTATTTTACCTTGATGAAGAGCAACTCCGCCGATTAACTGGACATCGTAATGAACCATATCCCAAACAATCTTGTTCCCGCCGGCAAGCCAGCTGTTTTGCCAAATAGCATATTCTCCGTCAATAGTTACATAATCGTGTTTAGTTGCCAGGTTTCTGTCGCTTTCAGATGCTGTAACCTTAATGGTTGAATTCTCTTTAAATCTCCTGGCCGTAGATTTCATAACCGCAAAGGCTTCCGGCAGTATTTCCAGAAGTGTCTCCTCAATAGATTCATCTATCTTTTTTGTCAATTTATCCACCTCTGTTGCCAGCTCCTCTTTCTCATCCACATCAATGGTAATATCATCCAGCCTTGCTCTTAAAGATTTTTTCTTCTCTTCGTCAGCTGCGATTTTATCCTTTATTTTCTTCTTCAGCTTTTGGGTCTCTTCTCTTAACTCGTCGTTGGTAAGTTTATCAATCTTCTCGTATGCAATAAGGGTTTTATTTACATAGGGTTGAATCTCCTTAATATCTCTCTCCGATTTTGTGCCAAAGAATCTCTTAAGCACATTTGTAACCAATGCCATTATATTACTATATTAATTATTTCAATAGGGCCAATATGCAATTTACAAAGATAGAAAAATTGAGGGAAAGATTTAAATTTGCACAAATAAGATAACTAAACAGTGGAAATTTATAAAAGAGAGGTAGTGGTAACATCAGATGGTTCCTCTACCCTAAGATTGCTTGGTACAGATGAGTGTTATCACTCAATTAACGGGGCAATGGCAGAGAGCCTTCATATTTTTATTAAGTGCGGATTGGAGAGGTATCTTGACAGTACCCCCGTTAAAATAGAAAAAAAGGGTAGAATTGTAATATTTGAGGCAGGTTTAGGCACAGGACTTAACGCTCTGCTAACTTACAAATTCCTGTCAGAGGCGAGGGGTATTGCAGTGGATTATATTGCAATGGAAAAGTACCCTATTACCTGTGATGAGATGCTCTTCTTGAATTATACAGATATTATTGGAAAAGAGTACGGTAAGATTTTTAACACCATACATTCATCTGAATGGGAGCGTCCTACGGTAATTTCTCCTCTCTTTTCACTAACCAAGGTAAAAGACGATTTCAAGAGCCTGGCAGATAATTCATGCCTGAGATTCATAAAAGAGATCGATGTGGTTTTTTATGATGCTTTCTCTCCGGTTTTGCAGCCCTCGCTTTGGAGTTACGAAATATTTCAGGGCATTTATAACAGAATGTCTGTAGATTCTTTACTAGTGACATACTCCTCTAAAGGAAGCGTAAAGCGTGCACTTAGAGAGGCAGGCTTTGAAGTTATACGTATGAAAGGCCCTGCAGGAAAGAGACATATCACTCTGGCATTGCGATCTTGTAAATCTTAGGCCAGTATTTTCCCGTGATGTAAACAGATTTTGTTTCGGGATTGTATGCAATACCGTTCATAACATCGGTTTTTGGAGACCTCAACGATTTTGGCAATACTCTCGAGCAATCAATTGTGGCTCTGACAACGCCTGTTTTCGGATTGATTATAAGTATAAGGTCTTCTTGATATACATTAGCCCATATTTCACCGTTAATATACTCTAACTCATTGATATACTCTTGGTTCTCACCATTAAGTTTCACTTCAATTTTTCTTGTTTCTCTAAATGTTTCGGGATCGTGAAAAAAGATATAAGAAGAGCCGTCGCTAACTATTAAGTTTGTACCATCTGTGGTAGCGCCCCACCCTTCCCTTGGGTTGTAAAAAGAGCCCAATTGCTTAAAACTGTTAATATCATATACCAAGACCTCTTTCTGCTCCCATGTAAGCAGGTAGAGCCTCTCTTTCACGACTACAGACCCCTCGGCAAAATATTTGGCATGAAGATTAAAGCTTCTTATTGTAGTTCCTTTTTTTAAATCAACCTCGCGAAAATAAGAGCTACCATAGAGGCCGGAACTTTCATGCATTCTTCCTTTGTAAAAAAAGAGTCCCTGGGTATATGCATCCGTGCTATGAGGCAATGTCTCTAAAACTTTTGCGACATAATTTTTAGCTTTTTCCCTAGCTTGGAGCTGACCTGCCAATGTACCGGTCAAAATCAAAAAACAGATTGATATGGTTTTAAATATTCTCATTATAAAATTGCCCGATATTATCAATATTCTATAAATTAACAATAATCAGACCAAAAGATAAACTACTCTCTATCCGCCTCTTTTTTGCGTTTTATTGCCGCATCAACCAGCGCTACAAAAAGGGGATGAGGATTCTCCGGAGTACTTTTTAGCTCGGGATGAAACTGAACACCAATAAAAAAGGGATGTTCAGGGATTTCAACTATCTCTACCAATCCTATATCGGGATTTCTGCCGGTTGGCACTAACCCTTGCTGCGCTAACATGTCAACATAGGTGTTATTCACCTCATAACGGTGGCGGTGTCTCTCCGATATTTCTGTATTTCTGTAGATTTTATACGCCAAAGAATTTTTTTCAATTTTACACCTGTATGCCCCCAATCTCATAGTCCCCCCTTTTGAAGTAAGAGACTTCTGATTCTCCATCAAATCTATCACAGGGTTTTTTGTATGTTGTTTTATCTCCGTTGTAGTGGCGTCTTCCAGCTTAAGTACATTTCTTGCATATTCTATTACAGCCATCTGCATTCCAAGACAAATACCCAAAAAAGGTATCCCCCTCTCTCTGGCGTACTTAACTGCAACTATCTTTCCTTCAATTCCTCTCTCCCCAAAACCCGGTGCCACAAGAATAGCATCCATCGTCCCCAAGTGCTCATTGACATTTGCTTCCATCAAGCATTCACTGTGAATAGACTCCACCACAACTTTACATTCATTAGCAGCTCCGGCATGAATAAAAGACTCCAGAATAGATTTATATGCATCCTGTAATTCTACATATTTTCCTACCAGGGCCACAGTAATATTCTGCTTCGGGTTGAAGAGCTTATCCAAAAATGCCTTCCAGCGAGTTAAATCGGGAGTGTTCTCAAGCGCTTTAAGTTGAAACTTATTTAACACAAGTTCATCCAGTTTCTCTTTAACCATCATGAGAGGAACTTCATAGATACTTTTTGCATCTATAGATTCTATCACGGCGTTTAGTCTTACATTGCAAAACAGAGCGACCTTTTTTCTTATCTCATCGTAGAGAGGATGCTCAGTTCTGCAAACAATAATATCTGCATGCACTCCGTTCTGTTGCAGCAATCTCACTGAGTGTTGAGTCGGCTTGGTTTTGAGCTCTTTTGCAGCACTTAAATAAGGTACCAGAGTAAGATGGATAACCAAACAATCATCATCCGGCAATTCCCACTGAAGTTGACGAACTGCCTCCACAAATGGTAATGACTCTATATCGCCTACAGTACCACCCAGTTCTGTTATAACAATATCATATTTACCCTCTTTCCCCAAAAGAAGCATCCTCCTTTTAATCTCATCTGTAATATGAGGAATAACCTGAACCGTTTTACCAAGATAAGCTCCTTGCCTCTCTTTATCAATTACTGTCCTGTAAATCCTGCCGGTGGTTACATTATTCGCTTTGCTGGTAGGCACATTGAGAAACCTCTCGTAATGGCCCAGGTCCAAATCTGTCTCTGCACCATCATCCGTCACATAACACTCACCATGTTCATAAGGATTAAGAGTCCCGGGGTCAACATTCAAATAGGGGTCGAATTTCTGTATAGTAACCGACAACCCCCTGGCTTGCAAAAGCTTAGCTAAAGATGCAGAAATAATACCTTTACCCAAGGAGGAGGTAACCCCTCCCAAAACAAAAACATACTTGGTGCTCATAAATAAAATACGGATTGTTATACAGGGATACAAAGGTAGTACATTTATCTTAACTTTGTGCTATTATGCAAAGCTTAAAAGAGAGATTTACTGTAAAAAGTTACGAATCCGACAGAAGTGGATTATTCAAACTTTTCTCATTTATGAACCACGCTCAAGAGTTGGCCGGAGCCCATGCAATAAAACTGGGGTTTGGTTATGATGATTTGATAAAAAGTGGTAATGTATGGATCTTATCCCGCTTCCATGCCAAATTTTTTCGAATTCCAAAATGGAGAGAGGAGCTTGAAATGGAGACCTGGCATAAGGGTAACGACAAACTTTTTGGTTACAGAGATTTTCTTGTGACAGACAGTAATGGCATTGAAATAATTACAGCTACATCATCATGGATAATCATTAATTCCGAAACCAGGCGTATTCAGCGGATAGAGACCGTTTTAAACGGAGAGATGAGGGAGCCGATGCGCAAAGATGCAATTAAAGAACCTGCTGCAAGACTCACCTCTCCGCCTGATATGACTCCTGCTATTTTAAAAACAGTCTCACTTTCCGATCTGGACATGAACAAGCACACCAACAATGCCAAATACGTCGAATGGGCGCTTGATGTAATTAAACCCGAAATTGGTTTCAATATGACTGTCAAAGAGATGTGGATTAACTTCAACAACGAATCGCTACTTGGTGAGCAGATTCAAATTTTCACTAATGAGATAACCAAAAATCTTACAGATGACACTTTTGCCAACTATGGGGGTAGCGGCAACTATTTAGAATCATCATTTTTTGTGGAAGGTAAACGAGGTAATTCTTCAGTATTTCAATTCTGTATGAATTTTTGAAGCGCTTCCCTGCTAAGCCGGAAAACCGTCCATTCATCCATCGCCACAGCTCCCAGAGATTTATAGAATTTAATCGACGGCTCATTCCAATTCAACACGCTCCAGTCAAACCTGTCGCAGTTGCGGTTAACGGCTATAGCAGCCAACTCTCTGAACAACAGCTTTCCGTACCCCTTACTCCGAAATTCAGGTTTGATATAGATATCTTCCAGGTAGAGGCAGGCCCTCCCTTTGAATGTAGAGAAGTTATGAAAAAAGAGGGCAAATCCCACTGCATCGCCCTCTACTTCTGCTATAAGAACCTCTGCCTGTTTCTTAACAAAAACCGACTCGTGTAGTAGCTCAGGAGTGGCTGTTACCTCATCGCTCATCTTCTCATATTCGGCAAGCTCACATATAAAATCAAAAATAGTGTTAATATCCTGAGATACCGCCTCTCTAATAATGAAACCCATAAAAGCAGTTTAACAATGTAAGAAACTTTAGAGGATCGGAATTACCAGCTTCTAATAACGGCTCCTGCCGTATCCTCCTTCCCGGCCGCTTCTATTGCCGCTACCTCCGTTACGATTGTATCCGCCTCCACGATTATACCCTCCGCCGCCACCGCCACGGTTATATCCACCGTTACGACTATAGCCGCCTTCGCTATTTCTTTCGGTTTTTGCACGAGCTACATTAACGGTAATAGTTTTATTCTCGAAAGTTGCTTCATTAAGCTCTTCTATTGCTCTTTTTGCATCTTCTTCATCCTGCATCTCTACAAAGCCAAAGCCACGTGAACGTCCTGTATCACGGTCTGTGATGATGTTGACTGATGTTACCTCTCCGTACTCCTCGAATAATTGACGTAGGCTATCGGTTGTTGTGTTAAAATTTAAGTTCGAAATGTAAATGTTCATCTTCTTTTTTATTAATTGTTCTTTTCTCTTTTGCTAAAAATTTGCAATTGTATTGTTTAAAAATATTTTCCGTAGACACTGCGTTATGTCTATCAAACAAAGGAGTTTATTTTGAAGTCGATTTTTACGATGAGAGATACAGATAACATACTGTAGAACAATGCATTGTTAAGAAAGATTCAATAAAAAACCAAATTGTTGCAGCGGCGAAGCTACAAAACTATTTTTGATTATAAAATAGTTTCAAGAATATTGGCATGGAATATGTAATTATCGCCCGTAATTCTGTACTTTTACGATAAGTAATTTCCTAAAAAATCAGATATAAGTGAAATTTGTCACAAAATATTTGAACCTCTTATTCCCCTGTTATTGGCTAATGAGTATATTGTGCTCTGTTACAGGGAATTATTATTTGTTGATTAATAAGTATATTGGATTATATTACAAGAAGTTATCATTTCAGTAATTATTTTATATAAAATGGATAAAAAAACAGTTGTTACAGGAGTTATCGGAGCCGACGTTCATGCCGTAGGAAACAAAATCCTGGCATATGCATTGGAGCAAGCCGGCTTTAATGTTGTAAACCTCGGAGTTATGGTCTCACAGGAAGAGTTTATTGAGGCTGCACTGGAGACAAAGGCAAGTGCTATTTTAGTATCTTCACTCTATGGGCACGGAGAGATTGATTGTAACGGACTCAGAGAAAAATGCGAAGAGGCCGGACTTAAAGATATTCCTCTTTTGGCAGGTGGTAACCTTGTAGTGGGCAAACAGGATTTTGCAGATGTAAGTAAAAAATTTCAAAAAATGGGATTCACAAAAGTTTACCCTCCCGGAACACAGCCGGAAACTACTATAGCAGACCTTAATGAGATGCTGGGTATTAAGTAAATAGTATGCGATACCTAACTGTAGATATAGGGAGTACCTACACCAAACTGGTTGCAATAGACGCACATAGAATAGAGGTACTGGCAACATCTGCATCTTTCACCACCATCTCTGATGACGTAACAATTGGTTTCAACAAGGCACTTGCAATACTCGAAGGTAAAATAGGAAAATTTAACTATGACAGACTGCTCTGTTGCAGCAGTGCAGCAGGAGGGCTTAAAATGGTTGCTCTGGGTTTAGTCCCCTCTCTTACCGCAAAAGCTGCCAGGATGGCAGCTTCCAG
>CAYZPF010000017.1:0-25696 GCA_964479995.1 uncultured Muribaculaceae bacterium | reverse complement strand
AAGTTGCAGATAGAAGTGCGGATGTTCATGATCGCAGGTAGTGTATTTACCACCCGAAATATTGATAGAATTGTCTTCCATCTTCTTTAATTTATCCCCATAGAGCAATCCCTCTTGTTCTTGGGTAACCATATTGGTAATAATAGACTTACGAGACTCAAAACTGTAACGCACAGTCTCCATTGTATATTTCTCGCTACCCTCTGTCATCTCCGGTTTGCCCTGCAAAATACCCGACGTATCTTTTAAACCTGTAGCATACAGCGTTTTTGCATCAATATCGTACTCCATATATGCCGCCTTCAACTGGAGATTACCATATTTTACAATTACATCACCATAATAATAGATTATTCTTTTTCCTCCCGAAAAATCCTCCTTCAACGAATCTTTAGCACCGGAAAAAGCAGGATGCATAAGCGTCCCTCTCATTGCTGCAGAATCTTGAGAAGTCATAAGAACCTTCTCTGTAATGGTATCGTTTTGTTTGCTACCAAACTCTTTTAATGAGGGTGCAGCAAAAACACCCTTTCCCAATGCAATGTAGAGAAGAGTGAAACTAAGAGACAAAACAAGACCTTTTCTGAAATACAAAATGGTATAAGGTTTAAAAATTTACTACATTTGTGGCCTACAAAGTTAAATATATTTAGTAACTAACATGCCCTTGCGAACTCTTTTAGCATTTTTTTTCCTAACCATTATTACAGCAGCAGCAGGACAGAGTGGATCAGTGATGACGCTAAAAAAGGTAATCATTGACCCTGGGCACGGAGGAAAAGATCCCGGAGCAGTAAGTGTTGATGGTAAAGTTAAAGAGAAAAATATAACATTGGCAGTATCTTTAAAACTGGGAAATTTGATAAAGCGCAATTTCCCCGGTACGGAGGTAATCTATACCAGAGATACAGATAAATTCATACCATTGGATAGAAGGTCGCAGATAGCCAATCAAAACAAAGGTGATCTTTTCATATCCATCCATGTTAATTCGGTAGAAAACAGATCGGTAACAGGCTCCGAGACCTTTGTCATGGGTGTAGACAAAACAAGTTCCAACTTGGAGGTTACCATGTTGGAAAACAACGTTATCCTTTTAGAGGGTGAAGACTATATAACCAGATATGGAGGTTACGACCCTAAAAATCCCGAATCTTATATAATATTCTCTCTGCTTCAAAACGCCCATATGGAGCAAAGCCTTGAGCTTGCATCGCTCATTCAAACACAGTTCAGCAATGGCCCTATCAAAGTTAACCGGGGCATAAAACAGGGGCCGCTACTGGTTCTTTGGAAAACAAGCATGCCCGCAGTATTGGTAGAACTCGGGTTTATCTCCAATCAATCCGATTTAAAGATCTTAAATAACTCTGAACATCAGGATAAATTAGCTACATTTATTTTTAATGCGTTCAAAGAGTACAAACAGAGTTATGAAAACGGCAGTCGAATAGTGGCCTCAAGGCAGGAGATGCCAAAGCAAGATTCATCAATACAAGAGGCAGTCAAAAAGGAAATTCCCAAGCAGAGGGATTCAGCCCATTTTTATGCTATTCAGATAATGGCATTAGGAAAATCGCTACCTTTGGATTCACCTTTATTTAAAGGTAAAAAAGGGATAAAAGAGATAAAAATTGAGAATTTGTACAAATACACCCTGGGAGAGTACGCAACTGTATCGCAGGCAAAAGAGGCGCTTAGAGCTATATCGCAGGATTTCCCGGGGGCTTTTATCATAACTATTAAAAACGGAACAATTGTACCATTTATAAGAGAGTAATTTATATGGCAAAGTTTAAATTAAACAGAGAACAAAAGATAGGAATATTTTCAATTATAATCCTTGTCTCCATTTACATGATAATTAATTATCTCAAAGGCAAAGACCTTTTCTCGAATATGAATACCTTTTATGCCGAATTCTACGATGTTGAAGGAATCACTGCAACAGTACCAATACATTTAAGAGGGCACAAAATAGGCACCATTGAATCTGTAGATTATAATCCTGCAAAAAACAGCTTTCTTTTAAAACTCAAGGTACAATCTGCTTATAAAATACCAAACAACTCAGTAGCTGAAATTTATGATGTAGGAATACTTGGCACCAGAGCTTTACGCATCAATTTAGGAGATTCACAAAACCTTTTAAAAAATAGAGACACATTACAATCATCAATTAATCCGGGTATGATTGATGGTTTATTGAGTGAACTCCTACCCTTGAAAGATGATATTCAAAATCTGATCAAAGCGATTAATCTTACATTTGACGAAGTGAATCAAATTATTAGCCCCGAACTAAAAAAAGAGATAGACAACTCTATTAATAATCTCAACAAAACACTAAAGTCTGCAAGTGAGATTATGTCAAATCTCAATAAAAGTTCTCCGGAGATCACAGAGATTGTTACCAATTTTAATAAGATCACCTCATCTTTGGATGAAACATCTCATAAACTCAACAGCGGTTTAGATAACATCAATGAGATTACGGAGTCAATAAAAAGCTCCGATTTGGCCGGAACCATAAATACACTAAAAGATCTATTAAGTAAACTTCATGACCCCGATGGCTCTATCGGGAAATTAATAAATACCGATTCAATTCATAATTCAATCGAAGTTTTAATTAATGATCTCGACAGTTTGATTAAAAATATCAACGAGAACCCTAAGAAATACATTAAAGTGTCAGTCTTTTGATTTTTTATCGTTATTTATCTGTTTTTAAATAATTTAAAAAAAATATTTTTTTTAAAATTTTTTCTTTCTGAAAGCCAATAGATTGAAAAATTTTTGAATTTTCCAATACTTTTTTACTTTCTTTTTAAAAATTTTATCCCCAAATTTGTCTACCAATCCAAACCTATTACACAACCTATGATCGAACCTAAGCATACACAAGTATGGAAGAACTGTCTCTCAATTATTAGCGACATTATAAGTCCACAGGGATTCAGAACATGGTTCGAACCAATAATTCCTGTAAAGCTGACCGACTCAATTCTTACTATTGAGGTGCCGTCAAGTTTCTTTATGGAGTATATAGAGGAGCACTACATAGACCTCATTGGAAAAGCCTTAAAACGTGAACTTGGCAAGGAAGCTAAACTGGAGTATAATGTAAGGGTGGTTTCCGGAGAGGATGTGATTACCTATCCGCCCCGCGCTGCCGGAGACATAAAAAACAAATCAATTCCATTTCCCGGGCAACCGATGTCTATTTCCAATCCTTTTGTGATACCGGGACTCCGGCAATTGCAAATAGATCCTCAACTCAACCTGAACTACACTTTTGATAATTTCATTGAGGGTGAATGTAACAGACTGGCAAGATCTGCAGGTCTCAATATCGCAGCAAATCCAGGAAAAGGAGCGTTCAATCCTCTCTTTCTGTACGGAGGATCAGGCCTGGGTAAAACCCACCTGGCTCACGCCATAGGAATTGCTATAAAAAAACAATATCCGGAAAAAATAGTACTCTATGTAAGCGCTAACAGATTCATGACACAGTACATAGATGCAACAACGGTCAAGAATAAATTAACCGATTTTCTCCACTTCTATCAAACCATTGATGTTCTTATCATTGATGATGTTCACGAGTTTGCCGGTAAGACAGGTACTCAGAACGCTTTTTTTCATATATTCAGCCATTTACACTCGGTAGGAAAACAACTTATTCTTACATCTGACAAAGCACCGGTAGATTTACAGGATCTGGAGATAAGGCTTTTGTCCAGGTTTAAATGGGGTCTCCTGGCAGAGTTGCTTACCCCCGATTACGGCACAAGGGTATCCATATTAAAGGCCAAAAGCTATAATGATGGCATAACGCTCCCGGAAGATGTTATATCGTTCATTGCATCCAGAGTTACCACTAATATAAGAGAGATAGAAGGCACTCTTATTTCACTTCTGGCGCAGGCAACCCTTACAAATAAAAAGATAGATCTGGAGTTGGCAGAAAAACTCACAGACAAACTTATAACAAAAAACCAAACAGAGATAACAATCGAGAAGATACAGAAGACTGTTTGCGATTACTTCAAACTGGAGCCAGAGCGCTTTTTAAGCTCTTCCCGTAAAAGAGAGCTGGTACAGGCACGTCAGATTGCCATGTATCTGAGCAGAAACCACACTAAGAGCTCTCTCTCTTCAATTGGCTCGCTAACCGGAGGCAGAGATCATGCAACAGTTCTTCACGCCTATAATACTGTATGTGACTTACTGGACACCGACAGAACATTCCGTAAATATCTTACAGATATTGAAAAACAACTCCATTCACAATAGCTGCTTCTTAACTGCAGCAATAAAATTCGTAAAAATATGGACAATACAAAAGTTTTCACACTATTCGACCAAATAACCAAAATTCCGAGAGAGAGTGGAAAGGAGGAGAAGATCATTCAATTCCTCATTGATTTTGCAAAAAAGCGTAATCTGAAATATGACAAAGACAGTGCCGGCAATGTTGTTATCCGTAAGCCCGGTACAAAGGGGATGGAGAACGCCCCTATTGTTGTTCTGCAAAGTCACTCCGACATGGTTTGCGAAAAAAACTCCGATTTCAAATTCGATTTTGACACTCAATCCATTGAGTATGTAGAAGAGGATGGATGGCTCATAGCAAAAGAGACAACTCTTGGAGCCGATTGCGGAATTGGTATGGCAGCTCAGCTTGCCATACTGGATTCGGATGATGTGGCGCATGGCCCTATTGAGGCGCTCTTCACAACAGAAGAGGAAACAGGACTAACAGGAGCAAAATCGCTGCAGCCGGGTTTCATCAAAGGCAATATTCTCATCAATTTAGATTCAGAGGATGAAGGGGAGCTCTTTATAGGATGCGCCGGAGGTATAGACACCACCGCCCGCTTTAATTATGAGCCCCAAAAAAGCAAAACGGGAAGTATCTTCTATAAAGTCGGATTCTCAGGAGGGGCAGGAGGTCACAGCGGAGATGATATACATAAAAACAGAGTAAATGCGAATCAGACACTCTTCCGGTACCTCTACCAGCTTTCGCAATCTGTAAAATACAGCGCCTCGGCTATTGATGGCGGGAATAAACGGAATGCTATTGCGAGAGAGGCGTATGCTATTATCACTATGTCATCCGAAGATGTGGAGGAGGCAAGAGAGCTCTTTAAAAAGGTACTTGCAGAGGTACAAGCCGAATATAGCATATCCGACCCCGGTATTACAGGTCGCTTTGAAGTGCATCTCTATCAGGATGAGTATATCTGTGATGAGGTTATGAACAGGATAGTAATGGTACTTAACGGCCTGCCCCATGGAGTTCTGGCTATGAGTCAAGAAATAGAAGGACTGGTTGAGACCTCCACAAACCTTGCTTCTGTAAAGATGGAAAAGCCCGGAGTTATTAAAGTTGAGACAAGTCAGAGGAGCTCCCTTAATTCGGCAAGGCACAATGCCTCACGAAGAATAGCTTCACTGTTTAAACTGGCCGGCGCCGCCGTAACCCATGAAAGTGAATATCCCGGCTGGAAACCAAAACTAGACTCTCCCATACTGGATAAATCACTAAGCGCATACAAAGAGCTATTCGGTAAAGAGCCAATTGTAAGGGCTATACACGCCGGGCTTGAATGCGGATTGTTTCTGGACATTTATCCCAATTTAGATATGATCTCTTTCGGACCAACCATCAGAGGAGCCCATGCACCGGGTGAAAGACTCGAAATTGCATCTGTGGATAAGTTTATGGAATTGCTTACAGAGCTGCTGGGAAGAATTAAATAGGAATTATACCATGTCATTGATTATTGCACCTTCTATGCTGTCAGCCGATTTCGGCAAGCTTGACCAAGAGGTTGAGATGATAAATAAAAGTGAGGCAGACTGGTTCCATTTGGATATAATGGACGGGCTCTTTGTACCAAATATCTCTTACGGCTTTCCGGTATTGAAGGCAATAGGTAAAAAGGCAAAAAAACCGCTCGATGCACACCTGATGATTGTGGACCCCGACAGATACCTTAACCATTTTGCAGATGTAGGGGTCTCATATTTAAGTGTACATTACGAAGCCTGTACACATTTGCACAGAACCCTGCAGATAATCAAATCCCTGGGAATGAAAGCCGGAGTGGCCATCAATCCTCACACACCCGTTAACACCCTCAATGAGATACTTTGCGACTGTGATTTTGTTCTTATAATGTCTGTCAACCCCGGATACGGAGGACAGAGCTTTATCCAAAACTCGCTCAAAAAAGTAAAGAAGCTTAAAGAGATGATTGCAGAGAGGGGTTGTAATACATTAATTGAAGTAGATGGCGGCGTAAATTTTGAGACAGGAGCAGAGCTCAGTCGTGCAGGAGCAGATATTTTAGTCGCCGGGAACACTATCTTCTCTGCAGAAGATCCTCTGCTAGCCATCAAGCAGCTAAAATCGCTAAATAGTCCTGGCAAAGCTATTTAACTGCACAGGAAACATTACTAAAACGAAATCTTACCTCTTTAAAGAGATAAGATTTTCTTTTACCATTCTCTTTTTCAAGTATAAGAGCTCCGTTTTTGCCAACCCCGGTTATCTTCGCAACAAAGAGCTCTCCTGTTGCTACATCTTCGTATTCATAAAACAATCCGCCTCTATATAGAGATTTCAGATACTCCTTATGAAGGGACGGTGCGATTTCGCCATTATCGCCTATACTCTCCTTCAACATCTGCAATACAATCTTTAGCAGATTATCCAGTTCATCTTCTATTAAATACTCTTTACCTGTTAAATTAGACATGGAAACAGGGTTTGGAGCATCAGAAAAAAATTTCTTTTGATTCACATTCAGTCCAATGCCAATAACAGAACCTGACAATTTGTCGCCGGAGAGAAAATTCTCAATCAAGATACCGCAAATCTTACCTTCACCTACATAGATATCATTAGGCCACTTAACTTTAGCCTCAATACCCGTAATTTCCAAATATCTCTTTAAACTAAGCGTAATTACCTTATTAATAGCGAATTGATGATTCGCTTTAAGATTAGAGGGTTTTATAATCAATGAGAAGGTAAGATTTTTACCCGATTCACTCTCCCAACCGGCTCCTCTCTGACCTCTGCCACCAGTTTGAAATTTTGCTGCAAACACTGAAAATTCGTCAGAGTCACTAAAACATCTAATAGCTTCACTATTAGTAGAATCAACACTTTCTAACCATTTTACGGAGTACTCCATCTCAATTAATTTGTAATTGGTCGTAAAATTGCAGTAAATTTGTTGATTAAACACAAAAAAAGGAGTTATTGTGCCAATAAAAAAAGAAAAAACCGATAAAACTGAAAAGACAATACCGGAAAAATCTACAGATCTTAATGAAATACAGTGTATAGCCAATGCAATGCTGGATAAGAAGGCTCACAATGTCTGCTCGCTTGATCTCTCTTCAATAGGAAGCACTATCTGCGATTATTTTGTCATATGTAATGCCAATTCAAGGCCTCAGGTTCTGGCAATAACAGATAATGTAGAAGAGATGATGCACAAAGAGTGCAAAAGAAAAGTTCTAAGAATGCAGGGTAAAGAGAATGCTTTCTGGGTTATTATTGACTACGGCAACATTGTGGTACATATTTTTCAAACCGAATACCGTCAGTTTTACAGAATAGAAGATTTATGGTCAGATGCAATTAAAAGAGAATATAACGATTAATCAAAGAGATGGAACAGAAGAAAGAGAATAACGAAAAGATCAAGGATAAGAAGCCCATCTCAAAAATGTGGCCTCCTAAATTCAATATAGCATGGATTTATGTTATATTGTTAGGCATAATAGCCTATATGTGGAAGTCATACGACACTCCCGAACCGTTGAAAACCGAATGGTTCAAAGTCAAAGAGACCCTCATACCCACAGGCGATATAGATAAGATTATCTATGTAACCAATCAAAACAGAGCCGAGGTATTTATAAAAAAAGACTCTCTGATAAAATACAAAGAGAAGTATGCAGGGAAGCAACCCCAAAAAGGGCCGCATTTCTACTTCATTGTCTCTTCAAACTTCTACCCGGAAGAGCAAATTGAGAGCGTATTACAAGAGTTGCCTGCAGATAAAAGATTCTCTTTTGAATCGGAAGAGAGGACAAACTATTGGGGTAGAGCTCTTGAATGGCTCTTCTTCCCAGTTTTGATTGTTCTGCTCTACGTGTTCATGTTTAGAAGAATGAATAAAACCATGGGAGGCGGGAGTCAGGGAGGAGGAATATTTTCGGTAGGGAAATCACAAGCCAAGCTCTTTGACAGAGACAATACGCCAAAGGTGACATTCAGAGATGTAGCCGGCCTGGAAGAGGCCAAAGTAGAGGTGATGGAGATTGTAGACTTTCTTAAAAAGCCAAAAAAATATACCAGCCTTGGAGGCAAAATACCCAAAGGGGCTCTGCTTGTAGGGCCTCCCGGCACAGGTAAAACTCTGCTTGCCAAAGCAGTAGCAGGAGAAGCAAATGTACCGTTCTTTTCAATATCCGGTTCCGATTTTGTGGAGATGTTCGTAGGTGTTGGAGCATCCAGAGTACGGGATCTGTTTAGGCAGGCAAAAGAAAAAGCTCCCTGTATTGTCTTCATAGATGAGATAGATGCTGTGGGAAGAGCCCGGAGCAAAAACGCGGGATTCTCTTCCAATGATGAACGGGAAAACACCCTTAATCAGCTACTTACAGAGATGGATGGGTTTGGTTCAAATTCGGGAGTGATAATACTGGCAGCTACCAACCGTGCCGATATCTTGGATAAAGCTCTCATGAGGGCAGGAAGGTTTGACAGGCAGATACACGTTGATTTGCCAGAACTTAAAGAGCGGATTGACATCTTTAAAGTACACCTTAGAGATTTAAAATTAATAGAGGGGTTCGATATTGAGTTTCTGGCCAAGCAAACACCCGGATTCTCCGGAGCAGATATTGCAAATGTATGTAATGAAGCAGCGCTGATAGCAGCCAGGAAGGACAAAGATGTAATTGACAAGCAGGATTTCCTCGATGCCGTAGACAGAATAATTGGAGGCCTCGAAAAAAGAAGTAAGATTATCTCACCGGAAGAGAAGAGAACAATCGCCTTCCACGAAGCCGGTCATGCTACGGTAAGCTGGTTATTGCCTCATGCTAATCCTCTCCTCAAAGTTACAATCATCCCCAGAGGACGCTCCCTTGGTGCAGCCTGGTATCTGCCGGAAGAGAGGCAAATAACCACAACCGAACAGATGATGGACGAGATGGCTGCAACTCTGGGAGGAAGAGCGGCAGAAGAGATTATTAACGGAAAACTCTCAACCGGAGCGTTAAGCGATTTGGAGAAGATAACAAAACAGGCCTACGCTATGGTCTCTTATTTGGGAATGAGTCCGGCTGTAGGTAATCTCTCTTTTTATGACTCCACCGAATCTGCCGGTTTCACATTAGGCAAACCCTACAGTGAAAAAACAGCAGAACTTATAGATGCAGAGGTGAAGAGATTGATTGACGAATCATACATAACAGCCAAAAGAATCCTTAAAGAGAACATGGAAGGATTCACCCGGCTGGCTGAGTTGCTCCTGGAAAGAGAGGTGATTTTCTCGGAAGATCTCGAAAAAATCTTTGGTAAAAGAGAAGGTAAACAGCCGCCTACTCTCAACTCCGGAGAAGATTCCGATGACTCTGCGGCAAAAGTTGAACCTGGGAAAAATGAATAGTACAATCAAAAGGAGTATAAGCGGAGCTCTTTTTCTGCTGATTATGGCCGGCTCACTACTGCTAAGTCCTCTTGTGTTTACTGTTATTATGGCAATAGCAGTCGCTATAATGTTAGATGAATACCTAAAGATAGCTCTTGGTAATACGTATAAAACAGGACAGGTGATTGCAGTTATAACAGGTATCTCCCTGTATATACTCTTCGCCCTTGTAATGAGCAATACCATTAGCAGCAGATTCTTCTGGTTAATTACACTACCCGTAGCCAGCATTCTCATCTTAACACTCTTTGAGGGAGACGGCAAAGGCGGACTTAGAGGCGAAGGATATCAGCACAGTGGTTTTTTAATCACATCTCTTATCTATATTGCCCTCCCCATTTCACTCATAAATACCATCCTTTTTACCGGAACCGGAGAATACACCCCAAAATATCTGCTTTCACTATTTATTCTGCTTTGGAGTGCCGATGTCGGAGCCTATGTATTTGGAATGACATTCGGACAAAAGAGAGGACACAAACTCTATCCCCAAATCTCTCCGAAAAAATCCTGGGAAGGCTTTTTCGGAGGAGCATTTACAACTTTAACTGCCGGAGTTGTTCTATACTATACAAATCTACTACCGGTATCGCTGATTCATTTAATGGTTATAGCCCTGATAATTTTTTTACTAAGTGTTTTAGGTGATCTCTTTGAATCTCTTTTCAAGAGAAATTTCGGAGTAAAAGATTCAGGGAAAATCATGCCCGGACACGGGGGTTTATTAGATCGTTTTGATGGCGCTTTACTCTCTTTTCCGGTAGCTATAGCCTATATTAAAACATTTGCGCTATTTTAGCAACCCGCATATCAAAATTACACTATCAATTATATATTAATACAATTAAAAAAAAGTTTTAATAAATATGCGAATTCATAAAGAGGGATACAGAATTATCTTTAACTGCTTTCTGGCAATCTCCATAATAATAATAATCTTCTATCTTACGGTAGGGGCTTCCAATGTAAGTTACATAGCAACAACCGCAGGCGCATTACTATTCATCATTGTAGTATTTTTCTTTAGAGTACCCAAAAGAGAGCTCGATGAAGAGATTAAAGACAATATTTTTGCCCCGGCAGACGGAACCGTTGTAGCTGTCAAGGAGGTTTATGAAAAAGAGTATCTTAAAAGTGAGTGTATTCAAGTATCAATCTTCATGTCTGTCTTAAATGTGCATGTTAACTGGTTCCCTTTTGACGGGGAGGTGGAGTACTACAAATACCATCCTGGTAATTATCTTGTAGCCATGCACCCGAAATCATCTGAAAAAAATGAAAGGACATCAATTGTCGTAAACAACGGAGGGCAAAAAGTACTATTAAGACAAATAGCAGGACTTCTTGCAAGAAGAATTGTATGTTATGCCAAAGAAGGTTCTGTTGTTAAGTACGGAGATCAGATAGGTTTCATCAAATTCGGATCAAGGGTAGATCTCTTCCTTCCTCTCAGTTCCAGAGTTCAGGTAACCAAAGGCCAAAGAGTTAAAGGCTGTAAAACAATAATAGCAAAACTTTAGAGCTTAGTCAAAGCAAGATCAGTTTCGGCAGCGGCGGCAGCGACGGCGGTAGCGACAGCTTTCTCAAAATTCAGGCCATGCGGATATAGCTCCCTCTCCTCCCTCCAGGCATTGGTAATACCTCTGGAGATGTTTACCAACAATCCACATCTGCTGTTCATACCGTAACGGGCAACCTCTGCAATGGTACCACCCTGAACACCCACTCCGGGTACGAGTAAAAAATGGTCGGGACAGAACTCCCTTATCCCGGCAAGTTTTTCCGGTCTGGTAGCCCCAACCACAAACATTGTATTATCAACAGACCCCCATCCGGAAACACTCTCAATAACTTTTCTGTATAGCGGCACCATATTGGCGCAAGGCGTTTTAATGCTCTGTTCAGCCGGCTCTTCACCCGTAATGATGGTTTCGAAGTCTGTTGCAGAGGGATTGGAGGTAAGGGCAAGTACTATCGCCCACTTATCGTTGTATCGCAAAAAAGGATCAATAGAATCCCTGCCCATATATGGAGAGAGAGTCACAGCATCAAAATCCATCTTCTCAAAGAATGCAGTTGCATATTTTTGGGCAGTATTGCCAATATCTCCCCTTTTGGCATCTGCAATAATGAAAAGCGAAGAGTCTTTTTTACGGATGTAATCAACTGTCATCTCAAGCTGTTTCCATCCTTCGGCCCCCTCCGCCTCATAAAAGGCAAGGTTTGGCTTGTAAGCCACCGAGTAGCGTGCCGTAACGTCAATTACCGCTTTGTTAAATTCAAACAGAGGATACTTTGCATTTTTAAGATGCTCAGGAAGCAAAGCATAATCGGTATCCAATCCGATACAGAGACAACTTCTCTTCTTTAAAATATTCTCATACAGTTGTTTGTAGTTCAAAGCAGACCTTTTTTATAATATTATACCTATTATTTAATTATTACCACTCTCTTTAAGACGCTCTGCATTCTCGGCAACCTGGAGTTGATCAATAACCTCTTGCAGCTCCCCATCCATAAAAACCGGCAGATTGTACATTGTATAATTGATTCTGTGGTCGGTTACCCTTGATTGAGGATAGTTATATGTTCTAATCTTCGCCGATCTGTCGCCGGTAGAGACCATAGTTTTTCTTTTTGCCGAAATCTCATTCAGATACTTCTCATACTCAAGATTATATATGCGGGTTCTCAGTTCTGCGAGCGCCTTCTCGTAATTTTTTATCTGAGATTTCTCATCCTGGCATTGAACAATTATACCGGTAGGTATGTGAGTTAACCTGATGGCCGAATAGGTTGTATTAACCGATTGACCGCCGGGGCCCGATGAGCAGAAGGTATCTTTCCTAACATCGTTAATATTAAGTTCAATGTCAAATTCATCCGCTTCGGGAAGCACAGCTACAGATGCAGCAGAAGTATGAACCCTGCCCTGGGTCTCAGTCTGGGGAACCCTCTGAACCCGATGAACTCCGCTCTCATATTTCAAAATGCCGTAAACACCCTGTCCCGATACTTTGCAGATAATCTCTTTGAATCCTCCCGAAGTACCTTCATTTTGACTGTTAACTTCTATCTTCCAGCCCTTTTTCTCTGCAAATCTTGAGTACATCCTCATAAGATCCCCCGCAAAAATAGAGGCTTCGTCACCACCTGCGCCGGCCCGAATCTCAAGAATTGCATTTTTGGAATCCTGTGGGTCGGCAGGTATCAACAACAGCTTTATCTCTTCCTCCAACAGAGGGATCTGCTCTTCAAGAAGAGCTATCTCTTCCTTGGCCATCTCCCTCATCTCCTCATCTTTCTCAATTTGTAACATCTCTTTGGCAGATTCGAAGTTCCCAACCAAAATCCTGTATTTCTCTCCCGCCTCAACAACTGGTTCGAGCTCCCGGTACTCTTTATTAAGAGCAATATATTTTTTCATATCCGAGATAGCGGAAGGGTCTGATATTTGCCGGGTGAGCAACTCAAACTTCTCCTTTATCCCGCTTAGTTTTGACAATAGTTTATTATCACTCATATATTAATTTCCGTTAGTCTTTTGCACAACGGACAGAAAAGCCGGAATTCTTTTTAAAATCAACTCTTTTGACAATATCATCATTATAGAATATTCTCCAGTATGCTCCAACCAGCTCTTCTCTGTCGGCAGTACTCCACCATCCGCCATAATGACTCATACCACCAAAAGCTCCATTTGCACCGCGTGCCCCTGCAGGGCGGGCAGAAAATCTGGTGCTGTTGGAAACCTGGGAATTACCGTACGCCCACATCCCGGAAGTAGCATCTTTCAGTTTACCCGAAGCGTTATTTCTACCACCGGCATAATTGCACAGGTCAGCCCACTCAGTATCAGTCATTATATGCCACCCTTCCGGGCAAATACCTCTGGGGTCGGTTACAGCATACCATGTATAGTATCTGCCGTAGAGGTCAAGGTTTTGCTCTTTTCCACCGGCTACCCACTGAAATTTGGGTGTACTAATGTCAGAAATATCCAGAGTAACGGGATCGGTAGTCTCAATCAGATCCCCATTTTTGTACTTGGTAACCTTAAGGTTCTCCGTCATAAAAACATGATTACCAATTTTTACAACTTTATAGACATTTCCGTCTATATCTGTTAAAGCCTCCTCTTTACAGCCACTTATAAACACAAGTACAGCAACAAGCGAGAAAAAGGTCAAAATTCTAATGATAAGGTAATTCTTCATCTTATTTTATTTGTCAATTAGTTTTCACATAAATATACAAAGATAAAAGATTGAACCGACTTCTGCAACCAAAGAATTAATAAATAATTAGCAGATTCATTACAGAAGCAGATGAGATAATATTGATAAAAAAAGGATAACACAATTAAAATATTTGTGATTATCCTCTTTAGATTCAGGAATGTTCTGTCTGAGGCAACCTGTCGGTACAGTTTTTAGCTTAAGAACATTTTAATATCCTCATCAACGCTCTTAATCCCCGCGATACCAAAATTATTTACAAGAACATTGGCAACATTAGGTGACAAAAATCCAGGGAGTGTTGGGCCTAAGTGTATGTTCTTAACACCAAGATAAAGAAGAGCAAGCAATACTATTACAGCTTTTTGCTCATACCATGCAATATTGTAAGCTATAGGCAATTCGTTTATATCATTGGCATTGAATATCTCTTTAAGCTTAAGTGCTATCACTGCAAGTGAATAAGAGTCATTACACTGGCCTGCATCCAACACTCTCGGAATACCTCCTATATCACCCAAAGGCAACTTATTGTAACGATACTTGGCACAACCGGCAGTAAGTATGACTGTATCCTTAGGAAGAGCCTCTGCAAACTCTGTATAATAAGCTCTATCTTTCATCCTTCCGTCACAACCGGCCATTACAAAGAACTTGCGGATAGCACCCGATTTGACTGCATCTACAACTTTATCGGCAAGGGCAAAAACCTGCGCATGAGCAAAGCCACCAATTATTTCACCCTTCTCAATCTCAGTTGGAGATGCACATCTCCTGGCATGCTCGATAATTACAGAAAAATCTTTAGGCTCACCATTTTTCCTATCTTCAATATGAGAGAACCCCGGATAGCCAGACGATCCGGTTGTATATATTCTGTCACCATAAGTAGAGTTGCTCCTTGGAGGTACAATACAATTGGTAGTAAAGAGGACCGGTCCGTTGAAAGTTTCAAAATCCTGAGTCTGTTTCCACCACGAGCTTCCGTAGTTTCCTACAAAATGACTATACTTTTTAAATGCAGGGTAGTAGTTGGCAGGAAGCATCTCTGAGTGAGTATATACATCAACACCTGTACCTTCGGTCTGTTTTAGAAGCTCCTCCATATCTCTCAAATCGTGTCCTGAGATCAAGATTGCCGGATTGTTTCTAACTCCAATATTTACTTTTGTAATCTCCGGATTACCGTAAGTAGATGTGTTAGCTTTATCCAACAAAGCCATAACCTTAACACCATGCGCTCCGGTCTCCAGCACAAGAGCAGTAAGCTCATCAGCTCCAAGAGAATCGTCGGTGATGTCCACTAAAGCTTTCTGCGTAAATGCATAAACCTCAGGATCTTCAAAACCCAGGTTATATGCATGCTCACCATAAGCAGCCATCCCCTTAAGACCATAAATAGTCAACTCACGAAGAGAGCGGATATCCTCATTTCCGGTAGCCAACACTCCAACCTCGGTTGCCTTCTTCTCCGTTTCGGCAACATCTCTGGAGCTCCAGAAAGCGCCTTCAAAGGTTATCTCTTTAATATTACCACCCTTTGAAATATAAAGAGCCCTTAAAGAGTCTCTCAAATCCAAAGCCTTATTAACTCTGGTGATAAATCTGTCCCTGTCAAAGTTTGCATTGGTAATGGTCATGAAAAGAGAATCGGTAATGAATGTATTCACATTCGAATCCTCAACACCCATTGCTCTCAAGCGAACTGAATAGTGCGAAATACCTTTACAAAGGAAAATAAGTAAATCCTGAAGATTAGACACATCCGCGCTCTTTCCACATACACCTTTTACCGTACAGCCCGTATTCTTCGCTGTCTCCTGGCACTGATAACAAAACATATTAGTCATCTCAATAGTACTTTTAATTAATATTTATTTTACTTATAAAAAATCTTCAAATTTTCGATAATGAACGCTTTGCTTTATAAAGCTACAAAGGTAACGCAATTTTAAGGGATGAAGTGTAATATTTGTTACAATCGCAAAAAAGATTTAATTTTAGAAGAAAAAGCAGCGATACATATAATAGCAATTTAAAGCAAAAAAGTGAACAAGGAGTGTAAAAGATATGGAAACAGCAACAATACTCAATTATCTCAAAAATTGTCCCATCTGCAAGACAATCTCCAAAGAGGCGGCAGAAGAATTGATCCAAGGCGAAAAGTATAAGATAACACATTATAAAAAAGGAGAGCAAATTGCAAGACAAGGTTCTCCATGTAAACATCTTTACCTCCTCATTACAGGTGAAGTGACTACAGAAATGGTTACAGAAAACGGAGGGCTTTTCACAATTGAGACCATTAAAGCGGTCAACCCCTTAGCCCCAGCATTCCTCTTTGCAGAGAAAAATACCTTCCCGGTAAATGTAATAACACTTACAGACTCCACGGTACTGACAATCACCAAAGAAACAGTAGTAAACCTGTTTCAGAAAGACGCCAGATTCCTCCAAAGCTTCATAACTTACAACTCCGATAAAACGCAGTTTATAACCAACAAACTTCAAACCGTCACATTTCGTACCATAAGAGGGAAGCTTGCAAACTATCTGCTGGAACTGCTCATGGAGTACCATACAATAAGTCCCACCCTCAACACATTCTACACCGACCGGAACCAGACAGAACTCGCTAAACTATTTGGAGTCAGCCGTCCTGCCCTCGCCCGTATCTTATCGGAATTTCAACAAGAAGGCATAATAAAATCGGAACGCAATAAAGTCACCATCCTAAACAAAAATGCCCTCCGGGAGCTACTGAATGATTCTGTCAGAGCCTAAATTAATCCCTCCTCTATTATTAGCACAATTAGTCATCTGATTAAAATATTTGATTTAACTTGCAAACTTTTTTTATCTTTGCATCTTAAACAAATTTTAACACAGATGATGAAAGCTGGATAATTTTTTAACTCTGAATCACTCAAATGATTAATACATAATAATAAAATATATGATTAAAGCTAAAAGAGCAAAATCTAATCTCTGGATAACAGGTATTTTACTGTTATCTAACACTTTTCTATTTGCGCAAAACAATAATTCTCTCTCTATCGAGCGTTGCTATATGCTGGCAGAGCAAAATTATCCGCTAATCAAGCAGTATGCGTTGTTAGAGCAAAGCCGCGATTTTAATCTGACGAATACAGCTCGTGCATGGTTACCACAAATAGCACTCAATGCAAAGGCAACTTACCAGTCGGATGTCACAAAAATTACGCTTGATTTTTCACAGGTGCCTATACCTGCTTTGTCCGATTTGAAAATTCCTGAATTAAGTAAAGATCAGTACGGAATTACGCTTGAAATTTTACAAACATTGTGGGATGGAGGAACGACAAAGGCACGAAGCGAACAAATCAGAGCGCAATCATTGGTCGAAGACGAGGAACTGAACGTGAATTTGTATGCTGTGAAAGAGCGGATAAATCAACTATTTTTCGGTATTTTGATGAGTGACGCCCTGTTGGAACAAAATCGTATTTTCCAAAATGAATTACAGCAAAATTTTGTGCGCGTAAAATCTCTTATTGACGGTGGACTTGCCAATATGAGCGATTTGGATGCTGTCAAAGTTGAGCAGCTAAAAGCCAAACAACTTGCTACTCAGATTTTGTATAATCGAAAGGCATATTTGACAATGCTTTCAGCATTTACAGGCAAAAAGTTAGATGAGACAATTATGTTGCAAAAGCCTGTTATTCAACAAACTCTTTCAATAAAAAATGTTCGTCCCGAACTCTCACTTTTCGACAGCAAATCAGCGCTTTTTGAAACACAAAATAGTCTGATAAAAGCTGAATTGAGACCTAAATTTGGACTGTTTCTTACAGGCGGATATGGTAATCCCGGTTTAAATATGTTAGAAAATGGATTCACTCCCTATTATATAGGTGGAGTGCGTATATCGTGGAATATAAGCAGTTTTTACACTTACAAAAATCGCATGAGCGAACTCAATATAAAGCAGAACAGCCTTGCAGTACAACGCGAAACTTTTCTTTTTAACTCCAATTTGCAGGCAACAAGCAAGCAAAATGAGATTGAAAAGTATCATGGACTGCTTGCCGATGATGATGAGATTATCGCATTGCGACAATCAGTAAAACGTGCCACAGAGGCGAAGGTGAGTAACGGTACAGCAACTATTTCCGACCTTATACGCGAAACCAATGCCGAAGCATTGGCAAAACAAGATAAGATCTTGCATGAGTTAGAAATGTTACAAGCAATTTATAATCTGAAATTCATAACAAACAATTAAAGTAGAAAGAGATGGAAAATTCAATTTTCAGAGTGAAATATTTACAAATTCTTTTTGTCGTTCTTCTGTTTTCTGCCTGCAATAACAGAAATAACAATTATGATGCGAGCGGGATTTTTGAAACAACCGAAATTGTTGTTTCAGCAAAAGGAAATGGTGAAATTCTGCAATTAAATATCACTGAGGGACAGGATGTAGAGGCAAAGCAAATATTGGGTGTTATTGATACCACTCAGCTTTATTGGCGTAAAGTTCAGTTACAGTCAAGCATTAAAGCGATGGATAGCCGTCAGGTAAATATATCTGTGCAGCTTGCCGCTTTACAAGAGCAATTATCAGCAGCGCATCGTGAACAACAACGGTTTGAACAGTTACTTAAAGATAACGCAGCTAATCAAAAACAGTTGGATGACATAAATGCCCAGATTGCCACACTTGAAAAACAAATTACAGCCCAAACAGAAACGCTAAAAAACAGTAACAACAGCATTACAAATGAGCAACAGGCGCTTATGGCACAAATAGCGCAAATAGAAGACCAGCTGAAAAATGCGGTTATCAAAAGTCCGGCAACAGCCACAATTTTAGCAAAATATGCAGAAACCGGCGAATTTGCAATTCAGGGAAAAGCCTTGTTTAAGCTTGCCGATATGCAGCATATGTTTTTACGGGCGTATATAACGGCAAGCCAACTCACCGAACTGAAAATCGGACAACAGGTAAAAGTTTATTCCGACATGGGGAAATCTGACCGCAGGGAATATGAAGGCACTGTAACGTGGATTTCCGACAAAGCAGAATTTACGCCTAAAACCATCCAAACCAGAGATGAGCGTGCTAACCTTGTTTATATGGTAAAAATTGCTGTGAAAAATGACGGCTATATTAAAAAAGGGATGTACGGGGAGGTTTTGTTTAATTGACAGTTGACAGTTGACAGTTGACAATTGATAATGGATAATGGACAATGGACAATGGATAATGGATAATGAGGGCTTGATTAATAGCATAAAAGTGATAATGATATGGAAAGTGTAGTTGGGGTTAAATCATATGCTTTTGCAATTAGAATTGTGAAATTATATAAGTTTTTGTCTGAGGATAAAAGAGAGTTTGTGCTTTCAAAGCAGATGCTAAGGAGTGGAACTGCTATTGGAGCTTTGATTAAAGAAGCGGAACACGCTCAATCCAAAGCAGATTTTTTGAATAAAATGAACGTTGCACTGAAAGAAGCTAACGAAGCAGAGTACTGGTTTATGCTGATGAGGGATACGGAATACATTAGTGAAAAAGAGTTTCAATCAGTTCATGAAGATTGTACCGAAATTCTGAAACTATTAATCAGTATTGTTAAAAGTACAAAGACAAACCTGATAAAATAATGAGGAATGAAAAACTGTCAACTAACTAAAAATGGTAAAACTAAATAATATCAGCTTAAATTACGGCGAGGTTTCGGCTTTAAAATATATCTCTTTTGAGGTAGGGCGTGGCGAAATTTTCGGTTTGATTGGGCCCGACGGTGCGGGCAAAACGACTCTATTCCGGGTTCTTACCACTCTTTTATTGGCCGATAGCGGCACAGCAACGGTTGATGGATTTGATGTGGTGCGCGATTACAAGCAGATTCGTAAACGAATTGGTTATATGCCGGGAAGGTTTTCGCTTTATCAGGACTTGACGGTAGAAGAAAATTTGAACTTTTTCGCAACGGTTTTTGGTACGACAATCGAGGAAAACTACCACTTGATTAAAGATATTTACAGACAAATCGAACCTTTCAAAAATCGCCGGGCAGGGAAACTATCGGGTGGTATGAAACAAAAACTCGCGTTGAGTTGCGCTTTAATCCACAAACCTACTGTGCTGTTTCTCGATGAACCGACAACAGGCGTTGACCCTGTGAGCCGCAAAGAACTTTGGGAAATGTTACGGCGGTTAAAGCAGCAAGGCATTACAATTCTTGTCTCCACGCCCTATATGGATGAGGCGTCCCGGTGCGATAGAATCGCATTTATTCAAAATGGGGAAATTCTTTCCATCAACAAGCCCGAAAAGATTATTGCTGATTTTCCACACAAGGTATATGCTGTTGAAGCAGATAATAATTATGAAATTCTGAAACAGTTGCGGCAAAGCGCAAATGTTCACTCTGTCTTTAGCTTTGGCGATTCGCTGCACGTTATTTTCAAGGATAATTCGAATATCCAAAATGAGAAAATCAATGCAGAATTTAAAGAGATTTCGCCAACGATTGAAGATTGCTTTATGGCGCTAATTGACAATTGACAGTGGACAGTGGACAATGGACAGTGGACAGTTGATAATGGATAATGGATAATGGACAATGGAGAATAGGAGGATGAAATATGAAGAATGAACAACAGAAAATGAATAAAGAACAATCAACCGTCAACCGTCAGTTGTCAACTGTCAATTTCCTACCACCAATTATCAAAATTGATAATCTCACCAAAAGATTCGGCAATTTCACAGCTGTAGATTCCATTAGTTTTGACGTTTTCAAGGGCGAAATTTTTGGTTTTCTCGGGGCGAATGGAGCAGGAAAGACTACCGCAATGCGTATGCTGTGCGGATTGAGCAAACCCACTTCGGGACGCGGAACTGTTGCCGGTTTTGACATTGAGCGACAGGCAGAGCAGGTTAAGAAAAACATCGGATATATGAGCCAAAAATTTGCCCTGTACGATGATTTGAAAGTATGGGAAAACTTGCGGCTTTTTGGTGGAATCTATGGAATGAAAAAGAATGTTATTGCTGAAAAAACTAATCAGATTTTGTACGGGCTTGGCTTTGAAAATGAGCGCAATACACTTGTAAAATCTTTGCCTTTGGGCTGGAAACAGAAACTTGCCTTTTCTGTTTCCATTTTTCACGAACCAAAAATCGTGTTTCTTGACGAACCCACAGGCGGTGTTGACCCTGCCGCGCGACGACAGTTTTGGGAATTGATATACGCGGCAGCAGAAAGCGGTATAACCGTATTTGTTACAACGCATTATATGGATGAAGCGGAATATTGCAACCGCATTTCTATCATGGTGGACGGCAAAATTGAAGCATTGGATACGCCAAAAAATCTGAAATCCACTTATAATTCGGCAAATATGGATGAGGTTTTTCAGCAGCTCGCACGTAGAGCAACGCGAATAGAGAATTAAGAATTAATTGTTATGCAGCAGTTTATAGTATTTGTTAAAAAAGAGTTTTATCATATTTTGCGCGACCGGCGTACAATTTTGATTTTACTTGTGATGCCGATAATACAAATTATTTTATTCGGTTTTGCCATTACAAACGAGGTGAAAAACACACCGATGGCAATATTCGATTCTTCTAAAGATGAAACCACAAGACAAATCACTGAGAGACTTTCGTCGAGCAGTTTTTTTACGCTTGTCAGCGAATTGCACAGCGCCGAAGAGATTGAAAAGGCTTTTCAGAAAGGCGATGTAAAATTGGTTGTTGTGTTTAGCGAAGCAGCAGTCCAGATAATAGCAGATGCTTCCGACCCTAACCAGGCGAGTACTTTTAGTAATTATGCCGGCAATATTATCATTTCTACCTATCAGGAATTGGTAAGCAAAGGAAATGTTGGTGCAGAGATAGATATTCCTTTACGGATTATCCCGGAAATAAAAATGCTGTACAACCCGCAGATGAAAGGAGCATATAGTTTTGTCCCAGGTGTAATGGGGCTTGTATTGGTACTGATTTGTGCAATGATGACTTCAATTTCCATAGTCCGCGAAAAAGAGATGGGTACTATGGAGGTATTGCTCGTTTCCCCGGTCAAACCAATTTACATTCTTTTAGCAAAAATAACCCCCTATTTTGCATTATCAATTATCAACCTGGCCACCATTCTGTTACTTTCGGTTTTTGTACTCGATGTACCTATAAAAGGGAGCCTGTTTTTGCTGATTTCCTTTTCCTTACTCTTTATTTTTGTTGGCTTATCCTTAGGCTTACTGGTATCTAATGTAGTTCAAACACAGGTTGCTGCAATGCTTTTTTCAGGGGTAGTGATGATGATGCCCACGCTGTTGCTTTCAGGGATGGTATTTCCAATAGAAAGCATGCCGAAAATTTTACAATGGCTCTCGGTTATACCGCCCAACCGCTGGTATGTTGAAGGAGTGATAAAGATAATGATACAGGGAGTTACTGCAAAATACGTCATGAAAGAGTTTGCCATTTTAAGCTTTATGGCAATTGTTTTATTAATCGTTAGTTTAAAGAAATTTAGTGTACGAATGAGTAAATAAATAATCGCGATGTTAAAGTTTTTATTAGAAAAAGAGTTTAAGCAGATGTTTCGGAACGCGTTTATTTCGAAATTGATATTGATCTTACCCATTATGTATATGTTGATTTTTCCTTGGGTTGTCAATCAGGAGGTAAAAAATCTATGTTTGAGTGTGGTGGATAATGACCGCAGCACGTTTTCAGAACGCTTAATAAACAAAATTACGGCTTCGGGCTATTTTAAATTGATAGATTTTTCTGATTCAGGCAACGAAGCAATGATAAGCATCGACGAAGGTAAAGCAGATATAGTTCTTGAAATTCCACAAGATTTTGAAAGAGATTTATACCGGTCGAAGCTGGCAAATATCATGGTTTCGGCAAATGCTGTCAATGGTATGAAAGGTGGGCTGGGCAGTGTATATTTGTCGGGTATTCTCAACGATTTTGCAAATGAATTAACTGCCGGACAAGGTAGCAAATTTCAGTTATCAGCTGTTCATCCACAATTTAAATTCAACCCTACACTTGATTACAAAGTGTTTATGATACCTGCACTATTTGTAATGCTGCTGACATTGCTTACCGGGTTTTTGCCCGCACTCAATATTGTGGCTGAAAAAGAGTTAGGAACAACCGAACAGCTCAACGTAACGCCAATGAATAAAGGTATTTTTATTCTTGCCAAGCTCATTCCATATTGGATTATGGGTATTGTAGTTCTAACTACAAGCATGGGACTTGCCGCTTTAATTTATGGGTTGATTCCGCCCAGCTTTGCCACGATTTACATCTATTCCGTAATTTATATTCTCGCAGTGTCTGGTTTAGGAATTGTCATTTCCAACTATTCCGACACAATGCAGCAAGCCATGTTCGTAATGTTCTTTTTCTTACTAATAATCATTCTATTAAGCGGACTTTTTTCACCGGTAAGCAGTATGCCCAACTGGGCGCAAGTAATTACTGCTGCAAATCCTCTCAAATATTTTATAGATGTAATGCGTGCCATTTATCTTAAAGGTAGCACTTTAGCAGAGCTATTACCACAATTTTTCATCCTCTGTGGTTTTGCCGTTGTTCTTAACGCATGGGCGGTATTGAGTTATAAAAAGAGTCAATAATAATAATTGGAGTTTTACATAAATATTAAGGCTATGAGAAAATATATGAAAATAGAAGAGATAACAACCGAACAAAAAATAAAAGAGGCGGCTCGAACTATTTTTCACAAAAAGGGATATGCTGCTACACGAACAAGAGATATTGCAGAAGAAGCAGGCATCAACCTTGCTCTTCTCAACTATTATTTCCGTAGCAAGAAAAAATTATTTGAGATTATAATGCTGGAAACCGTTGCAAGCTTTATGCAAACCATGGCCATGGGAATAAATGATAAAAATAGTACCTTAGAAAGAAAAATAGAACTTATTGCATCAAATTATATAGACTTTATTATCAAAGAGCCAAATATCCCGATCTTTATGCTGAGCGAGATGCGGAATAATATAGATGGCATGATGGAAAAATTACCCATTAAACCACTAATAATGCACTCTATTTTTTATAAACAATATTGTAATGCCGTTGCAAAAGGCGAAATTACAGACCCTAACCCTCTAAACTTTTTTACAAACATGATGAGCTTGGTGGTTTTCCCGTTTATCGCTAAACCTCTTTTACAAAAAATAGGAGAAGTAGCTGATAAACAGTTTGAAAAAATGATACAGGAGCGTAAAAAGCTGATACCCGTTTGGATAAAAGCAATGATGAAAGTACAGTAATTCTATTACAACAATATTTTTTGAATTTAAAGTAGCAACTTGTCGGGAAGGTATTACTAAAATAATGAACGAATAAAATGGAATTTAATAAAATTTTTCAGGCACAAAAGGAATTTTTCAATACTCATAAAACAAAAGAGATTTCTTTCAGGAAAGAGACATTATTGAGATTGAAAAATATTTTAAAAGAAAACGAGAACAGGCTTTACGAAGCTATTTATAAAGATTTTCGTAAAGGTACATTTGATACTTTTTTAAATGAATTAACTCTTATTTATAATGAACTAAATTTTTTCCTAAGAAGTATAGAGAGACTAAGTAAACCGCAAAAAGTAAAAACCACTCTCAAATTACAACCGGGGAAAAGCTATATCTATAACGAGCCTTTGGGTTGTACTTTGGTTATCGGAGCATGGAATTATCCATACTTACTTACGCTCATTCCTTTGATAAGTTCTATTGCAGCAGGAAACACTTGTATTGTAAAACCCAGCGAACTACCTGAAAATACGATGCGTATTTTAGCCAAACTAATAAACAATAATTTCCCTTCAAATTACTTATATATTGCAGAAGGAGGTATTCCTGAGACTGCAGAGTTGCTGAAACTCCGGTTTGATAAGATATTCTTTACAGGAAGTCCAAAGGTTGGGAAGATCATTTATGAAGCAGCTGCCAAAAATTTAGTTCCGGTTACTTTGGAATTGGGTGGAAAATCTCCGGCTATCATTACAGAAAGTGCCAATTTGGAAGTAGCGGCAAAGCGCCTTATTTGGGGTAAATTCTTGAATGGAGGACAAACTTGTATTGCTCCCGATTATCTATTTGTCGAAGAGTCGGTAAAGTCAAAACTATTACAGTTGATTAAAGAGAAATTAGATAAAATCAGCTATACGGATGGAGCAGAGCATTATGTAAGCATTATCAACAAACGAAACTATGACCGTATTTTAAGATTAGTAGATAAAGCCAAAATATATTATGGCGGTAAACATAATGGAGAGACCTTGTATATAGAGCCAACCATTATGGATAATGTAACCTGGGAAGATGATGTCATGCAGGAAGAGGTTTTCGGGCCTGTTTTGCCTGTTTTATCTTATTCAAATTATGACGGCATGTTACAAAAGATTATCGAAGAGGAAAAGCCATTAGCGGCTTATTTGTTTACAAACAACAATAATGAGAAAGAGAAATTTTTACAGTTAGTCTCTTTTGGTGGCGGCTGTATCAACGACACTTTAATGCACTTCACAAGCAATCATCTTCCTTTTGGCGGAGTAGGCAATTCAGGTATTGGAAATTATCATGGAGCATTTGGATTCCAGACTTTTTCCTGAGTTTATCACTTATTTTCAGTATGAATTATAATTACCTAAATACAAGCAT
>CAYZPF010000016.1:10829-26911 GCA_964479995.1 uncultured Muribaculaceae bacterium | reverse complement strand
ATTTTTCTGCTTAAAGCAACTACTAATGGAATCGAAGTCTCCATTTTCTCGCCAACAGCGGGATTAATCGTTACAGAATCGTCAATAAAGTTGGAGGTTTCGACCTCACTCCAGGCACCTCCCAACGTGTCGCTTACAAATAGCTTAGTCACATTGAAGCCCATCTCTTCACTTTTACCATAGGAGAGGGCTGTTGCGCCCGGCATGGTTAATACCTGTTCTTTGTGTATCATCCCTCTCAGCCAGTACATCAGCTCTGCCCCCTCTTTTGTAGGTATAGCCTGAATAAAATCCGGAGCAAAATTTTCTGTTGGATTAACAACTCTTCCCGGCATAAATTCGACTCCAAAGCGGGTGGCAACAGGGTTTACTACATCTTGTTTACCCGGCTCTCCAGCCAGGATAAGATTACCGCCTCTCTCAATAAATTTATCCAGATTGATTAATTCTTCTTCAGAGAGTTTTTGTCTTGGCTCGGCTATGACCAATATATCTATCTCTTGTGATATCTCTTTATCTAAAGTTATTTCGCTAAAATCAAAACCCTGATTTATAAGAGCATATCGAAAAGTTTTCTCTTGGGAGAGTAGACTGTAGTTCCTGTCACCGGAGCGAATGCAATCTCTCTCTCCGTGTCCTTTTACAAAACCAACTTGAGGAAGCCTCATAACAAGGCGTTTAAAGGCAGCAGATATCTCCCTTTCCGATGGTACAACATCTATGTCATCAAATACCCTTAAGAATGTTTTTTGGCCATTCTCCCTTACAAGAGTTTTTACGTAGCGATACCCTTCACCTCCCAGGGTTTCAATTTTTCCAATCTCTTCCGGAGTTTTGAACATATTGCTGTCAAGCCTGAAGACTCTTGCATATTCAAGCATCCTCTCTTTGTCGGTAAGATCGGGGTATCTTTTATCCATGTTTGGATTATTGGCATTTGCATAGTAGTAGTGGTACTTGAATTTAATATCCGGCTTGAAACGTGTGTATTGCCTTAAACGGTTTATATCCCTTAGCTCTGTTTTTGGCAAGGCAATATAATAATATTTGTCAAGTATGTTTGTAAAGCTGTTGACTGTAAGTTTATCATCTATTTTTTTTACAATGTCCTGGCTATTCTTGGTTAAAGTGTTCATCTTTGTCCTTGTGGAATCATGATAGAACATAAAAACAGGCCTGGAACTTACATACCCCAGTAAGAATGCAACTGCAAAAGCAGCTATATATTTTGAAAAGGCCTCTCTGGCCGGACTCTTTTGCCTGTTAGCCTTAAGTCTTTGAATTGAAAGGGTAAGGAAAAGCGCTATTACAATCAGGAAGTATAGTACATCTTCACTGCAGATAAGGCCACCTATAAACTCCCCTGATCTTCCTTTGAGTGATAGCCAATAGGTTATATCTCTTACAATTGCTATATCCTGCCATAAATCTCCAACATAGTTAAGTGAAGCCAGAATTGCAAAGGTCCCAATAGCTGCTACAACCTGATACGAGGTTAAACTAGACATAAAGAGACCGATAGCAGCATAAGCGCATATTAAAAGAAATAGACCAAGAAGTCCTGTAAAGACTGCCGGATAATCCAGATTATCTACAGCTAATCCGCTAAAGATTATAAAGAGCATTAAAATTACACAGATGCCTAAAGCATAAATCACCATTGAAAGATATTTGCCCAATATTATTTTGGTATTAGTTAATGGCGATGAATAGAGTAATTTAATAGAGCCGCTGCTTAATTCTCTGCTCATCAATCCCATCGTAAGGAGAGGGATGTAAAGATAAATTTGCTGTTGAAGCTGAGTGAAAAAGCCGTAGAATGCGTGTGCATAGAGATTCATTGTTACTCCGCTATTACCTAAAGCTAGAGATTGTCTAAGCACGTATTTCTCAAAGACTCCCGTAAAAGTGAAGGCCGACTGAACAGTAAAAACTATAAGTATAAGCCATGCAATGGGTGAGTAAAAAAGAGTTTGTAACTCTGTCTTAGCTATTTTATATATCATTTTCATAATCTCTCAGTTTTATTTTACTGTTTTTGAAATCTCTGCAAAAATTGTATCAAGCGAACTCTTTTCCAACCTAATCTCATGAAGTTTCCATTCCTTTTGAACGCTTAACTTTACTATTTCTCCTATGATATCAGAAGAATCGGCAAACTTAATCCTGTAGTCCCCACGTCCAAATTCTTCAATTCCAACGACACCGGGAATATTCTCCAGCTCCTCTTTTTGAGGCGGCTCCAGTAAGGTGAGAAAAATTGTACTTGGAGTTATATAATTATCAAACTCTTTTACAGTACCGGCAAAAACCATCCGCCCCTCTTCAACCATCCTGATATGCTCACAAGTAGCCTGAACTTCAGAGAGGATATGGGTTGAAAGTATAACCGTTGTCTCGGAAGATATATTTTTAATAAGGTTTCTTACCTCAATAGTTTGGTTAGGATCAAGGCCGTTTGTAGGCTCATCTAATATTACCAGTTGCGGCTTGTGAATAATAGCCTGCGCAATACCCACTCTCTGCTGATACCCTCCGGAAAGATTTCTTATTAATCTTTTTCTAAAATGGGAGATACCGCACTCCTCCATAACTTTGTCAATTGCAGCCGGGATCTCCTTGTCTGGTATCATTCTTACATTTGCACAGTGAACAAGATATTCATCTACTGTGAGATCAAAATGAAGCGGAGGTTTTTGAGGAAGGAAGCCTATGAGTTTTTTAGCCTCAATAGGTTTTTCCTTCATGTTTATCCCCTTGATGAAAACGTCTCCTTTAGTCTGTTTTAAAACTCCGCACATAATGTTCATTATGGTGGATTTACCGGCCCCGTTGGAACCTAACAAACCATAGATTCCTCTATCGGAAATCTCTAAATCAATGTCTTTAACAGCCCATTGAATGGTGTACCTGTGAGAAAGATTTCTCACCTTCACGATTGGTTCTGTCATTACCTTTTATTTTATCAGTTATTATTTAGTGAATAGGTTAATCCTATTAGAACAAACAAATATCCTATACTTAATCAATCAGAAATTGAAAATGACTAAATAAATAGAGAATAATTGCAGATTAATATTAATCCGATGTATGCTTAAGATAGTATTAGCCTATTTGATTTCAACTTTTAATTTTTTATAAGTGTCGAGCAAGGCTTCGTGATTATCTGTGATAATCAGTAGTTTATCGTATGGCTGTAAAACGGTGCTGCCGGTAGGGACAAAATACTGATTGTCTCTTTTAATTAACACAGCAAGGGTGTTGTCCGGCAGCGGTAAATCCATAAGATGATTACCGTTACTTAAGATGGATGGGTTTATCTCAATTTCTGTTGTGGCTGTTTTAATATCTTCAGAGAATTCTACATCAAACTCTTTCAATTTCTTGACTCCATTGGGCTTTTCGGCAAGATTAAGCCATTTCGCCATCATGGGTAATGAGGTTCCCTGTACAAAAAGGGAGACCAATGTTCCTAAAAAGACGATATTGAATATAAGCCTTGCGTGAGGGACGCCCTCGGCCAGTGGAATAATTGCAAAAATAATTGGCACAGCGCCTCTTAATCCCACCCAGGAGATATAAACCTTATCCCTTACGGGCATCTTTCTAAAAGGCAGGAGGCACAGGAAAACAGTTACAGGCCGCGATATGAAGATCATCACAAGACTTATAAGTATCCCCGGTATAATGAGAGGAATCAGTTCGCTGGGATTTACAAGCAATCCAAGGGTAAGGAACATAAGCAACTGACCCATCCACGCCAGTCCGTCAAAGAATTTCAGTGAAGAGCGTTTATGGATAAATTTAGAATTGCCAATTACCAACCCACCAATATATACAGCCAGGAAGCTGTTGCCTTTTACAAAGTATGTAAATGAAAAGATAAATATACAGAATGTGAAAACCAATATAGGGTATAATGAGTCATTCCCAATACGGATACGATTAATTATAAAGACAGATAGTTTACCAACAGCATATCCCACTAAACCTCCAATTGCGAGCTGTAGTAACAATTGTGCTGTTACAAGCCAGTAATTTGGAGCGGAATCCATCTTGATAATCTCTATAAGAGTAATAACCAACATATAAGCCATAGGGTCATTACTTCCGCTCTCTAACTCAAGCATAGGTCTGAGATTGTTTTTCAGTTGAAGGCATTTAGAGCGCAGGATAGAAAAGACCGAAGCGGAGTCTGTTGATGAAATGGTAGATGCCAAAAGGAGTGAAGTCAATAGCCCTACTTTAGCTGAGGTCATTGTCATTCCTAAAATCCACCATATAAAAACACCACTTATAACTGCTGTAAGGAGTACTCCTAAAGTGGCCAGAATTACACCCTGAACCATTACCGGTCGAACCTCTTCAAGCTTCGTATCCATACCGCCTGAAAAAAGTATCATACATAGCGAAATGGTCCCGATCGTCTGCGCCACTTTTATATTTTCAAACTGCACTCCCAATCCGTCGCTTCCAAACAGCATCCCCACAGAAAGGAAGAGCAACAGGGCCGGAATCCCAAAACGAGAACTTGCTTTACCGGCTAAAATACTTAGAAAAAAAAGAGCGGATAATACTATTAAAACTAACTCAAGTTGTATATTCATCTATTCTGGAAATCCTTAACTTCGCAATATATTAATTTATGTAGAAAAAATCAAATTTTTATGAGAATACTTAAACGAATATTATTTGGTCTAAGCATAATTATTCTTATTAGTTTTCTATTTTCAAGCCTATTCCCCGGTAAGGCTACTCTATTGGATTACACAAGATTATGTCTCCAAAAGCCAATAATCAAGTGGATTGGATCTATTAAAATGGATGACTTACCAATTTTAAATTATTCGGATACAACAGGCGTCGATTTATGTTACGATGAGATAAAGGAGTATCTCAACTTATTACCTTCCGGAAGTATATTTCTCACTAAAACGAGGAATTATGCAATTACCGAATTTATTCCGGGAGAATGGAAACATGCAGGGATATTCCTTGGAAATAAACAACAGATTATCCAAAGATTTGGGAAAGAGAGCAATGTGTATAAAAGGTTAGATTCACTAATACATAATGATGAAATTTACATTTTGGATAGTGAAGCAGATGGTGTGTGTGTGCATCCTTTCAGAGATATGTCCAACATGAATATAAAGTCGTATATGACAAGTTTCGTGGTATTTTCCTTTACAAAAGATGATAATAAAAGTGAACTTTTTCTTGAGAAGGCGATGGATTACCTGGGTAGAGAGTATGATTTTGATTGGATTACAGAGGACGACAGCAATATTTATTGTTCAGAACTAATATATCATTCGCTTAAACCGTTGAATTATATCATTAAAAAGAGGTCAAAAACATTAAGCAGAGTAGTTATAACCCCGGATGATTTATACAACTACCTAAACCATAATACAGGCCGGGAAAAAAAATTTGAACTTTTGTTAAGACTTTAGTTCCTGCCTGGCAGGAGTTCAAAATTATTATTATCTTTATCTTCACTTTCAAATCTAAAACTTCAAAATAGCTATGAAAAACAAGGTAACACTATTAATAATTGCTCTATTGGCTATCTCGCTCACCTCTTGTGCCACAAAAGGTGAAAAGATAGAATCTGTTACAGACCTCAAGGGAAAGGTTATAGGTGTTCTCTCCAATGCCCTTCCAACTCAAAACCAAACATCAAATTTGACAATTCTTATCAAGGGAGCTCCGGCAGATGTTGTCGCTTTTAACAGAGGCGCCGATATGTATGCCGCACTCAGGAAAGGGGAGATTGATGCTTTCCCGATAGCACAATTTGTGGCCGGTTATCTGTTGGAAAGAAACAAAGATTTCAAAGCAATTCCCGTGGTTGATGCTGTTATTGAGGCTCAAGCCGTTATGGCCGTGAGATCAGATAATATACAACTTAAAGCCTCTCTTGACAGTGCAATACTTATTTTAAAAGAGAACGGCACAATTGCTGCCCTTGAAGAGGAGTGGATTACGAACCTCCCTGCCAACCGGGAGCCCTCTTTTACAGATATCCCTAAATATGAGGGAGCTCCAACCTATAATGTAGGAGTAGCAGGAGATTTACCACCCCTGGATTATATTGCCGCAAACGGAGTTCCGGCAGGCTTTAATGCAGCCCTTTTAAGTGAGATAGCCAAAATTCTTAATATAAATTTTGAATTTGTATTCGTTGAGACACAAGAGAGATTTACAGCCTTGGCAGCTAAAAAAATAGATATAGTATTCTGCCATTTCCATAGCACTAATACAAGCTTTGATGAGCTAAAGGATGATAGTTGGGTTGGAACTCATCCCTACTTCAAATATCAAGGCGGTTCATTTCTGGTTAAAAAATAGTACATTATTAACGTTGAGATGTTCTCAAAATGTAAAATATTTCTACTCTGCTTCCCAGTTCTTTTAATTGGCACTGCCAGAGCGCAGTTGCCCAAAGTTACCTTTGCCCCGCATTGGCTGCCTCAAGCTCAATTTGCCGGCTATTATGTAGCTCAGGAGAGGGGCTTCTACAAGGAGGCCGGGTTAGATGTGGAGATAATTCACCCTTCGGCTAATATTCAGGTTACTAATATGCTTAGAGAGGGGAGGGTAGATGTGATTTCGCTGTTTCTCATTACTGCTATCTCTGCTAAACAGCAGGGATTGGATTTAGTGAATTTTGCTCAAATTTCCCAGCACTCGGCAATTTATATTGTAACAAAAAAATCGGGCGGATTGGATGAGCTTTCTAAGCTTAATGGCAAAAGGGTAGGGATATGGAAAAGCGGATTCGATGAGATCCCCAAAGCTTTGATGAGTGAGAAGGGATACAAAGTTGAGTGGGTACCGATACTTTCTACAGTTAACCTCTTTATGATAGACGGAATAGAGGCTATGACCGTAATGTCTTATAATGAGTATGACGCTATTATTAATTGCGGAGTAAACGAAGATGAGCTCAATGTTTTTCCCGTTGCAGATTACGGATATGACATTCCGGAAGATGGTCTCTACTGTATGGCCTCTACATTTGAAGAGAGAAAGGAGGATATGAAAAAATTCTTTGATGCTACCATCAAAGGATGGGAGTTTGCTTCGGCTAACAGATCAATTGCTCTTAATATAGTCCTTGACAGAATGAAAAAGGCACATATTCCGGCCAATCGGGCGCACCAGGAGTGGATGCTGGAAAAAACTTTGGAGCTGATAGATCTAAAAAATAATAATATAAAAAGAGGAGAACTTCTTGAATCTGATTATAAAAAAGCGGCCTCTATCATAAAAGGTTTGAATTATACTTACAAGGATTTTTATCGTTTGTTAACAGAATGAAAAAAACATCCCTCTCATACCATATTATCCGCAATGTGCTTATTTTTACTGTAGGGCTATTTCTGATTCTCTTTTCGGTCAACTACTACTTTACTTACAACTCGTTAAAAGAAGAGACAAGAGAGAAGGTAAATTCTTTGGCAAAGAGCACTGTTAACAGTATTGAACAGGTACTTAGTAAAGCGGAGATGAATCCGCATGTTGTTGCAAAATTGCTTGAATCGTCCTTTATTCATAAAGATTCACTACTCCCTTTTTTGAAAACGATGCTTAGTGTAAATGAAAATCTATACGGTGCAATTATAGCATTTGAACCCGATTTTTTCCCGGAGCACGGCTCCTATTATGCACCTTATGTCTATCGTCAAGGAAATTCAATTAAGGCCACAATACTTGGAGATAAAGAGTATGAGTATTTTTATATGGATTGGTATCAAATTCCCAAAACAGTGCAAAAGCCTTACTGGTCTGAGCCCTATTATGATGAAGGTGGCGGAAACATTCTAATGACAACCTATTCCGTACCATTTTATACCCTTAAAAATGGTGAGCGTATATTTTCGGGCATTGTTACTATTGATATCTCTTTGCAGTGGCTTACCGATTTAATATCTAAAGTTAAGATACTCAATAGCGGTTATGCTTTCGTACTCTCCCGTAACGGTGTTATAGTGGCGCATCCCAACAGTAATTATGTAATGAATGAGTCAATATTCTCAATTGCAAAAGAGAACAACCAACCGGCAATGAGGGAGACAGGCAGGGACATGGTTAGAGGTGAGCAGAATTTTGAATCGGCAGGATTCAGAAGCAAATGGAAATCGGGAAAATTGTGGATTAACTATGCCCCATTGCCCTCCAGCTGCTGGTCAATCGGTATTATATACCCGGATAGTGAGATGTTCGCCTCAATGAATAAGATGAACTTTATATTAATTGGGCTTATGGTTATTGGTTTGGCTTTGCTTACATTTTTTATATATAAAATTATCAGTGGACTAACCTCTCCACTGAGAGACTTTGCAAAATCGGCAAGATTAATAGCCTCCGGAAATTTCAATGTCCAACTGCCTATAATTAAGACCGAAGATGAGATGAAGGAGTTGCATAGCTCCTTCTCCTATATGCAAAAGGAGTTGGATGAATATATGCTTACCCTAAAAGAGACGACAGCCGCTAAGGAGAAGATTGAGAGTGAACTGCGTATAGCCAAAGAGATTCAGATGTCTATGATTCCGAATATATTTCCACCTTTCCCAGATCTACCTCAGATAGATGTTTTTGCAATACTGAAATCTGCTAAAGAGGTTGGTGGAGACTTGTATGATTTTTTTGCAATAGGGAAAAATAAATTTTGTTTTGCAATTGGAGATGTCTCGGGCAAAGGGGTACCGGCATCACTTTTTATGGCCGTAACCTGTACTCTTATGCGCTCGATTTCACAAAAAGAGGAGTCTCCGGCAGAGATTGTAACCACACTCAACAGGTCAATATCTAAAAACAATGATTTAAACATGTTTGTAACTCTTTTCCTTGGAGTACTTGACCTTACAACCGGAGAACTGAGATATACAAATGCGGGGCATAATCCACCTGTAATTATAAAAGGAGGCAACAGAGCAGAGATGTTTGAAAGAGCAAAAAATATCCCGGTAGCCCTTTTTGAAGAACATAAATATGAGGAGTTTTCGCTTATACTTAAAAAAGGAGAGAAAATCTTCCTTTATACCGATGGGGTGAGTGAAGCGGAAAATAGCAAAAATGAACTTTTTGGTGAGGCAGCCATTATTGAGGTGATAGAGGCAAATCTCCATAAAACACCAAAAGAGTTGATTAGATTAGTGGAAAAGAAGGTGTCGCTACATGTTGACGACTATATTCAATCGGATGATATTACAATGATGACAATCGAATACAATGGATAACCTCTCTGACGACAGGACTTTGTTAATTAAGAATAAAATTGATGAACTATCAAAGGTACCCTCTTTTTTAGAAGAGCTAATAAGAGAGTGGGGTTTAACTGATGCAATACTTTTTAATCTTAATCTGGCAATTGAAGAGGCTCTCTCCAATACAATTCTGTATGGTTATAATGATAGTAATGATCATTTTATTGAGCTTTCCATTAAGATTGAAAACAGGCAGATCACCGTTATCATTGAAGATGATGCAGTTGAATTCGACCCTACCACTCTGAACGACCCGGAGATTTTTCAACCTGCAGAGAAGAGAACTGTTGGCGGATTAGGTGTTTTTTTGATTAAAAAATTGATGGATAATGTTAAATATAAGAGAGTAGATAAAAAAAATATCTTAACTTTAACCAAATTTTTCTAATTATGAATATAGATATTCTTGTGTCGGGCGGATATACAATCATTGGAGTGGAGGGGAGAGTTGATACAACCAATGCTGATGAGTTTGAAAAGGCAGTGGTGAATGTGTTTGAGAGCGGAATAAACAAGATAATAATTGACTGTTCGGAACTCAACTACATTAGCAGTTCGGGACTAAGAGTATTTTTAATAGTTCAGAAAAAGATGATTGCAACAAAAGGAGTACTAAAGCTTTGCTCTCTCCGCTCCGGAATTAGAGAGATCTTTGATATTTCCGGATTCTCGTCAATCTTCTCCATCTTCCCCGACCTTGAATCTGCAAAAACAGAGTAAGTATACTTTAAATTATGGACATTCTGGAATCTATAGCTAACGCTGTAAGCAAAAATCTTATAGCAGGTAATGCCTGGATTGTTGTGCTTGGAGGATTAAAAGTTACATTATTAATCTCCGTTGCAGGACTTTTTTTTGGTACTATTACCGGAGTTATCTTTTGTGCTATGCGGCTTTCAAAGTCGGCTATCCTTAGATTCTTTTCAAAAACTCTTATCGCTATTCTCCGGGGCAGCCCTGTTTTATTGCTACTTATGATATTATACTATGTGGTTTTTGCAAACAGCAGGGTTAATGCGGTCTATATTGCTATAATTGCCTTTGCTCTAAATAGTGGAGCCCATATTGCCGAAATAATGCGTTCTGCACTTCTTGCTGTTGATAAAAAACAGCTTGAAGCGGCAAGAATGCTCGGTTTTACCCCCTTTAAAGCATTTATGTCCATAACCTTACCCCAATCCTGGCGAGTTGCAAAACCTGTCTATCAAAATGCAATAATTAATCTCATTCAGTGGACTTCTGTTGTGGGTTATGTGACAATCACCGATCTTACCCGCACTGTGAATAATATTGGAGCCCGAACCGGAGACCCCTTCTTTGCTCTCTTCTTTGGGGTTCTTATATATCTGGCAATCTCCTATTTGGTTTATATCCTCTTCTCATTAAAAACTGAAAAAAAGGGGGCGTTATGATAAAGGCAGAAAATCTCACCAAGAAATTTGGCAATTTAACAGTATTTGAAGATGTGAATCTTCATGTGCACAAGGGTGAATGTATAGCTGTTATCGGCCCTTCGGGAACAGGAAAGAGTGTATTGTTCCGTTCTCTGGCACTACTGGAGAGACCCAATGCCGGCCATGTTTACATCAACGGTACCAACATTACCCAAAAAGGCATAAATATTAACAAAGTGAGAGAGAAACTGGGAATGGTATATCAGGGGTTTCATCTTTTCTCCCATCTTAATGTGCTGGATAACATTACTCTTGCTCCTGTTAAAGTGAGAGGGGACAGTAAAGCGAAGGCAATAAAAAGTGCAGAGGAGCTACTTGCAATGGTAGGGCTTGCAGATAAAGCATTCTCCTATCCTCATCAGTTATCAGGCGGTCAGCAGCAGAGGGTTGCCATTGCCAGATCGTTAGCTATGGAGCCTGATATCATACTTTTCGATGAACCAACATCTGCACTCGACCCCTCAATGACAGGGGAGGTACTGGCAATAATCCGTAATCTTGCACGGAGCGGACTTACAATGATGATAACAACTCACGAAATGGGATTTGCTCAGGATGTGGCAAACAGGGTGTTCTATATGGATGAGAAGGGTATTTATGAGGAGGGAACCGCCGATGAAATCTTTCTTAGTCCTAAAAGAGAGAAAACCAGGCTATTCATCCGCAGACTCAAGGTTTTTAACTACTCTGTAACCTCAAAGGGGTTTGACATGGTGGCTATGAATGTTAAGATAGAGCTCTTTTGTCAAAAATACAACATCGAACACAAGAAGATAAACTACATTCAACTGGTCCTGGAAGAGCTGATGCTAGAGGTATTTAACGGATGCTACAAATATCTCCAACCGGATATAGAGTACACAGTAGAGTATTCCGAAGAGCGGGATGAAATACAGATTACATTTATCTATAGAGGAGAAGAGTATAACCCTTTTTTAACCATAGAGGGCAGCGACCAGCTTGGTATGGTGTTAATTTCCGGTATATCAAAAAGCTATACACATAACTATGAAAACAGTTGTAATACAATAATATTAAATATTTAGCTCTTATCCCTAATCATTAAACATCAAATAATTATGAAAAACAAAATTAATTTTCTCATGATTGCCTTAATAGCAATCACACTCTCCTCTTGCGGTGCAAAAGGAGATAAAATCGAAACTTTGACCGACCTTCAAGGGAAGGTTATTGGCGTAATCTCTTCAGGTCCTTCCACTCAAAGTCAAATCAAAATGGTCTCTGTTCTTATTGGAGGTGAACCTTCCCAAATTGTCTCATTTAACAGAGGCATTGATATGGCAGCTGCTCTTAAAAGTGGAAAAATTGACGGTTTCCCCATTCAGCAATTTGCAATGGACTATGCGTTGAATAGAAATAAAGATTTTAAGTCAATTCCAATAACCGATATCTTTATCGAGGGTCAGGTTATAATGGCTGTAAGAACAGAAGATATGCCGCTCAAGATATTACTGGACAGCGCTATTGTTACGCTTGGAGAAAATGGTAAAATTGCGGCATTGGAACAGGAGTGGATTACAAATCTTCCTTTGGATAATGATCCTACTTTTACTGATATTCCAAAGCACGAAGATGCTCCTACCTACTATGTGGGAGTTGTTGGCGATATGCCTCCACTCGATTATGTTGCCGCAGATGGTCGCCCTGCAGGGTTTAATGTTGCTCTTCTGACAGAGATAGGCAATTTCCTAAACATAAACTTTGAGTTTGTATCTCTGGAGAATCAGGCGAGGTTTGCCGCTTTGGCAAGTAAAAAGATTGATATTATTTTCTGCCATTTTCAAAGTACCGGTACAGATTATTTTGATGAGTTGAAAAACGATAATTGGTTGGCAACTGAACCCTATTTTATATACAAGGGCGGCTCATTTATAGTTAAAAAATAATGCGGAATACGTTAGTAATAATATTATTACTGCTTTTTTCACATGTTGTACATAGTCAGGGAGTCACTACGGGCACTCTTGAAGGGAGGGTGAGAGAGGTGACTTCCAGGGCTATGGCAGGGACATCGGTGATTGCACTTCATATTCCTTCCGGTACAAAATATTGTACAGTTACCAGGGAAGATGGTTCATATTCCTTCCCGGGAATGAGAGTTGGCGGTCCCTATTTGGTTACCTCTTCATTTACTGGCTATAAAAATGCACTCTCTCAAGAACTTTTCATAACACTTGGCAATACTACCCGCCAGGATTTCACTATGATAGAACAGGCAACAGAGCTTAATCCCGTAGTAGTATCTGCGGGTGCAAATGAGACAAGCAGTACAATTAGAGGAAGAGATATTAGCTCACTACCAACTATTAATAGGTTAGTTTCCGATTTTACCAGACTTTTACCTCTCTCCAGAGGGACTCTTTTTACCGGTAAAGACAACAGATTAAATGCATTGACAGTGGATGGTTCCCTATTTAATAATTCTTTTGGAATTGTGGGGATGCCGGGTGAAAGGACAGGAGTCTCTCCACTGTCATACGAGGCTATCGAACAGGTTGGTATCTCCATAGCCTCTATGGATGCAAGGCTGGCAAACTATACAGGGGCCTCAATTAATATTGTAACAAAGAGCGGAGACAATGATTTTAAAGCATCTGCCTACTATAACTTCAGGAATGAGGCCTTTGTGGGGAAGAGAGCTGCCGGATCAACATTTAATGTCGGGACTTTTCGCTTTAATTTGGAGGGGGGTAATGTATCCGGACCAATTATCAGGGACAAACTCTTTTTCTTTATCGGGTTGGAGGCTGAGAGTTATATCAGACCTGCTACACTCTTCCGGGCCAATGATGGTTCACAAAATGTTGAGGGAAACATTACCAGGGTACTTAAAAGTGACTTAGATGAATTGAGTAGCTATCTTAGGGAGAAATTCGGGTACGAGACAGGACTTTACGAGAGGTACGACTTTACCACCAAAGCGTTGAGATTTATAACCAAATTGGATTATAACCTTAACGATAGAAATAAACTTACCCTTAGATATAACCATCTCAACTCCTCTTCCGATCAGTTTATTGCCAATACAGATATTTTAGGATCGGGTTACCGTAGAGGTAGTGTCAATTCCCTAAATTTCCAGAATTCCAATTACTCTCTGGTTGAGAATATCCGCTCAATAATCGGTGAGTTAAACAGCACCTTTAGCAGTAAACTTATAAATAACCTGATTATCGGATACAGGCACCATGATGAGAGCAGAGAGAATCCCCCTATACTCTTCCCAACGGTGGATATACTCAAAGACGGAACGACCTACACAACCTTTGGAACAGAACCTTTTACACCATATAATGTACTTAAATACAGTACATTTCAGTTTCAGAATAACTTAAGTATCTATCTTGGAGGGCACGCTTTACTTACCGGTTTCAATTTTGAGAGATTCTCCTCCATTAATAGTTTCTTTCCCGCTGCTCAGGGAGTCTATGTTTACAACTCTCTGGCCGACTTCTATGAAGATGCTAATGGTTATTTTTCAGATCCTTCCAGAACCACCTCAACCGTAAATCTTAGAAAATTTCAGTATCAATACGCAAACATACCCAACATGGAGAAGCCTTTTCAGAGGCTCAATGTCTTCTACGCCGGTCTATATCTGCAGGATAAGTTCAATATCTCACAACGGGTAAGATTGACTCTGGGGTTTAGGGTAGATCTACCTTTCTTTGGTAAAACAGGTTATAGGAATTCGCAGGTAGAACAACTCTCTTTTAGGGATGAGAAGGGCAGGGAGGTGAAGTATTCTACGGATAAGTTGCCCAATCCCAATCCTCTCTTCTCCCCAAGAGTGGGGATGGAGTGGGAGATAAAGGAGGATGGCTCATTAATGCTCCGTTGCGGAGTAGGCGTTTTTACAAGCCAGCCACCTTATATTTTGATATCTAATCAAATAGGAAATAATGGAATTCTTACGGGACTTGAGTGGCTGGAGAGTTTTCCCGGGATGACACTTCATAACCGTCCTTTCACACCGGAGCTCAATGCATATAAGCCGTCTAATATTACCGGCGCTCCTGCTGCCAGATATAATTTGGCTCTTACAGACCCGGCCTTTAAATTCCCTCAGATTTTAAGAAGCAATATCTTTATAAAAAGACGAATGCCTTGGGATATAATTGGGAATTTTGAACTCATTTATGATAAAGATATCAACGGAATTGGCTATGTCAATGTGAATCTTCCTCAGGCAGACAGCCGCTATTTGGGTGCAGATTCCAGACCTCGATGGAGTTCAGGGAATAGAATCAATAACAATATCACCGACGCAATCCTTCTGAAAAACCACAATAAGGGCTACTCCTGGAATCTCTCTGCATCTTTGGAAAAGAGAGTGGCAGATAAGCTATTTGGGAAAATTGGTTATTCATACGGTAAGGCATTTAATTTAATAGATGTGGAGACTGTGGCATACAGCTCATGGAGCTATAACACCCAAGTCAATGATCCGAATAATCCACAACTTGGATTATCACTATTTACTCCCGATCACCGGGCTTTTGGGTTTCTCTCCTATAAAACAGATAACTATAAATTTGGCTCTACAACCTTTACTCTTTTCTTTGACACTTTCAGTGGAGGAAGACAAAGTTATATCGTTGCAGGAGACCTCAATGGAGACGGTGCTGCAACTAACGATTTGATATACATCCCCAAAGATAAAACAGAGATGACTTTTAAAGAGTACACATCAGGGGGCAAACTCTTTACGGTAGCACAACAGCAAGAGGCGTGGGAGAGATACATTGAACAAGACAGATATCTTAGAAATAGACGTGGAGAATATGCCCAACGCAATGGTGTCCGCCTGCCAATGATCTCTCGTTTTGACATGAGTATCTCACAAAGGGTCAGTACACGCATCTTAGGGAGGGAAAACAGCTTTACAATTCGCCTCGATCTTCTCAACCTCAATAACCTGCTCAATCGTAATTGGGGTGTGGCCAAAATCCTTACATCCAATCAACCGCTGATATTCGTTGGCACAGAAACAAGCGGAACTGAAGTAAGACCAATGTATAACCTCCAATCTATCAACGGAGAACTTATAAAAAACTCACTTGTTACATCTTCAACCCTCAACGATGTTTACCGTTTTCAACTCTCTATAAGGTGGGATTTGTAATTTTATGGAATTGCAATTTTCCGAACTTTTTATGAGGAATCTGGAGTTGATTAAGAAGTTGGTATTCATCTTTATTGTCCAAAACACGGAATGAAAATGCTCCAAAACACGGAATGCTATTGGTTTTTGTTTTTAAATCAATAATTTTACAAAAAAATAATATCAAAAAAATAATATCAAAAAAATAATATCAAAAAAATAATA
>CAYZPF010000016.1:0-10729 GCA_964479995.1 uncultured Muribaculaceae bacterium | reverse complement strand
CAAAAAAATAATATCAAAAAAATAATATCAAAAAAATAATATCAAAAAAATAATATCAAAAAAATAATAAAAACGATATATGTGATATGAAAAGAAAGAATGAAGGTGTTTTAACTAAATGGAATCATCAGCGATTTTTATCACTTATATTTTTTGTCGGTTTGTTAATCGGTTGTGAGAAAGGTGATCCTATAAAAAATAGTAGCACTTCTGCAGGAGGATACTCTGTTATGGTCAATGATGGGGCAGTGCTGGTAAGTGGATTTAAAGCGGAGAAAGGCAAGATAATCACAAAGTACTGGATTAATGGCGAAAGTACAGATCAATCGAAATTTATAGATCTTGTTGAGAATGGATCAACGTATAGACAGGCTGTAGATGAAGATTTTAGAAAAGTGTTAACCTTTAAAAACCATGATGGAATCTCTCATAACTACCAGTTTGACCAAGGTTCTCTTATTAAAGATGGCAAGATTTTTTACTATAAAGAGAACTCCCTGATAAGCATGGATAACAACAGTATCGGTAATATCTCATCTGTTGCATTTTATAATGAACAACCCTATTTTGCAGGATATCTTGGTAAGATTGTATCATCTGAAACAGGTTTGGTTTTGCGCCCTGTAACTCCATTTATATGGGATGGCAGCTCATCAATGGTTTTATTATCACTACCGGAACAAGTTTCGTGGTTTAGAGGAATAAGTACTGTTTACATGCATAGCCTAAATGAGTTTTATGTAGGAGGACTCTGTGATTTTCCAATGTACTGGGAAAATTATGATCCTGTTGTGCTGGATAACCGTTATGGTGAAGTATGGCAACTCTTAAAATCGGGCGATGATATCTATGCTGTTGGACTGGTAAACAAATACAATTCTAACAGTACGGGACACACTGCATGTTATTGGAAAAACGGAGAGCTCTGTGAACTTGAAGATAATGCACAGGCATATGGGATATTTGTAGATGGTACAGATATTTATGTCTGCGGGGCAGTTGGGATGGTTCCGGCCAATTACAGACCTTGCTACTGGAAAAATGGTGTCAGGTTTGATTTACCAATGTAAAAAAGAACCCAACTACTTACATCTGATTTGTAAACTACACCCTTAAGGTTTAATTTAAAACAGAGAAAACGTGTTACCGACCATGGTGCGACAAGTTTAGGTTGTTAGCCACTCTTTGAACTCTTTGACATTCTGCCGGCTCACTAATATTCTATCAGGCGTTTTAATGGTCAGGTTGACCGACAGACGTCCGTTAAACCATAGAGAGATATCTTGGACAGCTTTGCGTGAGATAATGTATTGTCGGTTGGCTCTATAAAAATCGTGCGGATTAAGTAGAGAATTGATCTCTTCCAGATTTTGATCGATCATGGTAGGTCTGTTATCAAAACTTACAGCAGTGACTATTTTATTCTCTGTATATATATAGGCAATATTCTTAACCGAGAGAGGAATCAGTTTGTCCTTTACAGGTATAAGTAATGTGTTTTTATAGGACGATGTATAATTTATCCGGGCAATGAGCTTTTTAATGATTTCGGAGTTGTTGTCGGTCGCCCCCTGCATTGAGCCGATATTGCGAAATTTATCGATGGCCCTTTCAAGATGCTCCTTATCGATAGGTTTGAGCAGGTAAGAGATACTATTCACATCAAAAGCCTGAATTGCATATTGATCGTAGGCGGTTGTGAAAATGATAGGACAGGGTATATTCACATGTTTAAAAATACTGAATGAAGAGCCATCGGCAAGGTGTATATCCATAAATACCAGATCGGGCGAAGGGTGAGTCAAAAACCATTCGATACTCTCTTCCACGCTTTGAAGTTGGGCGATTATTTCTATATCAGGGGCTACAATTCCGATCAGTTGCTCAAGAGTTTCAGCGGCCATCAATTCATCCTCAATTATAATTGCTTTCATACGTTTGTATGTTTTTTGTTATGCATATTGGGGATCAAAGGAATGCCTACGCGAAAGATTTTGCCATCGTCGGCGATCTCAACATTTCTCTGCCACTTTAACCTATAGCGTTCCGAAAGGTTTGCCAAGCCTATGCCTTCTCCTGCTTCGTGTTCCTTTTTTAGGTAGATAGGGTTTGAAACATACAACATATTGTCGGGGCTGGTGGAGATTGTTACTGTCAGTTTTTGATTGTTTGTTATTATATTATGTTTGATGGCATTTTCTACGAGAGTCTGAATGCTAAATGGAACTACCGAATAATTATAGTATTCGGGTAAGATCTTGAATTCAAAGGCCAGATTTTCTCCGTAGCGTATCTCCATCAGGTCGCAGTAGTCTTTGGTAAAGGCTACTTCATCACTCAGAGTACTCACATCTTTATTTTGTAGAGTATAGCGAAATATGGATGATAGTTTTTGAATATAGTGCTGAGTTTTGCCTGAGTCTTTAGTGACTATGGAGTTTAGTGAGTTCAGAGTGTTGAACAAAAAATGAGGATCAACCTGATTTTTAAGAGCCTCAAAACGTGCCCGCTCGTATTCCGCTTTTAACGACTCGTTCTCCACTGCCATGACCTTTCTTTTGTGGGCGCTCCATAGGAGTTGAGAAGAAAAGATGGCAATAAATCCCAATAATATGTCACGAACCATGCTACCACGCACTGCCCTTACATCGGGTTGCGGTAGATTGAAAACGGCGCATTGTGTGTATAGTGTGGACTTATTCCATAAAAAAACAAATAATATAGATATTAAAACAACCGAAATTATTTTCATCCATTCGGATAAATTTTGCCTCTTTGCTATGTGAAAGTTGATGCAAAATAGCATAAAGATATACAGGTATGTAGTGACAACACCGTATAGTAGCATCCACCCTGTCAAAGGAGGAGGTGCATGCTCCTCGCCCGGCATCACCGCACCACGTCCATACATAAACATAATGAGAAAGAGCATATATATTAATACATTTATGTATATGGCATAAACTGCTGCAGTTTTTGTCCCCGGCGGTTTAAGTAATGTGTGTTTGCTGCGTAAGTTCATCGGTTACATTTTCTACAAATTTAAGACAAAAAATATTTATAGCTACTCAAATCTTAAGGCGGTGATTGGATCGAGGTTTGAGGCTGTACGAGCTGGGTACCATCCAAAGAAGATACCTATAAAGGCACAAACGACGAACGATATAGCGATTGCCATGGCACTCACCATAAATGGCCAGCCTAGAGCGGTCGATGCTATGTATGATATTGCTATTCCGAAAAATATGCCTATTATACCACCAATTAAACTGAGTATGGTGCTTTCTGCTAGAAATTGCATCAGTATATCCCTGTTTTTCCCTCCGACAGCCATCCGCAAGCCTATCTCACGGGTACGCTCGGTTACCGTGACATACATAATATTCATAATACCTATGCCTCCTACGATAAGCGATATTGCCGCCACCGCAGTCAGCAGCAAAGTTAACATACCCGTGATGGAACTCATCATGTCAAGTATCTGCTGTTGTGTCCGTACTTGAAAGTCATCTTCGTCGCCTTGTTTGATTTTGTGCTCTTTGCGTAGCGCTTTTTCGATATCCGCCACAGCCGAATCGGTCACCTCTTCAGATGTAGCAGATGCAAATATCATATGGATATAGTTTATGGCCAGCATGCGTTTTTGCACTGTTGTATATGGTGCGATGACTACGTCGTCCTGATCCTGCCCCATTTGGTTTTGTCCCTTACTTTCCAGTACTCCTATGATCTTCAATGGTATCTTGCCGAAACGAATTACCTGCCCTATAGGATCTTCTCCGTTGAGAAAGATGTTGTCACGTACCGTGGTACCGATAATACAAACCTTTGCGGCACTCTTTACATCGGTCTCTGAGAAACCGGTCCCATAAGCTATCGTGTGCTTATTTATATCAAGAAAAAATTCATTACCGCCTTGGATCGTACCCGGCCAGTTGTTGGAGCCATAAATGATTTGTCCTGCCGAGCTAACCATTGGTGAAGCCATACTAATGTTTGGATTGTTTCGCATTATCATATCGACATCGGAGGCCTTCAAAGTTTGGACACTACCAGGCCCAATATTCACCCCTCCGCTTCGTTGTGACTGGCGCATTACTATAATCATGTTACTACCCATTTTGGATATCTCGCTTGTGATGCTTCTCGAAGAGCTGTTGCCGATGCTCACCATTCCGATAACTGAACCGATGCCGATTATGATACCGAGCATTGTAAGCAATGCCCGCGTTTTATTGCGCAACAGAGCTGTCCACGCTATTTTTAATAGATTCGCTAGTTTCATTTTATTATTTTTGTTTTAGTAATCTTCTGGTGGAGGAAGAGCGTTCAAAGCTGCCTGAGCCGAAAGTGGACTGATCTTCTCGTCTTTAATAATCTTTCCATCTTGCAGCATAATCTTGCGCTTAGTAAATGCCGCAATATCAGGTTCGTGTGTTACGAAACCGATAGTTTTTCCCTGAGTGTTCAGTTTCTGGAGTAGATTCATTATTTCGTATGAAGTGCGCGTATCGAGGTTACCTGTCGCTTCATCTGCAAGTATGATCACCGGATCGTTGATTAGTGCTCTGGCAATCGCAACTCGCTGCTGTTGTCCTCCGGAGAGTTGATTCGGAGTGTGTCCCATACGGTCTGTCAATCCTACCTGTTCGAGGGCTATCTTTGCACGTTCCCGACGTTCCGTAGCAGAAACCAAGTTATTGTAAAGTAACGGTAACTCTACGTTCTCTAAAGCCGAGGTACGCGCCAGAAGATTGTAGGCCTGGAAAACGAATCCAATCTTAAGATTGCGGATAGTAGCCAACTCATCTTTGGTACGTTCGCTTACCGAAAGCCCGTCTATCCAATATCCGCCATCGGATGGTCTATCAAGACATCCAAGTATATTGAGTAGTGTCGATTTCCCACTTCCGCTTGCTCCCATAATGCTCACAAACTCTCCTTGTTCTACCCCGAAAGATATCCCTTTGAGAGCGTGCACGCTTTCGCTATCCATCTGAAATGTTCTTTTGAGTGCCTCTATTTTTATTATTTCGTTCATCGCTAATTGTGTTTAGAGTGATTTATCTGGGGGGACCGGGCATTATATTGGTCGGTTTCTTAGCATCTTTTACTTTACCTGAGGAGGCCGACAGCACTACCTCTTCGCCACTACTTAATCCCGATTTTATGATTGTGTTTATTCCGTCGTTAATACCAGTAACGATAGGGCGTTGAGTCAGCTCTTCTCCACTTTTCACCCATACCATTGCATAACCCTGTTTTTCGGTTTGACTGGCGAAGCGTACATTGTTCGGATTTAATTGAGTAGATATTTGCTCGGCCATTTTGAATTTCAATGCCTCCATAGGTGCTGTAATTCCGCTATCTGAATTTACCTTTATCGTTATGTTTGCGGTCATTCCGGGAAAAAGTTTCTCTTCTGGATTAGGAGCCTCGACAATAACCGTATAGGTGACAACATTGCTGGTAACAGTGGGTTGCAACCTTATCTGCTGTACTGTGCCTGTGAAAGAGTCGTCTTTATAGGCATCAACCGTAAATACGGCCTTTTGGCCTAAACGTATCAAGCCTATATCTGCTTCATCCACATCTACTTCAACCTGCATTTTTGTAAGATCTTCGGCTATTGTGAATAATGTGGGAGTATTGAATGAAGCCGCAACAGTTTGCCCTACATTTACCTGTCGATCGAGAATGACCCCGTCGATGGGCGAATAAATATAAGTATAGTCGCGATTGACTGTTGCTTGTTTGACATTCGCTTTAGCATCCTCAACCGAGGCCTTCGATTGTGCCAGACGATTGACAGCCTCCTCAAGGCTTACAATAGTCGCAGCATTCGCCTCACTAAGTTGCTTTACACGGTCATAATTCTGTTGAGAATAAAGCAGATCACTTTCGGCTTTTCTCAGAGCGAAATTAGCTTGAGATAATTTTTCGTTGAGCGTCGAACGATCCAACTCAGCCAAAAGCTGACCGGCTTTTACATGTGAATTGTAATCCACGTAAATCTTCTCGATCACCCCCGACACTTGAGTACCTACCTCTACCTCTTCTACGGGTTGAATGTCGCCCGTAGCCATCACTTCGATCTCCACGGTCTGTTTGTGTGTCACGGCGGTATTGAAAATTACACTAGTTTTACTACCGCTGATAAAAACAACGATTATTACTACAACAGCCACCACAGTGACCGAACCCCAGATTATTAATTTTTTGCTTTTCATTTTTTCTATTTTTTACATTTTAATCTCTTTTCCCATATACACATCCAGCACTTTGCGTTGAAGCATGAAAGTGTATTTATTTTGAACGTAGTCGTTCATTGCACTGATATAGTTGTTCTGCTGTTGTAACAACTCAACGGTGGTGATAGACCCAACTTTGAACATTTCGGAATAGGCAAGAAAAGAGCTATTATAGGCACTTTGCCTAATTTGTGAAGCTTTGTAGCTTTGAGCCGAAGCGATTACATTGTTATATTCGTTGATCAACATCTCCTCGATGTCTGTCAGAGATTGCTTTTTCTCTAATTCTACTTGCTGTAATGCTACGCGACTTTGTATAACGCTATTTCGCGTTTTGCCTTTATTGAAAATAGGAATACTTATGCTTATTCCGGCTTGAGGCCCGAATCTATCTGATAGTTGAGTCCCGAAGTTGTTGTAATTTTGAGTGTGTCCTGTGCCAATTCCGGCATTTAGTGAAATTGTTGGGACGAGTGCAGATTTTGCTATCTTAACTCCCATTTCTGCTATCTGAACGCTGTAATCGCTAATCTTTACCTCAGGCATGGTTTCCATTCCTCGCTCTAATACTGCCTCTACTGAGGGCATGACTAACATATGCTCTAAATACGAATCATCGGGATAGATAAGCTCCACAGGTTGTAAAAGGTCGATAACTATAAGGTTTTTCAATGCAATCAAACTATTGTCTCTGCTTATCCGACTTTTATAAATACTATTCAAATCGTTGGCATACTGAGCTTCCAGCAATAGATAGTCGCTTTCTAATATCTGGCCTGCAGCAAAACGTATTTTTCCCTCTTCGGCCTGTTTCCGGCTTGCAACAAGCATCGCTTCCTGGTGTTTAAGTAATTCTTCATTACCGAGTGCATTGAGGAACGATTGCAGAACCTGGGTGATAAGCTCGTTGTCGTATTGGTGCGTTTGCAACTTTGTTTGCTCGTATTGCAACTCGTTTTGCTTAATGGTATTATTGACCTGTCCACCCTGAAACAAAGTTACACTGGCCGACAAGTCATAATTGCCGCTCCATGAAGTTCCCGCAGACTTGGTGTTGGATACCCCTTCACTTAGATTTGCAGACAAATTAGGAAGCCGCTCCATTCGTGACTGAGACAAAGATGATCTTTTGGTTTGTTCATTTAGTTCGACCGATTGTTTGGTGTAATTATATTCCAAAGCACGTCCAAGACACTCTTCAAGAGATAATTTTAAAGGTTGGGTCTGATTTTGCGCATACGCTTCCGTCGAGATTAGCGCAATTGTTGTGATTAATATTAGCTTTATTTTCATGCTACTTTCTATTTGTTCAAGGGTAAAATTGAAAAAAACATGATCACTGTCTCAGAAAAATGTACCGAACTGATTGAATTTGTAGTTGAAATGTAGAATGCAGCATCTGAAATGTTTTGAGAATTTTTACAGTATCCGGGTTAAGGGTACCTGGATAATTTTAGGATGAATTTGGTAACAATCCATTATCTTTACCCTATATTCAAAATGGCGAATTATGAAAATTTTCGCATTTATGCGGAATTATGGAAATATAATAGTAGAAAAACAACATACTTCTCTGAAATATAGTTATCAAATAAATAATAACCTTATATTTGCATTAACGTAACTGGCATTACGGTAATGATGATTACGATAAATGAGCTGATATGAAGTTTTACGATAGGCAATCCGAGATTGCGGCATTGCAGGACATAGAAAACTCTTCGATAGAAACCGCACAAATGACAATGATGATCGGGCGCAGGCGCGTGGGCAAAACTACGCTACTGAAGAATGCCTTTAAGGCTACCCCTGTTTTGTATTTCTTCGCTGCAAAGAAGAATGAAATTTTACTATGTGAGGAATTTACTCAAGAGATTAACGACAAACTGGATATTCCAATCGGCAGTTTTGATAGTTTTGCAGCCCTATTCAGGGCTATTATGCAGTTGTCTCAACGAGTGAATTTTACGCTGATTATTGATGAGTTTCAGGAATTCCGCAATATAAATCCCTCTGTATTCAGCGATATGCAAAATATCTGGGATTCGGCACAAAACACCGGTAAAATCAACCTTGTGCTTTGTGGCTCTATCTACTCGATGATGAAACGGATATTCGAGAACTCCAAGGAGCCTCTGTTCGGCAGGGCTACGGTACGAATGACAGTAAAGCCTTTCGATATCGCGACTATTAAGGAAATACTGTCTGACTATTACCAAAAATATACAAACGAGGACTTGCTGGCTTTCTATATGATTACCGGCGGTGTGGCAAAGTATATAGAGCAGTTGGTCAATCAGAAAGCATTTACGAAAAAAGCTATTTTGGATACCGTATTCAGCGAGGGATCATTTTTTCTCGATGAGGGGCGTAACGTGCTGATAGACGAGTTTGGCAAGGACTATGGCAACTATTTCTCTATCCTTTCATTGATAGCTTCATCAAAGACGGATAGAGGCCAGATAGAGAGTGTTCTAAATATGGATGTGGGCGGCTATCTCGATCGATTGGAAAAAGAGTACAACATCATAAAGCGCACCCGTCCTTTCGGAGCCAAAGAAGGCAGTCGATCCAATAAATATAAGATCGAAGACAATTTTCTTAATTTCTGGTTCCGATTTATATACAAATACCGTAGCGCGGTAGAGATTGGCAATCTTGATTATGTGCGAGATATTGTGGAGCGCGATTATGAAACGTACAGCGGAATAATTCTCGAAAAATATTTCCGCACGACGATAATCGAGGCGAAAGAATATTCAGATATTCAGAGCTATTGGAACTCGAAGGGAGAGAATGAAATAGATATTGTAGCAATAAACGAGACCGAAAGACGTCTAGTCTTTCGCGAGGTAAAGCGTAATCCGAAACGCATCAGCTTGAACGTACTAAAAGACAAGGCGAAAGATATAGTCTCGAAATATCCCAAATTCTCCGTCGAATATAAAGGACTTTCACTGGAAGATATGTAAATTCTTGTCGTTGAAATAGATACTTTGCGGGATATTTGGGATTTCTTTGAGAATGAATACATGTATTTCGAGAAGTATCCGGTTATCTATGAGTCGATCCCTGGAACTTGAACACCGCAACCACGGAACAAAAACGTCCGCTTTACTAGCTGGCTTCATCGTATTTGGCTTGACAGACATTTGTTGGAAATCTCTACAAGCAGGTGAAAGATCCAAACTTAGTCGGCGCAGATCGTGATCAACTATCTGAAAGCGCTTACAAACGCCTTCTTCGTCCATAAGGTGGTACGGGCTGACGTTTCGGGTATGAAAGTGTTCGAGATTGGCGAAAAATACTATTTCGAAGATTTGGGATTACGAAATGTTATCAGCGGAACCGCCATAGCCAGCGATATTCATAAACTGATGGAGAATGCCGTATATCTTCATCTTGTGCATTGCGGATACAAGGTCTATGTCGGTAAGTTGAGGGATAAAGAGATTGATTTCATGGCCGAACGCGATGGGCAGAAGGTGTATGTGCAGGTGTCTCTTACAATTATGGAAGAAGTTACTAGAACGCGCGAATTCGGCAATCTGATGCTTATTGACGATAACTATCGGAAATACGTGGTTACACTAAACGATATGATCATCGGCAACGATTATAAAGGTATTCGATACATCAATCTTGGTGAATTTTTGGTTCAGAATATCTAAGAAACGAAGAGGTAAAGAAACCGTTGTACGAAATAGCCAGTAGTCACATGGCTTGGAGATTTAAAAGTTCGTATCCGACAAAGCCAGTTGCGAGCATCTGTAAAGGTAAACTCCGAATTATTACATCTATATTGGGATTTAGGGAAGGATATTGTAAATCGCCAAATGGAGAGTTCATGGGGAAGTGGTTTTTTTGAGAAACTGAGCAAAGAACTCAGAAAAGAGTTTCCTGATATGCAAGGTTTTTCTGAGCGCAATTTGTATAACATTAAACGCTTCTATCTCTTTTATAGTCAGAGAGTTGAAAATTTGCACCAGCTTGGTGCAAAAATAGAAGGTTTAAATTTCCACCAAGCCGGTGGAAATTTAGAAAAGTCTGATAAACAATCCACTATAAACCGACGTCATTCTGAGATTGAATTTGATAATCACCTGATTTTTCAGATTCCTTGGCGTCATCATGTAGAAATATTTACAAAGTGTAAAACAGTACAGGAGGCGATGTTTTATGTTCAGAAAACAATCAAAAATGAATGGAGCCGAGCTGTACTGATGAACTTTATTGATACTGATCTTTATAAAGTCCAAGGGAAAGCAATAAATAATTTTGATCGATTGCTTCCTGATGATTTCAAATCTTTGTTACCTTCTATTGAAGAGATAGAGAGAGAGTTGAACCAGGAAGACGAGGAGAAATAAGGAAAATATTTCAAGAAAAAAGCCTAACTGGTTAAAAATCAATTAGGCTTTTGTTTTTTCGTACCCGGAGCCGGGATCGAACCGGCACAGCCTTGCGGCCACTGGTGT
>CAYZPF010000015.1:0-27705 GCA_964479995.1 uncultured Muribaculaceae bacterium | reverse complement strand
GCGAGATTTGCGAGAATACATATCTGCTTCCCAATCAGCTCTTCCGGCGTATAAGATTCTGCAATACCGGAAACTATTGTGCGTATATCCAGTCCGGTATTGATCTTTAATTTTAGAAGCTTATCGGTTTTGGGTACTCTCTCTGCTTCGAGGACTGTAGCTGTTCTAATATCCATCTCCTGGAATTGATCATAGGTACATTCCGGTTTAAGGGGCAGGAGATCTGCTGTATTTTTAGTGGAAATGGCTGCAGTAGCTTGCAATTTTGAGATTTGAAACTCAATTTCATTATCTTCAATCTTTTCAAACAAGAGTGAGGCTTCACTAATTTTATGTCCCGGATAAAGTATGGAATCTTTGCCAAAATCTTCCCAGTTGCTGCTCTTCATATTGAGTATGTATCGCAATTTTTTAGTGGTATGCGGCATAAACGGCTCAAAAGCTATTGCAAGATTTGCGCATATCTGTAATGAAATATTGAGGATTGTGGCAACTCTCTCTTCATTTGTTTTGATGATTTTCCATGGTTCGGTGTCGGCCAGGTACTTGTTTCCAAGTCTGGCAAGATTCATGGCATCTTTTAGTGCTTCACGGAAATGAAAGCTCTCCAGATTCTCTTCTAAGCTTTTCTTCAGTAATGGAATTTGTGAAAGAGCCTCTTTATCAATTTTCAAACAATCAAGCGCTGCCGGAACCTCTCCTTTAAAATACTTGTGAGTGAGAACTACTGCTCTGTTGACAAAGTTCCCGAATATCCCTACCAGCTCACTATTGTTTCGGACTTGAAAATCTTTCCAGGTGAAGTCATTATCTTTTGTTTCCGGGGCATTGGCACAAAGGACATAGCGGAGGATATCCTCTTTACCGGGAAATTCATCCAGATATTCATGAAGCCATACAGCCCAGTTGCGTGAGGTTGATATCTTCTCCCCTTCCAGGTTGAGAAATTCATTTGCAGGTACATTATCGGGCAGGATATATCCATCTCCATACGCTTTTAGCATTGAAGGAAAGACTATGCAATGAAAAACGATATTGTCTTTTCCAATAAAATGAACCATCCTGGTCTCCTCACTCTTCCACCATTTTTCCCAATCTTGGGGCATCAATTCAATAGTGTTTGAAATATAGCCTATTGGAGCATCAAACCACACATAAAGTACTTTACCTTCAGCTCCTTCAACAGGAACGGGCACCCCCCAATCCAGGTCCCGGCTTACAGCCCTTGGTTGCAGTCCGCCGTCCAACCATGATTTACATTGGCCGTAAACATTGGCTTTCCACTCTTTATGCTCCTCAAGAATCCACTCCTTGAGCCAGGATTCGTATTGATCCAGCGGGAGATACCAGTGAGAGGTTTTTTTCATAATGGGGGTATTTCCGCTTAGGGAAGACTTTGGATTCAGCAATTCGGTAGGGCTTAGTGTACTTCCACATTTTTCGCACTGGTCTCCGTATGCACCCTCGCTTCCGCATTTTGGACAACTCCCGGTAATATATCTGTCAGCTAAAAATTGTTTAGCCTCCTCGTCATAATACTGCTCACTCTCCTTCTCCAAAAATTTACCTTCATCATAGAGCTTCCGGAAAAACTCTGATGCGGTTTTATGGTGGATCTCAGAGCTGGTACGGGAGTAAATATCAAAACTTATCCCTAATCTCTCAAATGAGTCCTTGATTATAAGATGGTATTTATCTACTATCTCCTGAGGTGTACAGTTGTTCTGTCTTGCCTTTATGGTTATGGGGACTCCGTGCTCATCAGACCCGCAAATGAAACGAACATCCTCTCCGCGCATTCGCATATATCTGGCATAAATATCCGCAGGAACATATACGCCTGCCAGGTGGCCGATATGAATTGCTCCGTTTGCATAGGGTAGCGCAGCAGTAATTAGATGTCGTTTAAATTTGCTATTCATTTTTTAAAATTTTAGTTGGCAAAGTTATAAAAAAAGTTAAATTGTTAGCCTTCTAAGCTCTTTGGAGAAAGAGTTACGGATATGCCCCAGTATTCTGATTTGTTCCATAATTTCCAACTCTCTGCTGCTCTCTTTTGCATTTTCGGCATCGGCTAACTCTTTACAAAGATTCTGATATGCTATTGCTGTAATTTTGGCTTTATAGATGAGGATTGATTTAGGTACTGTAACAGATAGCATCTGCTCTTCCGGGGTTATCTCAGAGATGAACTGCTTAATTGTAAGGCTATGCTCTTTATGCAAGAGGTCTAGTGCAACCTTAACAAATTCCTGGTTCTCATGATTTATGAAGTGTTTCTGGATCTCCTCCTGTCCCCGCTCTTTCACCAGGAAGTACTCATCAAAAATGCTTTTATAAATAAGATTACGAAATTCCAGTTCGTCGTTAGAGAGTTCGGTGAGTATAAACTCAGATACGGTAATTGAAGGGCTCTTCTCTTCATTTGTTCCGTAAAGCGGATACTCGCCAAATTTTATTAAATAGTATAAAAGCTCCTTCTCTGCGGGTTCACAATAGGTTCCAGTGACAAATTCAGGAACTTTTTCTCCTGTTTCGAGGGTGGGGAAGTATGTTGGAAGTCCCGGTTCGGGGATTCTCTCTTGTTGTCTGGAGAATGCCCCATACTCTCTTTTTTGTCTTAACTTTTTAACTTCGGCATTCAAAATTTCCGAGGAAATTTTCAATTTTAAGGAGCTCTCCTCTATATAGACAGCTCTGCTTATGGCATCCGGTATTACTGCTATACTGGCTACTACCTCTTGAATAAGCTGTGCTCTTTTAATTGGATCACGTCTTGTCTCCGATGAGAGCAACCTGGTCTTAAATGCTATGAAATCCTCTTCGGAATTAAGTAGAAACCCTTTTAACTCCTCCGATGTGCTTTTTCGGGCAAAGGAGTCGGGATCTTCTCCGTCGGGGAAAAGAATAACCTTTACTCTTAGCCCTTCTTCCAAAAGCATATCTATACCTCTCAAAGAGGCCTTGATTCCTGCCGGATCTCCGTCGTAAAGTACCGTTACTTCGGGAGCAAACCGTTTTATAAGCCTAATCTGTTCGGTAGTCAACGATGTGCCACTGGAAGCTACGACATTTTCAACCCCCCTTTTATGGAAGGAGAGAACATCTGTATAGCCCTCCACCAAGTAACATTTCTGGGCTTTGGTAATAGCGCTCTTAGCGAAGTAAATCCCGTATAATGAACGACTTTTGACATAGATTTCACTTTCAGGAGAGTTTATATATTTTGCAACGCTTTTATCTGTACGCAACGTTCTACCTCCAAAGGCAATTGTCCTGCCGGAAATGGAGTGAACAGGGAACATAACCCTATCATAAAACCTGTCTGTAAGCTCTCCGTCGCTCTCTCTTTCTATCGAGAGCCCTGTTGCAATCAGAAACTCTTTCTTATAGCCCGCCTTAATTGCTGCCTTGCTAAAAGTATCCCTGGATGCGGGAGCCCACCCTAACAGGAACTTCTTAATAAGAGCTTCGTCAAAACCCCTCTCTTTGAAGTAGCTTACACCAATAGATAGTCCCTGATTTGTATTCCACAACTCATTTATATAAAACTCCTGGGCAAAATTTGTTACGGCAAGTAAAGATTCATTGCGGAGTCTCTCTTTAATATCCTCTTCACTCTCCTCTTTATCCACTACCTCAATAGAGTATTTTCTTCCAAGATATTTAAGAGCCTCCACATAAGCGAGCTGTTCATGCTCCATTATAAAACTCACCACATTACCGGCTTTGCCGCATCCAAAACATTTATAAATACCCTTTGTGGGAGAGACAGAAAACGAGGGTGTTTTTTCATGATGAAAAGGGCAGCAAGCCATGTAGTTTGCCCCCCTTCTTTTTAATGCTACAAAATCTCCAATAACTTCTACTATTTGTGCAGCATCGAGAATCCTGTCTATGGTATCTTTACTAATCATCTATCCTGAGAAAGCTCTTGAGCCCTACGGCCTTTCTCACCTCTTTGAGAGTAGCTTGTGCGCTCCTTCTTGCCAGATCTGTTCCCCTCCTGACAACTCTTTGCAAATACTCTTCGTCATGATAAATATTATCAATTCTCTCTTTTATTGGAAGGGTTTGCCTGCAGATATCTTCGGCCAATTGCTTTTTGAGATCACCGTATCTAATTGTACAGTTGTTGTAAGCTCCGGTAAAATGAGCAACAGTATCGGGAGTTGACACAATCTTAAGCAGCGTGAAAAGATTGGCTACGGAATCGGGCATTTTACTGTTTGGCTCGGTTGGCCCGCTATCGGTAACTGCTTTCATAACTTTCTTTTTAATCGTAGCCTCATCGTCACAAAGATAGATCCCGTTTCCCTCACTTTTCCCCATCTTACCACTTCCGTCCAGTCCCGGGACCTTTATAAGATCATCACCAAAATTAAAGGCTTTGGGCTCCGGGAACACCTGCGTTTCATAAAGAGAGTTAAATCTCCTGGCTAAAATTCTTGCCATCTCTAAATGTTGCTCCTGGTCTTTGCCTACGGGTACAAGATTGGCTCTGTGAATAAGAATATCGGCAGCCATCAGGACGGGATAGGTGAGCAGTCCGGCATTTATATTTTCCGGATGTTGTCTTATCTTGTCTTTAAATGAGGTGGTCCTCTCCAGTTCGCCTTTATAAGATATCATATTTAGCAAAATATAGAGCTCTGCTATTTCCGGAACATCACTCTGAACAAAGATTGCCGATTTTTCGGGATCAAGCCCCGAAGCAAGATACTCGGCAAGAATAGTCCTTACCCCCGCATGGAAATCGTGGGGATGAGGATGAGTGGTTAATGAATGCAGGTCTGCTATAAAAAAGAAGCAATCATAGTTTTCTTGCATCTTTATATAGTTTCTTAAGGCTCCGTAATAGTTGCCGAGGTGCAGATGCCCTGTGGAACGGATCCCGCTTAATACAATTTCCATCTCTTTTATGAATCGTTACTCTTTGTTTTCTAATAATTTTTGACGGATCTTTTGCTCTACCTCCTCCATAAGAGTAGGATTGTCCGTAAGTATCTGTTTTACTGCATCTCTTCCTTGTCCAAGTTTGGATTCTCCGTAACTGAACCAGGAACCGCTCTTTTTAATGATACCAAAATCTACACCGAGATCAATAATCTCTCCAATTTTTGAGATTCCCTCTCCAAAAACAATATCAAATTCTGCTTTTTTAAATGGCGGGGCAACCTTGTTCTTAACAATCTTAGCTCTAACTCTGTTACCTGTAGCATCTTCTCCATCTTTCAATTGAGTTATCCTGCGCACATCCACTCTAACAGAGGCATAAAATTTAAGAGCATTTCCACCGGTAGTGGTCTCAGGATTGCCAAACATGATCCCTATCTTGTCTCGTAATTGATTGATAAAAATACAGCAGGTATTTGTTTTGCTTATATTGGCTGTTAGTTTCCTGAGAGCCTGGCTCATTAACCTTGCCTGGAGCCCCATTTTAGAGTCGCCCATCTCACCTTCAATCTCTGCCTTTGGTGTAAGAGCTGCTACAGAGTCAATTACAATCACATCAATTGCTCCACTTCTTATAAGATGATCTGTTATCTCCAGAGCCTGCTCTCCATTATCGGGCTGTGAAATCAACAGAGTATCCACATCAACTCCCAGTTTCTTTGCATAGGTCCTGTCAAAAGCATGCTCGGCATCTATAATAGCTGCTATACCTCCCATTTTTTGCGCCTCTGCCACGGCATGTATAGCCAGAGTTGTCTTACCACTCGATTCCGGACCGTAAATTTCCACAACTCTGCCGCGGGGATAGCCTCCTATCCCTAAAGCATAGTCAAGCGAAATAGATCCCGACGGTATTGTTGAGATCTCCCATTTTGGCTGTTCTCCCATCTTCATCACAGTGCCTTTGCCGTAATCTTTCTCGATTTTATCCAGTGTGGCTTGCAAAGCCTTCAATTTTTCGGGATTTATCCCGGCACCCATGTTTGCCTCTTCTCTCTCCTTTGCCATAATAATTAAGATTTAAATTCAGACAAAAATAGCAAAACCTTTTTAAATTTCTCTAAATTTGTAAAATGAAAAAGTGGTTACTTGGACTAACTCATAATGACATTAAAGAGATTGTCTGTTCTTTGGCGCTCCCTTCATTTGCCTCTAAACAGATATGCGATTGGATTTATAAAAAAGGAGTAAATGAGATATCATTGATGACCAACCTTTCGGCTGTTAATAGGGATAAACTATCTGAAAGTTATATTGTTGGAGGCTATTCTCCAATAGAGACAGCCGATTCTGCAGATGGTACAAAAAAATATCTCTTCCCATCGCTTAACGGTTCTTCCGTTGAGGCTGTTATGATACCCGATGAAGAGAGAGCTACGCTCTGCATCTCATCTCAGAGCGGTTGTAAAATGGGGTGTAAGTTTTGTATGACAGGCAGGATGGGCTTTAAAGGCAATCTCTCTTCGGGAGAGATTATCTCTCAAATTATGAATGTTAGGGAGAGGAATGATCTTACCAATATAGTTTTTATGGGGATGGGTGAACCTCTTGATAATATTGATGAGGTGTTAAAGAGTACGCAGATAATGACCTCAGGTTGGGGGTTTGGATGGAGCCCTAAAAGGATAACGCTTTCGACTATAGGAGTCTCAGGAAAGTTGAAGAGGTTCCTGGATGAATCTAAATGTCACCTGGCAATTTCACTGCATAATCCCTTTAGCGGGGAGAGAGCTCAATTGATGCCGATGCAAAAAGCGTGGCCGTTGGAGGAGACACTAAACCTTATTAAACAGTATGATTTTACTGGTCAGAGGAGGGTCAGTTTTGAGTATATTATGTTTTCCGGATGGAATGACACAAAAAGGCACGCCGATGCCCTTATTAGAATGCTTAGAGGGTTAGAATGCAGAGTAAACCTTATCAGATTTCACCAAATTCCCGATTTCTTATTCAAAAGCTCGCCGGATGCGATAATTGATAACTTTAAAGAGAGATTGTCAAATGCCGGAATAATTACTACCGTAAGAGCCTCCAGGGGAGAGGATATTTTGGCAGCATGCGGTATGTTAAGCGGGACGCATATAAAAACAGGAGAGAAACAATGAGTGATTACGCCGATGCACTTGCTGTAATGCAGAGGCTTTGCTCTGCAAGGGAGTATTGTAGCTCTGATATGCATAAAAAACTCAACAAGTTTGATATCACACCCAAGGAGAGAGCGCAGATTATAAAATCTCTTGAACAAGATGGATTTCTGGATGATAGAAGATATGCCCGGGCATTTGTAAAAGATAAAAGCGCTTTATCAGGCTGGGGGCCCTCTAAGATTAAGTGGCAGCTTAAAAGCAGAGGAATTGAGGGTGAAATAATTGATGAGGCAATGAGCGAGGTAACTTTAGAATTTCAAGATGAAAAACTTTTTTCCCTTCTGTCAAAGAAGAAAGAGACACTAAAAGATGACGATTTGAGAAAAATGAGAGAGAAGTTAATTCGCTTTTCCCTTTCCAGAGGATTTGAATATGAAGCCACTTTAAGGGTATTAAATAGAATAATATCTAAATTTGCAGACAATTAAAAATTTTAAGAATGTTTACAACGGATCAACATAAAGAGATTCGGCAGCGGATTATGGCGCTGGGGAGGTCTCTTTGACATTGAAAATAAAAGAATACAACTTGACGAGCTGGAACAGAAGAGACTTGCCCCCGGATTTTGGAAAAACGGCTCCGAAGCAGAGGCCTTGTTAAAAAAGATCTCTTCTCTTAGTTATTGGATAAAAAATTATTCCCGGTTAATTGCCTCTCTGGAAGATTTGGATGTACTTGTGACATTTTTTGAAGAGGATGATTCCCTTGCCGGCGAAGTTGAAGAGTATTACGGTTCACTTTTGACTAAACTTGAAACTTTGGAACTGAGGAGCATGCTTGGTGCAGAGGGTGATAGTCTGGGTGCAATATTGAAAATCAACTCCGGAGCGGGAGGGACAGAGAGTAATGACTGGAGCTCTATGCTCATGAGGATGTATGTAAGGTGGGGAGAGAGAAATGGTTATAAAGTCCATATCTACGACTTGATAGAAGGAGATGAAGCCGGAATAAAATCTGTAACCGTTGAGTTTGAAGGTGAGTATGCCTACGGCTATTTAAAAGCAGAAAACGGAGTTCATCGCCTTGTAAGAATCTCACCCTTTAATGCTCAAGGGAAAAGGCAAACAACTTTCTCTTCTGTATTTGTTTATCCGGCTGTAGATGAGACCATAAATATTGAGATAAACCCTTCAGACCTGGAATGGGATACCTTTCGTTCGGGAGGAGCGGGAGGGCAGAATGTTAATAAAGTTGAGACAGGTGTTAGAGTAAGACACATTCCTACCGGTATTTCCGTTGAAAATACCGAGTCGAGATCACAATTGGATAACAGGCAAAATGCGTTGAGGATACTTAAATCGCATCTATACGAAATGGAACTGAGGAAGAAGAGAGAAAAAGAGGCAGAACTTGAGGGAAAGAAGATGAAGATAGAGTGGGGGTCACAAATAAGGAGCTATGTGCTTCATCCTTACAGAATGGTTAAAGATCATAGAACCGATTTTGAAACATCGGATACTCAGGAGGTTCTTGATGGAGACTTAAATGGGTTTATGAGAGAGTATTTACTTCAAAATCCCGGAATAATTTAATCGGGATGAAAATATTACTTCTTGTAAAAAATTTTGATTTTGGCGGATCGGAGAACCATGTGAGAGATCTGGCAAACGAATTGGTCAACCTGGGGCATAAAGTGTGGCTGGTCTCAAGAGATGGAAGGCAGGCAAATTTAGTAGATCATAAGGTTGTTCAGATTAGAGACAACTTTTACGAATGGCGCTTAATGCCTTTGATCCTTAAACTTATACTACTCATCAAGAGGGAAAAAATTGATGTTATACACGCACATCAGAGATTTCCTATTTTACTGACTACCATTATTGGTCTATTGCTCAAATTACCAACGGTAGCTACGGTACATGGAATGAGCAGGCATGACCTTATGAATAGCTTTGTTAAAAGGAACATCTCCTCAATCATCTTTATCAACGAAAGAATTTATACTTCCTATAAGTTTTCTCCAGTAATAGGCAACAAAATTCACTATATACCAAACGGTATAGTTATTGGAGAAGAGCAAAAGAATACAGAGGATAAGGACAATATCAATTGCAGGAGTGATAACACAATAAGAATCTACTATGTAAGCCGTATTGACAGAAGGCATGGAGGAGTTGTAGCCCGATTAATTGATGAGGTTATGCCAATGATAAAAAAGGAGTACCCATCAGTGGAGTTTCATATTGTAGGTGAAGGTAAGGGGCTTGAGGGTATTGAGAAACAAGATTCTGTCTTTCTTCATTACTATTCAGAAGAGCTTTATCAGTTTTACAGAGATGCAAATCTTATAATTGGAGTAGGAAGAGTGGCAGCTGAGTCTCTGGCAAATGGTATTCCTTTGTTGAGTATTAAGAATAACCACTTAGGGGAGATAGTAACAAGAGAGAATTTTGAAAGATTGAGTTATTCAAATTTCGTGGCTGTAAATTCATCTGCATTTTCTTCAAAAAAAGCTGTGGATACTATAATGGATTTCTGTCGAAGAGAGCCATTTTATAAAAAAGAGGCTCTTTTTCTTAAGAAAGTGGTTTGTGAAGCAAGGAATATAAGAAGTATTACAGAAAAAACTGTGGATATCTATACAGGATTATTGTAGTCTATGAGCTCTGTTCAGGCTCGGTATGGATGTTTATTTGCGTTCCTTTTCCATATCGTTTACGCAATTCCGTCTCCAGTTCGGTTGCTATATCATGCGACCTTACAAATGTAATCTCCCTGTTGAGCTTGATATGTACATCAATTGCATAGATATTGCCAATTTTTCTTGTTTTAAGGTGGTGATAGCGAATGACATCTGGATGGGATGCAATCGTGTTCTCTATCTCCCCGGTAATTTCATTGGGGAGAGAAGACTCCATAAGCTCATTCGCACAGGGAATAGATAGTTCTATTGCCACTTTGATAATAAAGAGGCTTACAACCACACCGGCAATGGGATCTAAAATCTGCCACCCTTCACCAAGAAAAATTGCTCCTGCTATCCCCAGAGCTGTTCCTATCGAAGAGAGTGCATCTGAACGGTGATGCCATCCATTAGCAACAACAGCGCTACTCTTTATGTTTTTACCAATTTTAATAGTGTAACGAAACAGTATCTCTTTTACGATAATTGATACAATTGCCGCCCAAAAAGCAATCATACCCGGACGACCTAGCTCTTTACCCGAGATGGTTGCAATAATTTTTTCTCCTCCGCTGACAAGAATTCCTGCTCCAACAATAAAAAGAACTATCGAGATAATCAGAGTGGCAAAAGTCTCAAATTTCCCGTGTCCATATCTATGGTTATCATCGGAATCTTTACCGGAAATATCTATAAAAGTGAGAACTATAACATCGGTTATAAAATCGGAAAGAGAGTGAATAGCATCGGCAATCATAGCAGAACTTTTACCTACGATACCGGCAAGAAGTTTTAGAACCGTAAGGATAAGGTTTATAGCGAATCCAATCCATGTTATCCTTTTGGCACTATTTGTTCTTTCATTCATAAATCTCTATTTTTATCAACAAAAATAAACATATTTGTATTAAATAAAGTTTAAATATGAGAATCCTCTTTTTCCTTTTTATATTTTCCCTTTATCTGGGTATCAATGGTTATGTGTTTTATAAAGGTTTGGTGGTAATACCTTCAGGAGCATTAATTAAAATTTTATACGCTGTATTTTTCTGGCTGTTATCGTTTTCCTTTATTTTAAGGATGTTCTCCGGAGACAAACTGCCATATAATATTTCAATAATTCTTTCAGCTGTAGCCTTTACCTGGTTTGTAGCTGTTATCTATTTAGCTTTAATGGCGTTGGGATTTGACATACTTAAAGGAATCGACCATTTTTTTAAAATATTTCCCAATTCAATCAAAGGGAATTATGAGACAGTAAAAAGAGTTACGGCTGTTTTGTCAATCTTATTTGTAATACTCTTGCTTGTTTATGGGAATTATAACTTCAGAAATCCAATAGTTACCAGGCTGAATCTCTCCTTGATTAAACCAATCCCAAACAATGAGGTCAAAATAGTGATGATTAGTGACATTCATTTAAGTAATCAGATTAACGGTAAGAATCTGGAGAGATATATAAAGATGATTAATAGAGAGGATCCTCATCTGGTATTTATTGTGGGGGATATTGCCGATATGAGGCTTGAGCCGCTTAAAAGATGTAAAGTGGCAGAAAAACTCTCAGGGATTAATGCAAAATATGGGGTTTATGCTGTAAACGGTAACCATGAGTTTTACGCCGGAGAGAGGAGTGCCCTCATTAATTACTTAAAAAGCGGAGGAGTAAATATGCTCATTGACAGTATAGCTATTGTTGAAGGGGGCATACTCATTGCAGGTAGAGATGACAGAACAAACCATGAAAGGAAGCCTCTTAATGAATTACTTGCAGGTTTTGAAAGATCATTGCCCTTAATATTGTTAGATCATCAGCCGTTTAATTTAGAAGAGGCAGAAATGGAAGGGGTAGACTTACAGCTATCGGGACATACCCATAATGGACAATTTTGGCCGGGGAACCTTATTGTTAAGCTTATTTATGAACTCCCTTATGGATATAAAAAGAGAGGTGATACTCATTATTATGTCTCCTCCGGCATAGGATTATGGGGGCCAAAGGTCAGAATCGGCACAAAATCAGAAATTGTGGTAATTAAGTTGAATAGCGATAAGAACAACGAAATAAATAGAGACGAATAAATTTTTTAACGGCAAAAATAATAACTATGAAAAAAATCTCATTTACTGTTATTTTACTATTATTTACAGTATTAGTAAACGGTCAGGTATTTAAAGAGATCTCTATACAAGAGTATTTAGAACTTGTAAGAAAAAATAATCTGGAATACGCAGCACAACGCCTTTCTCTGGACATTGCAGAGGCAGAACTGCTATCTGCTTCTGTTTTTAACAACCCGGAGATTGGATTCGGGTATTACAATAATGAGATACACAGAATGCATATGGGTACCGGTGCGGTGTGGGAACTCAAACAGGTGTTTACCCCCGGCAGGCGTTCGGTTGCAATAAAAATTGCACATACCCATAAGGAGATTACTCATGCCTTATTGATAGATTTTTATAGAGTTCTAAGGGAGAAGGCTACTCTTAAATGGCTTGAAGCCGTAAAGAATCAAGAAATTATTGAAGCTAGAAAGAAGAGCTATAAAGAGCAGATTGAGATGATACATACTGATAGTCTAAGCAGGGGTAGTGAAATAGTTAATGATTTAGATGCTTTACAAAACAGGGTTGAGACCTATAATTTTTACAGATCTATAGCCGAAGCCGAAAGCGAGCAATATATGCTACTGGTGGAACTTACAGAGTATTGCGGTATCTCCGGAGCAGATACTCTTATTACTCCGGAAAGGAAGAATATTTGGAGTAATCATATCTATGATCTTCAGGGCCTTATTGACGAGGCATTACTAAACAGATGGGATTTAATTGCGGCAACTAAAGAGCTGGATAGGTCTAAATTAGAGGTGGTTGCATCTAAGAGAGAGAAGATTCCGGAGTTCGAGGCTTTTATTGGTTACGGATGCAATTCAGAAGTTACTAATGAGATGGCTCCTTCGCCAAAACACAACGGATTTGAATTCGGAATATCAATTCCTATCCCTCTTTTTGATAAAAAAAGGGGAGAGATCCTCAAAGCGGCAACTATGCAAAAAGAGGCAGATAAAAGATTAAAGCAGGCGGAATTAACTGTAAAAAATGAAGTTGTAGCGAGTTATTATGCTTATATTAATGCAAATAAGAAGCTGAAACTTTATAGCTCTGCAGGTATCACAAAGTACTCGAAAGAGCTATTGGATAAAAAGAAAGAAGAATATTATAACGGAGAGATCCATCTGCTGGAAGTTTTGGATGCCAGACGGGTATACGATGAGATTATTGAATCAATGTATTCTGCAATCTATGATAAATCTATGGCGCTTGTCGTACTTCAAAGTGCTGTGGGGATATGGGATATCCTCTATAAGTTACCAGCTTCCGCCGGCACCGCCTCCGCCGAAGCTTCCACCTCCGAACCCCCCGAATCCTCCGCTTCTGCCACCCCAGCCTCCGCTGTAACCACCGCCAAAACTGCCGGAACGTCCTCTGCTCCCCGATAAGAGAGAGTTGAGGAGTATAAGATAGAGTAAATTAGGATCTTTTCTCCTGCCGCCTCCGAGATTGGTGGTGCCACCGCCTTTTCGCGCTAAAGCGACTATGACAAATATAAAGACAAGGATGAGAACAGCAATTGCTCCTGCCACTCCGCCTTCGCTCTCTTCGAGATATTGTTTATAACTGTATTCACCAGCAGCAATGGGGATAATCACGCTTAACGCCTTGTCAATCCCGGCGTAGTAGTTATTGCCTCTAAATGACGGGATCATTTCTGATTCTATCACCCTTTTGCACAAAGCATCGGGCAGTGCCCCTTCTAATCCGTAACCTGTGGCAATGAATACCTCTCCTTTTGTATTATCTTTTTTTGGAACAACAAGAATTACCACTCCATTATTGAATTTTGAATCTCCTACACCCCAACTCTCTCCAATTGAATAGGCCATCTCAGATTTATCATATCCATCAAGCGAGGAGAGGGTAACTACAACAATGCGGTTTGAAGTGTTGCGGGCAAGTAGCTCCAGTCTCTCTTCGAGAGCTAATACCTCTTTATGTTTTAGCACTCCGGCCAAATCATTCACAAGTCTTTCAGGTGCAGGTTTCGGTGGTGCCTGCGCAGTTGTAACCAGTGATAAAACCGGTAAAAACGCTGCGATAAGGAGCGCTTTAATTGCCAAATGAAATCTCATTACTCTGTTCATTTACATCATCCTTTTGGTATGGAAAGATATCTTTGAGGCTTTTCCCTACTCTTTCTATGACGGTTATGATACCTTTAGCTGTATGCCCCTCTTTTAAGGCATTGTGCAGTATCTCTTTCTCCCTGTCCCAGAACTCCTTAGGAACCTTATCATTAATCCCTGTATCGCCGATTATTGCAAACTTTCTGGACTTAAAGGCAATATAGATTAAAACTCCGTTTCTTTCTTTGGTCTTTTGCATGTTAAGCCTGTTGAACAGCGCTATTGCCTTATCTATGGGGTTGGCTTTACATAACGATTCAACATGGACTCTTATCTCTCCCGAAGTGTTGAGCTCTGCTGCTTCTATTGCTTTAACTATCTGCTTCTGCTCCTCTCTGTTTATAAAGTCGGTTGCTTTCACAGCTAAAACTGGACTATAGGAGCATTCTCAGTTCCTTCTTTGGCTTCAAAGTATAACTTTTTCTCAAAGCCGAAGATCCCGGCAAAAATATTTTTAGGGAAGAGCCGAATTGTGGTATTGTATTTACGGGCAGCTTCATTGTACTTTTGCCTCTCAACTGTGATTCGGTTCTCTGTACCCTCTAATTGAGCCTGGAGTTCCAGAAAATTCTGATTGGCTTTAAGATCGGGATAATTTTCAACAATCATCATCAATCTGCCCAGAGCCTGTGAGAGCTCACCTTGGGCCTGCTGATACCTGGCCATATTTTCAGGACTTATGTTAGCAGGATCAATTGTAGTTTGCGTAGCCTTTGCCCTTGCATTTACTACTCCCTCAAGAGTCTCCTGCTCATGGGAGGCATACCCTTTTACGGTTGCAACCAGATTAGGAATAAGATCGGCCCTTCTCTGATAGACATTCTCTACCTGAGACCATGCTGTTGTTACATGCTCCTCCTGAGTAACCATACCATTGTAAACGCTCTTGCCCCAAAGGAATATCAACAACAAGACGCCCAAAATAATAATGAGCGTAATAACACCTTTTGAAAGTTTCATATCTTTTATTTTTAGAATATTGACTGCTTTTAAGCAATTAATTTGACTTTTCAATAAGCCTGACACATCTTACTGATGCTCCGAAATACTCTTTATCTGAGTAATTATAAGGAAAATCCGGAAGATCAAAATGGATGTACCTGTAATAGCTTTTTGATAAATCTTTTTGAGTAGAGCTCCACCAAAATCCATATTGATTGATATTGGAGAAGCTTTTATACTTATTCGAAGTGCTGCCGCCCGGAAGAGCGTTCCACTCCGATGTGTTATTTTTTAAATTATTCGGGCTGTATTTCCAGATATTCGAACCATTAATACGGGCATTTGCCGCTAGTTTTTCACCTACACCTTTCCACTCTTTTTCAAAATCTATAGGAGATCCATTCAAAGCGATTGCCAGGTCTTCCCAGTCTTCATTGGTAGGCACGCTCCACCCTGCAGGACATACACCGGTAGGGCCTTTCCCAAGGCCATTAGCCGTAACACCTCCTGTAGCTTCATTCCAGGTATAGAGTACTCCAAAGATGGGGGAAAGTGCCAATTCCCTGTTATAAGGATTTCCTGCTCCCTCAAACTGAAGGTTGGATGTGAACCAGAAGAGATTGCCAATCTGCTTATAATGATAGATATTACCATCTCTCTCATCTATTAAAGAGTACGGACCATTTATAACTCCCGAGTAACTCTCTTCGAGCGCTGGATTAATGACTATTACACTTTTAATTTGACTTTTGGTTACATAGTCACTGTGTGTAACCTTAAGTGATACGGAATAGTTCCCGATCTCTGTCGGTGCAAATAGAGTAATATCTTGACCTGTAAGTGAATCTACGCTAAATCCGGTAGTGTACCACTGATATACCAGTCCCTCTTCAGGTTCGGTAATTCCGGTAGCAGATAGCCGGATCTCCTGGCCTGTAGTCAGGTATTGGCTTAAGGTAAAGGAGAGGTTCCCGACCATATAGTTGGAATCATCATCACCTTCATTATCTTTCTTACATGATAAGAGGGTAATAGCCATTATTATAAAAAGAATGCGGGATGTGTGAAGATGGCGTATCATATTTTTATGGTCAGATCAATTTAACGAACAAAGATATATTTTTTATTCTAATTTTGTGCCAAAATGTGTTTTGTAATGAAGAAATTGAATTTCAGATGGCTTATTGCCACAATACTTGCTTTACTATTAATCTCAATGCATTCGTGTACAACGCGCCGGTATAAGATTATGAGTGGATTTACACAGGGCACTACTTTCAGAATAATCTATTCAGATGATATTGGAGGACCTTTAGATGATTTAGTAGATAAAATCCTGACAAAGATTGACTTTTCGATGTCTGTATATAATAAAGAGTCTATAATCTCTGCTATTAACAGAGGGGACGAAGTTGAATTGGACACTTTATTTATCAATGTATTTAACAGATCTCTTCAGATTAATAAAAAGAGTGAGGGGCTGTTTGACCCCTCTGCATCACCACTTTTTAATCTTTGGGGTTTCGGATTCAAGAACAGAGAAGAGGTCAATCAGGGAAAGATAGATTCACTCAAGGCTTTTTGTGGGATGGATAATTTTATTCTTGAAGGGCACAGAATTATAAAGAGAGTTATGGGAGCAGAGCTGAATTTCAACGCTATAGCTAAGGGATATACCTCAGATGTCATTGCAATGGAATTTGATAAAATTGGCATTGGAAACTATCTGATTGAAATTGGAGGAGAGATTAAATGCAAGGGGAAAAACATATCGGGAGATAAGTGGAGTATTGGTATAGATAAACCGAAAGAGGGCAATTTTGTTCAAGGAGGTGATATTCAGGACGTGCTTCTGATTGAGAATTGCGGTCTGGCTACTTCGGGTAATTACAGGAGCTATTATGAGGAGAATGGAGAGAAATTTTCCCACACAATTAACCCTCTTACAGGATATCCTGCAAGAAATAATCTTTTAAGCGCAACCATAATTGCTCCGGATGCAATGACTGCAGATGCATACGCCACATGGTTTATGGTAGCTGGCCTTGAGAAAGCTATTGAGATAATTGAGAGTGAGCCCGATATTGAAGGGTATCTTATCTATTCCGAGGGGGATTCGATAAAGACTTACAAAAGTGAAGGAATAAAGATAAGGTGAGGGCTACTCTTAACTTTTATTCCTCTTTGTATTTCTCAAAGGCATTTACAATTTGTGTCACAAGGGGATGGCGTACAATATCACATTTTTCAAAATTTATAACCGATACGCCTTTTATGGAGCCTATTAACTCTATACCCTTTAAAAGGCCTGAATCACTTTTGCGGGGCAGGTCTATCTGGGTTGCATCTCCGGTGACAATAAACTTAGAATTATGTCCCATTCTGGTTAAAAACATTTTTAACTGTCCCAAGGTTGTATTTTGAGCTTCATCCAATATAACAAATGAGTTTTCCAACGTCCTTCCTCTCATATAGGCAAGAGGGGCAATCTGTATTATCCTCTCCTCCATTAAATCGGCCAGCCGCTTTGAGGGGATCATGTCTTTAAGGGCATCATAAAGGGGTTGCAAATAGGGGTCAAGCTTTTCCCGCATATCGCCGGGAAGGAATCCCAGCCTCTCTCCGGCTTCAACAGCAGGTCTTGTAAGTATAAGCCTTTTTACTTCCTTGTTTTTTAATGCTCTGACGGCAAGAGCTATAGCAGTATATGTCTTGCCTGTTCCGGCGGGACCAAGAGCTATGAGCAGGTCATCTATGTAGTATTTATTCACAAGTACACGCTGGTTCTTTGTCCGGGCTCGTATTATTTTTCCCTCTGTTCCGTAAACAATTATATCGTCTGCTCCCGGGGAGCCATCTTTCCCTCCCTCTGTTTCGGTTTCTTTCTCGAAAAGGGAATCAACATCATCTTCATTGAGCCATTTTTTCCTCCTTCTCATCTCAAATAAAAAATTTAGCTTTTGTTCGAAAGCATCCATGTCGGCTATATTCCCTTTAATGAATATTTGTGATCCTCTGGCAGCAATTTTAAGCTTAGGGAAATGAGAAGACAACCTGTCAATAATTTTATTGTTTACCCCATAGATATCAACCGGATCAATAGCATCCAGTTCAATAATTTTTTCTGTCATTATTTGTTGAATTTATTGTAGTATCGTATAATCAAATCGTGTTCATTGTGTTTGCCTGTAACCTCAATATTTGACAGATAATCTTCAATATGGAGAATACCATAGTTTTTGTTTGAATGTGAAGGCCTTGCTGTCCATATAAGATGTTTTTCCGGTTCTGATATTACTATTTTACCGGAAGTGTCGCGGGTTATTGTTACTCCCAGCATTATTGCAATCCGGGTATTTTGAGCAGTCATGTTTGAAATTGCGTTGCCAAGAGAGTATGCGGTTATGTTCTTGACAGTACCTGTAGAATCCCTGTAAATGGCAATATTTTGGGGCACGTGAGGATGTGATCCGATAATTATATCAACCCCTTTTGAATAGAGAAATTTCTCCCATTTAATCTGATTCCCGGATGGTGTCAGAGAGTACTCCTCACCCCAGTGAACAGCTGCACAAATCAAGTCCGGCAAACTCTTTTTGGCAGTTTCAATATCCCGGTTGATTTCTTCCTCCGATAACCGTTTAATGATATATGGCACAGGTGTAGCAATTCCATTTGTACCATACGTGTAGTTAAGAAATATTATTCTGAACCCCTCTTTTTCAATGAGCAAGGGGCTTAATAGCTCCTCATCCTCACCCGATTCATAAATTCCGGTGTAATCAACTCCCAATGAATCATAAATTTCAATCGTGCCTTTCAGCCCCTTAGTACCGGCATCGGCAGAGTGATTATTAGCTGCAAAGAAAAGGTTGATCCCACTTTTAAAACACTCCTCTGCAAGTGATTTGGGCGAACGAAATGCCGGGTATCCCGCAAAGGGGGGTGGCGGAAATGTGGTCTCAATATTTGCCGCTATGATATGCGATTCATCAAAATATTTTTTAATATTGGCAAAATAAGAGGAGTAGTCGTAGCTATTGGGATCAGAGCGCTCTTTTTTGTCCCTCTTCTTACCTGATATAAAAGCGGCATCAAGCTGGTTCGTATGTTGCATAATGTCTCCTAAAAAGAGCATTTTCAGAGTATCTGCTCCCCTTAGAGTAAAGGTAAAGGCGGAGAACAAAAACAGAATCAGTACTCTTAACATTTTGAACAAAAATCATTTAAAAATATCCGAATAACCGACAAAACTCATAGCTCTTGCTTTGTATAAGCTCTTCTGGCTCCAAATATACATTTATTTTTCTCTTTTAGCTAAAAGTATTACTTTTGCAGGTACATAAATACCCTAAACACTAATCAATTATGAGAACAGCAAAATATATTTTAGCCCTTATTGCTGCCATTATGGTAGTTACGGGCTGCGACTGGATTAGAATGCAACTGGGGATGGCTACATCAGATGATATTGAAGCTATAAAAAAGAAGACGGCAGAAGAAGAGTCTGTTAAAGTGGTGATAGACTCAACGGCAATTAAGGAGGCTCAGGAGAGAGAAAGAGAAAAAAAGGAGGAGGAGATAAAGCTACAAAAGGCTGCTGTCAACAGGTTTCATGTTATAATCGGTAGCTTTAAAAAGCATTCAAATGCACAAAGAGCAGTGGAGTATCTCGAGAAAAAAGGCTATACTCCTCATGTATTCGAATTTAAAAACGGATTTATGGCTGTTTCGGCAGCATCCTTTCCATATTTAGCTCCTGCCTATACAGAGATGTATAATATAATGGATAGGGGTATGTGGAAAGATGATCTATGGATATATGATATTAAACAAAACATGCATAAATAAATTAAGAGGCGACAATTTTTATGAAGACAACCGCATTTACAGCAAAACACATTGAACTTGGAGCTAAGATGGTTCCTTTTGCAGGATACAATATGCCTGTAGAATACTTTGGTATTAATGAAGAGCACAACCATGTAAGAGAAAAAGTGGGGGTATTTGATGTTTCACACATGGGTGAAATTTGGGTTAAGGGACCTAATGCTTTGGCTTTTTTACAATACACTACCTCTAATGATGTATCCATACTAACTCCGGGGAAGATCCAATATTCTTGCTTCCCTAATGGGAAAGGGGGAATTGTAGATGACTTTTTGGTTTACTGCTTTGACGAGCAAACATATCTTTTAGTAGTAAATGCATCTAATACAGAGAAAGGCTATAATCATTTGAGTGCCATTGCTCCTAAATTCGGCATTACTCCGGGGAAAGAGCTATACAATGCATCACACGAGTTTTGTCAACTTGCAGTACAAGGTCCTAAGGCACTTGCTGCTATGCAGAAAATATGTGATACAAATGTGACAGAAATGGAGTATTACACTTTTAAAAAGCTTACTATTGCAGGAATTAAAGGTGCAATCTTTTCAATTACAGGTTATACAGGTTCGGGCGGCTGTGAGATTTATGTGTCGAATAAAGATGCAGACAAATTGTGGAGTGCCGTATTTGAAGCGGGGGCAGAATTTGACATTAAGCCGATAGGCCTTGGAGCAAGAGATACATTAAGGCTGGAAATGGGCTTTTGCCTGTATGGGAATGATATTGACGATACAACTTCGCCACTGGAGGCCGGCCTTGGTTGGATAACTAAATTCAATGATGCCAAGGGCGATTTCATTGACAGAGACTATATGCTAAGGCTTAAGAATGAAGGAGTATCAAGGAAGCTTATTGGCTTTGAACTTCTTGACAGGGGTATTCCAAGACATGGTTATGAAGTTTGTGATTCACAAGGTAGTGTTATTGGCATAGTAACCTCAGGTACAATGGGACCTACTGTTAAAAAACCAATTGGGATGGCCTATGTAACTCCCGGTTTCTCAAAGAGCGGAACTGAAATTTTTATTAAAATAAGAGAAAAGCTTCTTAAAGCCGTTACCGTCAAGCTCCCTTTTTATAATAAACATTAAGAGGCTAAAAGGATTTAAGGGTTATGCGCATGAGGCTTTGTACTTCATGTGTAAATATTTTTATAATGAGAAAGGGGTTTTTAATAACACTGTTTATACTTGTTCTCTCGCTTACCGGGCTTAAAGCTCAATCGGAGGCAGTGAAGAGAATGAAGAGAGATCTTGAGGTATTGTGCGCAGATTCTTTAAAAGGCAGGGGTACAGGAACTGAATATGAATTAAAGGCTGCTACATACCTGCAGAGAAGTATGGAAGAGACAGGATTGATTCTGCTTTATCCTCATCCCGGGCAAGATTTCTCTATAGTTTCAGAAGAGGGTGATACGCTTAATTCCCAGAATGTTGTAGGGATAATTGAGGGGTGGGATCCGCTACTTAAGAATGAGTATATAGTTGTAGGAGCCCATTATGACCACCTGGGCTGCAATAAGATCTACATCAACGGAAAAGATACAATGCAAATCTTCCGGGGTGCGGATGATAATGCCTCGGGCGTTGCTGTGATGCTTGAAGTAGCCAGATTGGCAAAAGCACAATCTTTTAATTTCAGAAGATCTATTCTTTTTATTGGCTTTGGTGCAGAGGAGTCGGGCATGGTTGGTTCATGGTACTTTACCAACAGAGCTTTTCAACATGTTGAGGCTATATCACTTATGGTAAATCTGGATATGGTTGGGCGTGGCGTTGATGGCCGGGATTTGCACCTTTATACTGTTATGCCCCACACTCAGACAGAGGCGCTCCTGAGGGAGGTCTCCAATATGCCTGCTATGATTTCGCCAAAAATTCATACAGGAGATTATTATCCAAGCGATCACAGGGCTTTTGCATCATTGGGTATTCCCGTTATCCTTTTCACTACTTTGTTGCATAATGACTACCACTCCCCGAGAGATGTACCGGAAAAGATACAATATAACCTTATGGAGGATATCTCCCAGTATATCTTAAATATTTTAAAAATTGTTGCTAACAGAGATGTAATGCTCCCTAAAACCCCTCTTTCCTCACAAGGCAAACAAGAGATAATTGAAGATAGGGTCTATTTACAAAGCGAGACCGATAGTAGAGCTACTTTTCAGAAAGGAGATGAAAAAAAATTTCTTGAAAAGTGGGTGCATCACTATTTAAAGTATCCATCCAAAGCAGCCGAAAAAGGAATTCAAGGTACTGTGATAGTAGAATTTATCGTTGAAAAAAATGGTGCGCTCTCAAACTTTAAGGTAACAAAAACGGTAGACTCATTGCTGGATGCAGAGGCTTTGAGAGTCATAAGCGTTTCTCCTAAATGGCGACCAGCTACCATTGATAAAAAACCTGTAAGAACCAAAGTTACCATCCCTGTCGAATTCAGGTTAAAGAGATAGTAAATTTTACTATTTTTGCCTCTGTTTTTAAAAATTGTGAGATGGAGTATAATTTTCTTGAGATTGAAAAGCATTGGCAAGAGTATTGGGCTAAAAATAAAATCTTTAAAGTTGAGGTAGATGATTCTAAACCAAAATACTATGTTCTGGACATGTTTCCTTACCCGTCCGGCGCAGGGCTTCATGTAGGACATCCGCTTGGTTATATTGCCAGTGATATCTACAGCCGCTATAAACGATTAAAGGGCTTTAACGTACTCCATCCTATGGGATATGATGCTTTTGGCTTGCCTGCTGAGCAATATGCTATTCAAACGGGGCAACATCCTGCCAAAACAACCGAAAAGAATATTGAGAGATACAGAGAACAGTTGGATAGAATAGGTTTTTCTTATGATTGGTCAAGAGAGGTAAGAACATGTGATCCCGGATATTACAAATGGACTCAGTGGGTATTTCTTGAGATGTTTGGACACTGGTATAATTTCAAGAGCCAAAAAGCTGAGCCGATTGACAATTTGGTGAAAATCTTTGAAAAAGAGGGTAATATTGGTATTAGGGCAGCTACTTCCTGTGAAAAAATCTTTAGTGCAGAGGAGTGGAACTGTTTTACCCAAAAGGAGAAAAACGTGATCCTGATGAATTATCGTTTAGCCTACTTAGGAGAGACTTCGGTAAACTGGTGCCCTGTACTTGGAACGGTGCTTGCCAATGACGAGGTGAAAGAGGGGGTTTCTGCAAGAGGTGGACACCCTGTGGAGCAAAAAAAGATGAAGCAGTGGCAGCTGAGAGTTTCCGCTTATGCCAGCAGGCTTCTAAATGATCTTGAGAGACTGGACTGGAGCGACTCTCTTAAAGAGATGCAAAGAAACTGGATTGGCCGCTCAGAGGGGGCAGAGATGATATTTAAAGTATCAAACGGCAAAAAAAAGTATGATTTAGAAATATTTACCACCCGTGCCGACACTGTGTTCGGAGCGACCTTCATGGTTCTGGCCCCGGAGAGTGAATGGGTAGAGTTATTGACCACTCCGGAGCAGAAGGAGCTTGTTGATGATTACATAGCTGCAACTAAGCGCAAAACAGAGAGAGAGAGAATGATTGAGACCAAGAAGGTGTCAGGAATTTTTAGCGGAAGTTACGGTACAAATCCCTTTACCAATGAACAAATTCCTATCTGGATAGCAGATTATGTGCTTGCCGGCTACGGTACCGGTGCAATTATGGCTGTTCCTGCGCATGATAGCAGAGACTATCTTTTTGCCCGTCACTTTAACTTGCCGATAGTGCCTCTTATTGAAGGTTGTGATATAAGCAGAGAGAGTTTTGACGCAAAGGAGGGAATAATGTGTAATTCGGGATTCCTTAACGGAATGCCTGTTAATGAAGCAATACCCGCCGCTATTGATGAGGTAGAGAGGCGGGGGATAGGTAAGAGGAAGGTTAATTACAGACTTAGAGATGCTATCTTTTCAAGGCAGAGATACTGGGGAGAACCATTCCCAATATACTACATAGACGGTGAAGCTCATCCAATGGAATTAAAGGATTTACCCCTTGAACTCCCCGATGTGGATACATTCCTTCCAACCGAAAGCGGGGAGCCCCCTTTGGCTAGAGCTAAAGAGTGGAACTTTAACGGATATCCGCTGGAAAAGAGTACAATGCCCGGATTTGCAGGTAGCAGCGCTTACTATCTACGCTATATGGATCCTAAAAATGGTGAGACTCTTGTCTCTAAAGAGGCCAATAGCTACTGGAAAAATGTAGATCTCTACATCGGGGGGACCGAACATGCAACAGGTCATCTTATCTACTCAAGATTCTGGAATAAATTTCTTTATGACTTAGAGTATATATGTGAAGATGAGCCTTTCAAAAAGCTGATAAACCAAGGAATGATCCAAGGGCGCTCAAATTTTGTCTATAGGATTAAAGGGACAAACACCTTTGTTTCATACGGGCTAAAAGAGGAGTACGATACAACCGGATTGCATGTAGATGTAAACATTGTGCACAATGACAGACTCAACATAGAAGAATTTAAAAAGTGGAGTCCTGAATACTCCAATGCAACATTTATTCTGGAAGAGGGAGAGTATTTATGCGGATGGGCAGTTGAAAAGATGAGTAAATCTATGTTTAATGTAGTTAACCCAGATCTTATATGTGATAACTACGGTGCAGATACTCTAAGGATGTATGAGATGTTTCTGGGACCTCTGGAACAATCAAAGCCCTGGGACACTAATGGGATTGACGGAGTACATAGGTTTCTCAGAAAATTCTGGAGACTCTTTTTCCCTGTAAAAGAGTTTAAGTTATCTGATGAACAGTCAATTTTGGCAGAGTTAAGAATATTACATAGGCTAATAAAAAAAGTGGAGACTGATATTGAAGAGTTTTCGTTCAATACCAGTGTAAGCGCTTTTATGATAGCAGTAAATGAGCTTTCTGACCTGAACTGTAATAAAAGAGCAATTCTTGAACCGCTGCTTATTCTCCTCTCTCCATTTGCACCTCACATTTGCGAGGAGTTGTGGCACAGAGCCGGGAATAAAGACTCCATAGCATTGGCAGAATTCCCTGTTTATAACCATACCTTTACAATAGAGGAGACATTTGAATATCCCGTAACTTTTAATGGGAAACTTAGATATAAACTGAACCTTTCTAACTCACTCTCTGTTGAAGAGATTGAGCGCTCTGTGAGAGATAATGAGAATACCATCCGCTATCTTGCCGGAGGTACAATTAAGAAGGTGATAGTTATTCCTAAAAAAATTATAAACATTGTCTCTTGATGAGAGATTTATTTGTATAGAGGAACTTATGTTTAATAACCATATTTTTAAGATGATTAAGTCCTATACGTTTATGACTGTAGGGCTTTTTATCTATGTTTTTAGCTGGACTGCTTTCCTGATTCCGCAACAGATTGCGGGCGGCGGATTGAGCGGGTTAGGATCGGTTATCAATTATGCGACTGGCTTTCCGATAGCTTATTCTTATCTGATAATCAATGCTTTTTTGCTTTTAATCGGCTTAACTATACTTGGAGGGGCCTTTGGGATCAAGACAATCTATTGCATAATTGTAACCACCCTCTTTTTTAAATTTTTACCCCTGATACCATGGGTCACCGATATAGGAGACAAGTTAATCAACGCCGTATTGGGTGGGACTATAAGCGGTATAGGAATAGGCATAATATTTATGCAGGGCGGAAGTACCGGAGGTACAGATATCATCGCACTTATCATAGGTAAATACAGGGAGACCACGCCCGGCCGGGTATTTCTGTACAGTGATATGATTATAGTAGGCTCTATGTTCTTTCTTCCCGGTAAAGGATTATCAGATGTTATCTATGGCTACATAGTGATGGTCTCTTTCTCATATGTAATAGATACTATTCTTTCCGGGAATAAGCAGTCGGTTCAGGCTATGATATACTCCTCAAAATATGATGAAATAGCCGAAAAAATAAACAGTAAGCTGGGAAGGGGTGTAACAGCTCTCTCCTCAACCGGATGGTTCTCGAAACAGGAGGGCAAAGTTTTGGTTGTTATTTTAAGGAAAGTGCAGATGCCACTATTGTCAGAAATAGTCAAGAATACAGATGAAAATGCCTTTATGTCTGTTTCTGCTGTTACAAGCGTATATGGCAGAGGCTTCGATCAAATAAAAGACAGGAAAATCAAATGGAAAAAAGAACAAAAGCAATCTTAACAGGAGTAAAAGAGTACCTCCTCATAGCACTTGGCCTATTCATCTACTCTATTGGCTGGACGCTCTTTTTGATCCCTAACGGATTGGTGGGAGGTGGTATTACAGGTGTATCTGCCATACTCTACTATTTAACAGGTTTCCCGGTAAGCTACTCCTATTTCATAATTAATATTTTACTATTGATTATAGCTGTTATGATACTTGGTAAAGGCTTTGGTATCAAAACAATATTTGCTATTACTGTCGTCTCATTCTTTCTGAAATTCTTACCCGGCGCTATACCCCCTGAGCTTATTCAGGATATAGCTATCGGTAATGGGAAACTCCTCTCTGCGCTCATTGGTGGTGTAGCTGTTGGGGTAGGGATAGCACTAACTTTTACTCAAGGAGGTAGTTCAGGCGGAACAGATATTATTGCCCTAATAATAAACAAATATCGGAATATATCACCCGGTAAACTTATACTTTTAATGGATATTATCATTGTAGGTTGCTCCCTTTTGGTTCCAACTGAAGGCTCTTTTGGAAGTCGCGTTGCAACAGTGGTTTACGGATTTATTCAGATAAGTGTGGTTAGTTATTCCATAGACCTGGTGCTTTCAGGCGCCAGGCAATCAATACAAATCTTTATCTTTTCCAAAAATCATGAAGTAATTGCAGATAGAATAACCTCAATGGGGCGCGGTGTTACTGTGATTAATGCATTAGGATGGTTTACTAAACGAGAGGGTAAAGTGCTCATGGTTATTGTTAGACGTACAGAGATAAACTTTATCTTTAAAATTGTCCGGGAAACAGATCGTAACGCATTTCTTTCCGTTGGTAATGTAATGGGAGTTTATGGTGAAGGATTTGATGAGATGAAAAGATAGCTACTCTGTTAAATCCATTAGCTCATATTCATTCTCAAAGTGGTCCAGTAAAAACCTAAAGCCGGTACCGCTAATTACTACGCTGGCACGGTTATCATTAGGATGAAAGCTTATTTTTTCTGCACTTAGCAGTTTCTCGTCTAAAAATAGTTTAACATTCTTACTTTCACTATTAATCAAGGCAAAAAATGATACGGAGCCGGGTTTTACACCCAGATGTTTCTCCATTCGCGCCTCCGATGCGAAGGTGAGTTTTCCCTGTTTTAAATGTTTTTCAAGACCATGTATATTCATTGTGCTGTCACAATCCAGCAGCACAAGATAGTGTCTATTGCCTTTATGATTTCTAAAGAAAAGATTCTTACAATGAACTGCTTCAATATCGCTCCAGTACTGTTTAGCAATTTCAATAGTTGGAGCAGGGGGATGGTAAGAAATTGAGTATTGAATATCAAGGTCTTCTAAATATGCTAAAACTTTATTAATTACAATCATCCCTTCGCTGTCAATTGTATCTTTGTGATTATTAGTGAATTCTGTTGAGGTTCTCATTTTAAAAATCTTTCTTTAAGATATTCAATTAATTAGGCTACAAAAATAATTAATCTGTTAGATAATCTTTACTACGCTTACAATATTTATAGCCTTTCTATATTTACGACACAGAATTTCTATCGAAAAGATATGCTGATCTTAGCACGGCTCTTATCATTTAAAAGACTATTCTGACTCGAGACCTCTCTTTATTAGTACCCCTTGTTAATTTCTCTTTATTTCTTTTCTTTTTTTTTGTTTTTTCGATTTATGTAATTATCTTTGCACTCCTCAAACGGAATTT